>JBGQFW010000067.1:0-24432 GCA_041497115.1 Methylomirabilia bacterium
CAAGGATTTCGACGTCAAGCAGTGGATGCCGGGCGCGGCCGGCCGGATGGCGGGCCGCTTCAGCCAGTTCGCCGTCGCCGCCGCAAGAATGGCCCGCGACGACGCGAAGCTCGACACCGCGCAGATCCCGGCCGAGCAAATCCTCGTTTCCGTCAGTAGCTCGATGAGCGGCCTTATCGATGTGCAAGAGAGTTTCGTGCCATACCTGAGAGGTGAGGTCATTCCGCCGTGGATAGTCCTAGAGTACCCAGGCCACGCAGCGGCGAGCCACGTCGCCATTCAGGCTCATGGAAATGGCCAAGTCTCCTCGTTTGGTACAGCTTGTGTGGCAGGTCTGGATTCAATCGCGTGGGCTGCCGATAAGGTTCGTCGTGGCGAGGCCACAGCAGTAATAGCAGGCGGTACTGAAACACCGCTCTCTCCTGGAAATCTTGAGGCGTTTCGCGCTCTCGGGGCACTGTCTCGTTGGGAAGGGCCCCCCGCCGAGGCAAGTCGCCCGTTTGACAGACTCCGTAGCGGTCTCGTTCTAGCGGAAGGCGCCGGCATCGTCGTAGTTGAAGAAGAGGAGCACGCACGAGCACGTGGCGTCTCAATCTACGCACGGATAGTAGGCACAGCGAGCATCACTGAAGCCCGGCATATGCGTGAAGTCGATTCGTCGGGAGAACCTATTCGCCAGGTCTTACAGGCTGCTCTCGACCGCGCCGAACTCACCGCTCAAGATGTCGACTACATCTGCGCGCACGGAAATTCTCTAATCGACTATGACGCCGCAGAGACCGCCGGAATCAAGCGCGCATTCGGGCGCCAAGCGTCCTGCATCCCGGTTTCATCTATCAAATCGATGTGCGGTCAAGCGTTAGCAGCAAGCGGTGCGATGCAAATAGTAACGACCTCCTTGGTAATCAAAAACAACGTCGTCCCCCCAACCATCAATTACAGTTACCCGGATCCGGCGTGTGATTTAGACTACGTACCAAATCGAAGTCGGAGTGCTCGAGTTCAGGTTGCGCTCGTCCACGCCCAAAGTATCGGCGGATCTCATTCCGCGATTGTTCTCGGAGCTCCGAACTAGTGGCGCTACGCGCAGTCTCCCTCTTACTCCTGTCTCTTCTCCTCGCAGCGCTCGCGGCATATGTTTGGAGGGCGAGACCCGAAAGCCCAATCAATCGATGGTTCGCATTGTTCACCATTGCGATGGGGGGCTGGGTACTGAGCATAGCTGGAGTCGAAAGTAATCAGCATATCGAAGCATGGGGGCGATTTAGTTTCGTCAGCGCGAGCTTCATTTCACCCACCTTCCTGGCCTTTTCAAGATTCTTTCCGATCGCGAGTGACTGGCCCTCAAAGCGCCTGATTGTGGGAGCTCTCGCCTGGTCAACGCTGCTCGCAGTCCTTTCGGCAACAACCAGGCTGGTGGCGTATGACATCACACAGACACCTGACGGAATCCAACGCTCGTCAGGAATACTTTACCCAATATATGCAATCTCCATTGTCGCGTGTGCCGTCGTATCCCTGTCAGTCTTCATCGCTAAGTCCCGACTAGTGCGTGGTCTTGCCAAAGCCCAGTTGCAGTACCTGGGTATCGGGTTGCTCGTCGTCAGCGCCGGTGGGATTACTGCAAATCTATTGATTCCAATTGCAACCGGTCGATCAAGTTACAGCTGGCTGGGCCCATACTTCTCACTGCCACTGGTACTCCTGGTAGGGCACGCGATCATTCGACACCGCTTGATGGATCTCCGTCTCGTAATCAATCGCGGTCTTACTTATCTGCTCACGACAGCCATCGTTTCTCTTGTTGTCATAGCATTCAGCAAGATCATTCTCTTTCCACTTCAAAGCATGCCGATCCCTCATGACGTCCTGATCGTGGTCATCGTTTCACTTCTTTTGCTGTCCGTCCCCGGTCAAAGCATCATAGCTCGACTCGTCGATCCCTATCTCTACCGTCGGCGCCTAGATCATCCTTTGGCACTTCGGCAAGCGACCCATCGTCTGAGCCGACTAATGCAGCCCAGCGAACTTGCCCGTGAACTCCGCGACACGCTCTCGAGTGCCTTTGTTCCCGAATCGTTTGCGATGGTAGTGCGTTCCTCAGAAGGACAGGATCTTGAGCCGTTGATCTCCGATTTCGAGCTGAATCCGACGCTCCGCGAGACACTCCGCTCTCTCGTGAGCGAGGACGCCTCGTCAGCACTAGTCGTCAGCCCCACGCGTGACTCTCGTACACCGGCGCATGGACTCATGCGTGACGCTGGAATTGAACTCGTAGTCCCGCTCGGCCGGCGCGGCCAATTGCTGGGGGCGATCCTCCTTGGGCCGCGGAAAAGCGGTGACGCTTATTTTGCCGCTGATCTAACCTTCATTGAATCACTTGCGGACCTCGCATCTATCGCGCTCGAGAATTCGCTACTCTACCGTCAGCGCATCCAAATGCTGGAATACTCTGATCGCCTTCTCGAGGCTCTCGATTCTGCCGTCATAGCGATTGATGTAGATGGTCGCATAACTAGTTTCAACTCTGCGGCAAAGAGCCTGCTCGGGCTTGCTGAACGCGACCGGGGCCACCATGTCGATCTCCTACCATCTCAGGTCTCATGGGCCCTGGCACTCGCCGTCACAGGGGCATGGAGACCCCTGGAAGCTGAAGCCGTGGTCGACCATCCCACAAGAGGACCGCTGCCAGTCATCCTTTCGACTGCCGTGCTGCATGATGAATCTGAGAAGGTTTCTGGGGCGCTGGTCGTCGTAACAGATCTCTCAACGATTAAGGCTCTAGAGCGAAATCAAAGGCGGATTGAGCATCTCGCTACGATGGCTCGTTTCTATGCTGGTATCGCGCACGAGATTCGTAGTCCCCTTGCTGCAATTTCGAATTTCATCGCGATGTTGCCAGATCGTTTCGATGACCCCGAATATCGCGATACAGCAGCTCGCCTTCTCCCCATGGAAGTTGGCCGAATTGTTCGCCTCGCCGAGCGCCTACGCTTGATGGCACCGAGTGAGGGAGGCAAGTTGACCGAAATCGCGTTACCCCCGTTACTCGCCGACATTATCGCGATTCATGGACCAACCGCGGAAGACGCAGGGACACGAGTCGCTTTGAATTGTCCAAGAGAGATCCCAAAGATCATTGGCGACCCGGGTCAGCTCGTCCAGTTGTTCGTAAATCTCCTAAGAAACGCTGCTGAATCCATGCCGACCGGCGGGATCATTTCGATAGATGCTACTCATACTTTCGGGCTTGGTGGAGAGGGACGCGTCATCGTTCGCGTGATAGACGATGGTCTAGGGATCGATCCCTCTGTTCGTGGGCGAATTTTTGAGCCGTTCTTTACAACGAAGCCGTCAGGAACGGGGTTAGGTCTATCAATCTGTCAGGAAATCGCCGATTTCCATCGAGCACGCCTCACTCTGTCGCCAAGGCTCGGCCACATCGGAACGATTGCGGAAATCGAATTCCCGAGCCTGGAACCGGATCTCAGCGATCGTGTGATCCGACCGTTGGCACCGCAGCCCCAAGCGTCTTACAAACGATAGGCGGTTGCCGACGATGTCGCCGATCGAAGCGTCCCTGTTGATCACGGCCCTTCTTCTTGTCCTGCTCGCAATATTTGTCTTCCGAGCACAACCTCACAATCCAGTCAACAGCGCCTTCGCCCTACACACTCTATTCATCGCAGGTTGGGTAGTCGGAATCACCGGTCTTCAAAGTCGCACTTATCTTCACTGGTGGTCCGGCGTACCTTTTGCCTTTGCTAGTATGATTCCGGCCGCGTTTGTTGCATTCGCTTCTGTCTACCCGATGCGTTCGCAGTGGCCATCCAACACCGTTCTACATCTTACGTTTGCCGTGGGAGGATTCTTTGCGTTTCTCGCGATTTTCAGCGGACTCATCATTCATAACCCCACGATAGATTTGGACGGACTCTCTCGTCGAACCGGACCCATGTATCCCGTTTTTGCGATCTATTTCATCGGGACTCTCTCACTTGGACTAAATATGTTCGTCCGAAAGTGGCGCCGTTGTGGGGCACGAGCACGAAGACAATTGCACTACTTGGGGACCGGGCTCTGCATCGGATTCGGTGGAGGAATCGCAACAAATCTAGTGCTGCCCTTGCTCACCGGGCAGTCAACATACAGTCACATTGGTCCGTACTTCACGTTGGTTTACGTCGCCCTCGTCGGACACGCCATCATTCGTCATCGCCTCATGGACCTCCGGCTTTTCGTCCATAGGAGTCTTACGTTTGGTCTTGCGATCATACTCTCGGCGCTGCCCGCCGCTCTCCTCGTAGCAGTCTCGTGGAAGCGACTTCATGCCCACCTGGACGCGCCACAACTCGGACTGCTTCTCGCCGCAGTAGCAATCGCCATCGTCCTCATCCCCATCACCCGCGATGTCGCCAACCGGTTGCTCGATCGTTACGTCTATCGTACGCACGCGAACTATCAGCGGACTGTGCGTGAAGCCAGCCAGATCCTCACGCGCGTGTTGCAGCTCAACAAGTTGCTGGCGTTCATCAGCACGACGGTGGTACGGTCCACCGCGGCCGAGGGCGTCGCGCTGTACGTCCGGGAGGGTGATGCGTTCCGGTGCGCGGCCGCGGAGACGCGGGACGCCGTGGACCACTTCGAGGCTCCGGCGCGGGCTCCGGCCGACGTGATCGTCGCGCTCGAAGGCCGCGGCGAGCCCATCCTGGCGGACGAGGTGGCCCGCGAGCGCGGCGCGGTGATGAGCGCGCTCCATGACCAGCTCACCGATGCCAACTGGTCGCTGCTCCTTCCCGTGCTGTCTGAGGACACGCTGATAGCGATGATCGCGGTGGGGCCGAAGCGGTCAGGCGACCCGTTCTATCAGCAGGACCTCGACCTGCTGATGACCCTCGCCAACCAGGCCGGTATCGCCATCAAGAACGCCCAGCTGTACGCCGACGTCGTGCTGGCCAACGAGTACCTCGAGAACATCGTGGCGACGATCGAGAGCGGCGTCGTCGCGATCAACGCGGCGGGTCAGGTCGCGATGTTCAACCGCGCCGCCCAGCAGCTGACGGGGCTCGGGGCCGAGACCGTGCGCGGCGGGGGCGCCGGCGGGCTGCCCGGCTGCCTGCGGGAGCCGCTGCTGGCGACCGTCGCCGACGGGCAGCCGCGGACGCTGCCCGAGATCGAGCTGCCGAGCGCGGCGCCCGACGCCGGCCCCGCGAGTCGCTCGGTGATCTGCGCCACGTCGCCGGTGCGCGATGCCGGCGGCGCGGTGCTGGGCGCCGTCGCGGTGTTCAGCGATCTCACGCCGCTCAAGGAGCTGGAGGCGAAGCGGCGCAGTGCGGAGCGGCTGGCGTACTTCCAGGCCCTCGCCTCCGGCATCGCGCACGAGATCAAGAACCCGCTGGTCGCGATCAAGACCTTCACGCAGCTGCTGCCGCGGCGGCGCGAGGACGCGCGGTTCCTCGACGAGTTCGGCCGCATCTCGACGCGGGAGATCGAGCGGATGCAGCGGCTGGTGGACCGGCTGCGCACGCTGTCGCGCCCGGCCGACGGCCCGAGCCATCCCATCGACGTGCGACAGCCGCTGGGCGAGGCGCTCGAGTTCGTGCGGCCCACGCTGGAGGAAAAGGGACTCGAGCTGACCGCCAGGATCCCGGCGACGGCGTGTCTCGTGCTCGGCAACCCGGCCGAGCTCGAGCAGCTCTTCCTCAACCTCCTGCTCAATGCCCACGAGGCGACGCCGCCGGGCGGGTCGGTGATGGTCGAGGTGGAGTGCAGCGACACCCGGGTGAGCGTCGCGGTCAGCGACAGCGGGCCGGGGGTGCCGCCCGACCTGGTCGAGCGCGTGTTCGAGCCGTTCTTCTCGACCAAGGCGCGCGGCTCGGGGCTCGGGCTGACGATCTGCGCCGGCATCGCCCAGGCCCATGACGCCCGGCTCCGCGCCGGCGACGCGGTCACGGGCGGCGCGATGTTCACCGTCGAGTTCGCGCTGGTCCCGGTGCTGCCCGCGGTGCGCGCGTGAACACGGGCCTCGTCCTCACGGCGGACGAGGGGCTGCGGCGGCGCATGGTCCGCTCGCTCGAGGCCTTCTCGATCTTCGAGGAGCACACCGACAAGGACGCCCTGCGCACCCTGCGCCTGGTGGACATCGACGTGATCCTTCGCGAGACCGTGGGGCCGTCCGGCGCGCTGGCGACGTTTGTGGCGTCCGCCCGCGACATCGCCCCCGGCGCCACGATCATCGCGATCGGCGCGGGCGGCGAGGAAGAGGCCAGCGCGGACTTCACCGTGCCCGACGGCTTCACCGCGCGCGAGCTCGACGCCGTCCTGCGGCACGCGCTCGATCGCCAGCGCTTGCTGCGCGAGATCGCCGCGTCGCGGGCGCCGGCCGTGGCGCCGCCCGTCCCTGCCACCAGCGCGGAGTCCGGCTGGGACGGCGCCGCCCTCGCCCGCGTGCTGCGCGGCTTCACCGGCGTGCTGGCGGCCAGCGTCGACATCCCGCACGCGCTGGGCATGTTCCTCGACGCCATCGGCGAGCTGATGCGGCCCACCCGCGTCGCGCTGCTGCTGCCGGACTCGCTCGGGCGCGAGTTCCGGATCGCCGCCAACCAGGGGCTGGCGCCGCAGCTCGTGCAGGGCATCCGCCTGTCGGCCGACGAGGGGCTCATGCGCTGGCTGGCGGTGCAGGGGCGGCCGGCCGCGCTGGCCGAGATGAGCGATCCCGAGATCCTGCGCGAGCTCAAGCTCCTGCAGGCGGTGGTGGCGGTCCCGTTGCTCGCCCACGGCGAGCTGGTCGCGGTGCTGGCCCTCGGCCAGCCGGTGTTCGGCGCGAGCTACGGGCGGCGGGAGATGCAGACGCTGTTCGACCTCGCCGCCCACCTGGCGACTGTCCTGCGCGACATCAAGCTCCACCATCAGCTGGCCCGCGAGAAGGAATTCAACGAGCGGATCCTCTCGCACATGTCGAGCGGCGTGGTGACGATCGGCCACGACCAGCGGGTCGGCACGCTGAACCGGCGGGCCGAGGAGATCCTCGAGCTGGCGGCCTCGGCGGTCGTGGGCCAGGACCTGCGCGTGCTCCCCTCGCCGCTAGGCGACATGCTCTACGACACGCTGGCGTCCGGCCGCGCGGTGCCGCGCACCGAGATCCAGCTGGCGCTGCGGCGGCTCTGGCTGGAGATCTCCACCTACGCGGTGCGGGGCGAGGACGGCCAGCCGCTCGGCGCGGTCCTCGTGTTCGAGGACCTGACGGCCCAGAAGGAGCTCGCCGCCCAGCGGCGCGAGGCCGAGCAGTTCCAGCTTCTCACCCGCGTGGTCGCCCGCATCGCCGACGAGATCAAGAATCCGCTCGTCTCCATCAACACCTTCACCGAGCTGATCGGCGAGCGCTACGACGACCCCGACTTCCGTCGCCACTTCTCGTCGGTCGTGCGTCGCGACGTGCGCCGGCTCGTCGAGGTTTTCGAAAAACTCGCCGGGCTGGTCACCGAAGGTGAGTTAAACTTCGCCATCGTGGATGCCCGCGAGGTGGTAGGGCAGCTGGTGGATGCCATCGACCTGGCGGATGAGGCAGCCGGCAAGCACCTCCATCTCGACGTGGTGCCGGAAGCCGCCCCTCAGCTCGTCAAGGTCGATGCCGCCCAGCTGCGCAAGGCGCTCTCCTATCTCATCCGCTATCTCACCCACAACTCGCCCACCGACGAGGCGAAGATCACCCTCTCGGTGGGGCGCCACGAGGACAGCGAGGGCGCCACCGACGTGCGGATCCTCGTCGGCTCGCGCACCGCCAGCGTGTCGCCGGAGAAGCTGCAGCGGCTGTTCGATCCCGTGCAGATGGTCCAGGAGAGCCTCATCGACGTGGGGCCCGCCGTCGCCCAGCGCCTCGTCGAGGCCCTCGGCGGCGTGCTGCGACTCCGCCAGACGCGCCACGAGCTGTCGTTCCTCGTGACGCTGCCCGCCCTGTCGTGAGCACCGCGGCCCCGCCCGCCAGCGCCGCCCGCATCCTGGTCGTGGACGACGAGCTCGGGCCGCGCGAGTCACTGCGCATGCTGCTGAAGCCCGCCTACCAGATCCAGACCGCCGACAGCGGGCGGGCGGCGCTCGAGCAGATGACCGCGTATCGGCCCGACATCGTCATCCTCGACATCAAGATGCCGGAGATCGACGGATTGGAGGTGCTGCGCCGCATCAAGCGCATCGATCCGGCCGTCGAGGTCGTGATGATCACCGCCTACGCCTCCCTGGAGACGGTGAAGCTGGCGCTCACTCACGGCGCGTTCGAGTACCTCATCAAGCCGTTCTCCCGGCAGGACCTCGAGGACGTCGTGCGGCGGGCGCTCGGGCGCCGCCAGGCCGAGCTGGGCGCCCGCGGCCAGGTGGCCCGGCTGGTGGAGGAGATGCGCCGGCTCGGCGCCAAGACGCGCGAGCTGGAGGAGGCGGCGCGGCGCGAAGGCATCGAGCAGTCGCTGCGCGTCACCCAGCTCTCGATCCTGCGCGAGATGTCGCGCACGATCGTCAACCAGCTCGACCACCGGGCGCTCATCAGCGCGGTGACCGGCCAGCTCCAGACGGCGCTCGGCTACGACGCGGTGACGATCGCGCCGGAGGCGCCGCTGCCCGTCGCGGGCGCCGCCGGCGCCGCGGTCATCACCTGCGCGATCCGCGACGCCGAGGGGCCGCTCGGCTGGCTGGTGGTGGACAACCGGGCGTCGGGGCGCGCCATCGACCCGCGCGAGGGCGAGCTGCTCGAGATGCTGTCGGAATATCTCGCCATCGCGCTGCGCAACGCGCGGCTCTACGGCGAGATCGCCGACACCAAGCGCTCGCTCGAGCAGCTGATCGCGTCGGCCGGCGACGCCATCATCAGCGTGACGGCCGACGACCGCGTCGACGGCTGGAACCCGGCCGCCGAGCGGACGTTCGGGCTGGCCGCCGAGCAGGCGCTGAGCCGGCGCGTCACCGAGTTCCTGCCCGAGCCGGAGTACGGCGCCGCCCGCCGCAAGCTGAGCCAGGGCGCCGAGCGGGAGGAGTTCGAGACGGCCCGCGCACAGGCGCAGCTCCGGCCGCTCACGTTGGCGGTGACCCTGTCGGGGCTGCGCAACCGCCAGGGCGGCCTCGACGGGCTCATCGCGATCGTCCGCGACATCACCAGCCAGCGCGAGATCGAGAGCCAGCTCCACCAGTCCGAGAAGCTCGCCGCGCTCGGCCAGCTGGCGGGCGGCATCGCCCACGACTTCAACAACCTCCTGCAGGCGATCCTCGGCTACGCCCAGCTCATGAAGCAGAATCCCGCCAACAGCCAGCTGATCGAGCGCTCGCTGAGCGTGGTGGAGTCGGCGGCGCTGGACGGCTCCGAGACGGTGCGCCGCATCCAGCAGTTCGCCCGGCTGCGCCCCGACGAGCAGTTCGTGCGGGTGGACATCAACCACATCGTCCAGGACGCGATCGCCATCACCCGGCCGCGCTGGGAGGAGAAGATCGCCCGCGACCGCCGGCCGCTCGACCTGCGCCTCGACCTCGACGCCCGCGAGCCGCTGCAGGGGCGGCCCGCCGCGCTGAGCGAGGTGCTCACGAACCTCATCCTCAACGCCATGGACGCCATGCCGGAGGGCGGCACGCTCACAATCGCCACCCGCCATGCGCCGGGGCGCGAGGTGCGCGTGACCGTCGCCGACACCGGCGTCGGCATGCCCGAGACGGTGCGCCAGCGGATCTTCGAGCCCTTCTACTCGACCAAGGGCGAGGGGGGCTCGGGGCTGGGGCTCTCGATGGCGTACTCGATCGTGCGCCGGCACGGCGGCGAGATCCACGTGGACAGCGAGCCGGGCGCGGGCACCACCTTCACGCTCACGTTCCCCATCGCGCCGGAGTCGGCCGGGCCGGGCGCCCCCGCCCGGTCGGACGCCGGGCGCCGCCCGGCGCGGGTGCTCGTCGTGGACGACAACCCCCAAGTTTTGTCCACGCTCAGCGAGATGATGCGGGCGGCCGGGCACACCGTGACGCCGACGCCGAGCGCCCCGGCGGCGCTGCGCGACTACGCGAGCGGCCGGTTCGACGTCGTGGTGACGAACATCGGCATGGCGGAGATGAACGGCTGGGAGTTCGCCGAGCGGCTGCGCGCGGTGGACCCGCGGGTGCCGATGCTGTTCATCACCGGCTGGGGGCTGCGCGAGGAGGACCACGCCCGCCTGGCCGGGCTCGGCGTCCGCCGCTGCCTGTTCAAGCCGGTCCGCCCCGACGAGCTCGACGCGGCGGTGCAGGACGCCGTCGCGCCGCGCTGATGGCAGCCCCCGACACCCGATGAGTCCCGCGCGCCGCCGACCCGCCCGGCGCAAGGCGGCCAAGCCGACCCGCCGCAAGACCACCAAGCCGGGCCGTCGCCCCGCCGCCGCGCCGCACCCGACGCGCGCCGTGGATGGGGCGGCCGAGGTCGCCCGGGTCGGCACCGCGCTCACGGGCGAGCCCGACTTCCGCCGGGGGCTGGCGCGGCTGCTCACCGGCGCGCGGCGGATCACCGGCGCCGAGGCCGGCACCGTCTACCTCCGTCACGGCGACGTGCTGGACTTCGCGGTGGTGCAGAACGACGTGCTGGCGCGTCGCCTCGGCGAGGCGGAGGTCCACAGGCGGCTGGCCGCCCGACCGCTGTCGCTGCGGGAGACGAGCATCGCCAGCTACGTCGTCCTCACGCGCGCCACCGTGAACCTGCGCGACGCCTACCAGGTCCCGCTCGACCGGCCGTACACGCTCTACCGCGAGGTGGACCGGACGGCCGACTACTTGACGCGCTCGATGCTGGCGACGCCGCTGCGCGACGCCCGCGGCCGCGTCTTCGGCGTGCTGCAGCTGATCAACGCGCTCGACGGGCGGGGAGGCGTGACGGCGTTCGCGGAGAAGGACCAGGCGCTCGTGCAGGCGCTGGCCGCGCACGCCGCCCGACTGCCCGTGCCGGAGCCCGCGCCGGCGACGGGTTAGCTAGGCGCGCTGCATCGGGCGGCCGCAGCAGACCTTCTGCATCATCGCGACCTTCCCGCACTTCGGACACCGATATCCAGCCATGGCGGACGTCATTGTAGCGCACGCGGGCGCGCGCCGCGGGGGAGAGCGGCTTCGCGCCTAGAGCGCGCGCTTGACCTGGTCGGCCAGCTTGCAGAACGCGCAGATCGTGCCGGTGGTGACCTGGCCGCAGCGCGCGCACTCGTTGAGGGTCACCGCCTCGACGCGCTCGAAGGCGACGCGCGCCTTCTCGAGGAAGCCGAAGAGGAAGTTGTGCTTGGCGCCCGGCGAGGCGTCCTCCATGCGGTTGAGGATCTCCTTGTGGGCGATCGAGGTGGCGCCCTTCGCGAACGGGCACTCGTCCACGATGTAGTCGATGCCCTTCAGGAACGCGTAGGCGGCGGTCTCCCGCTCGGACAGCCGGTACAGCGGCTTCACGCGCCGCACGAGCTTGGGGTGCGTGGAGGGCAGCGCCGGTGACTGACGCGGCAGCGCGTCGGTCTGCCAGTGCATGACCGAGCCGAACAGCGTGGCCGCCTCGTCGTCGAGGTTGTGGCCGGTGGCCACCACCGGCAGCCCCTCGTCGAGGGCGGCGCGGTTCATGAGATAGCGCTTGCTCAGCCCGCACCCCGAGCACGGGGGTCGCCGGGTGACGTTCTTGATGATCGGCACCGGCGCGCCGACCTCGTCGGCGACGCGGCGGACGAGCAGCGGGACCCCGCGGGCGGCGGCGAACGCCTCGCACTTGGCGCGCGACTCGACCGAGTAGTCGAAGATGCCGAGGTCGAGATAGAGACCGGTGGTGCGGTAGCCCTCCTCGATCAGCACGTCCCACAGCGCCAGCGAGTCCTTCCCCCCCGAGACCGCCACCAGCACGTGCTCCTCGTCGGTGAACATGCGATGGCGGCGGATCGCCTCCCGCACCTGGTTGCGGAAGAACGTCTGGAAGTCGGCCGCGCAGAAGGCGGCGTTGTGCCGCCGCAGCTCGAGGACCGCCGTGCCGCCGCACTTGCGGCACTTCATGGGAGCGGGTGGCTCCAGCCCGGCTCGAATCGCAGGTGGCCTGTTATCGAAGGCCGGGGCTCCGACCCTCCGGACATCACGGGGCGGAGCTCGATCGTGTCCTTGTCGTGGATGACCTGGTCGGCGGTGACGAGCTCGTCGCCGCGGATCACCAGGACGGTCTCGGGCAGGATGTCGAGCTCGCGCAGGATCTCCTTGACGCGGCGGTTGCCCGCCAGTTCGACCTCGCGGCGGGGATTGCGGAGCACCACCTTCATCGGCTCAGTCCCGCGGAAACCCCGGGGCCGCCTTCACGCCGCGCAGCTGCGCGAGGTGATCGGCCTCGTGCGACGCCTGCAGCCGCCACCACTGGCCGAGGTCCATCTCGCCGAAGCGGAAGTGCTTGAACGTCAGCCGGCGCGGGTCGCAGCCGGCCAGGCGCTCGACGGACTCGCGGCTGCGCGCCCGCGCCGCCTTCATGGTGGCCACGAGCTCGCCGATCGGCTTGCCGTGGCCGGGCCACACGATGGGCGGCGCCTCGGCCGGTCCGGGCGGGCCCGCCGGCGGCGGCGCGAGCTCGGCGAGGTCGGGCGGAAACGCGACGCTCCCCGCCGGCACGTCGCGCAGCAGCTTCGTGGTGAGCTTGCCGGTCGCGATCTCGGCGATCGTCACGTGATCCACGATCTCGCCCACCGACCAGTCGCCCGCGCCCGGCTTCCAGTCGGCCTGGCGCTGGGACAACCCCTCGACCTCGCGCAGCACGCCCGCGCGCACACGCTGGAGCTCGTCCCACAGCCGCTCGACGGGTTTCGGAAGACTCATGGACTTCGCTCGGAGTATACCCGAAGATGTCGGCCATGACCGACCGACGGCGCGCCCTGGCGCGCGCGGCCTGGCGCACGCTCTCGAGCCGCGAGGCCTATGCCAACCCGTGGATCCGCGTTCGCGAGGACGTCGCCGAGACGCCGGACGGCCGCACCACGCTCTACGGCGTCGTCGAGTGCAAGCCGTGCGTCGGCGTGCTGCCGCTGCTCGACGAGCGTACGGTCGTGCTGGTCGGCCAGTACCGCTACGTGGCGCGCGACTTCTACTGGGAGATCCCGACCGGCGGCATGCTTCCGGGCGAGAGCGAGGAGGCCGCCGTGCAGCGCGAGCTGGCCGAGGAGGCCGGCTTCGAGGCCGGGCGCCTGACGAAGCTCTGCACGTTCCACAGCTCCAAGAGCGTGCTGGACGAGACCGCCCACATCTACCTGGCCGAGGCGCTGCGGCCGGCCACACGCGACGGCGACGAGACGGAGTTCATCGAGATCCGCGCGTTCGCCTTCGACGAGGTGCTCCGCATGGTGGAGGCCTCGCAGATCCGCGACGCGATGACGGTGATCGCCGTCCTGCACGCCGCCCGGCGGCGCTGAGCGTGGGCCCCCGCCTCATCCGTGCGCTCGTGCGCGCGCTGCTGGCGATCTTCTACCGGCGTGTGGAGGTGGCCGGGCTCGAGCGCGTGCCGGCGACGGGCGGGCTGATCGTCGCCGCCAACCACCAGAACGGCCTCGTGGACCCGATGATGCTGCTGGCGACGCTGCCGCGCCCGCTGCGCCCGCTGGCCAAGTCGGGGCTCTTCCGCCATCCGGTCATCGCGCCGCTCCTGCATCTCGCCCACGCGCTGCCGGTTCACCGCCGCCAGGACGCCGCCGGCGGGCCGGTGGACAACACGCAAACGTTCCACGCGGTCAACCGTGCGCTCGGACGCGGTGACGCGATCCTGATCTTCCCGGAGGGCGTGAGCCAGCCGGAGCCGACGCTGATGGCGCTGCGCACCGGCGCCGCGCGAATGCTGCTGGAGGCCGAGGCGGCCGGCGCCGGGCCCGTGACGCTCCTGCCGGTCGGGCTCGTGCTCGCGGAGCCGGGCCGCTTCCGCGAGGGGCACGGCCTCGTGCTCGTCGGCGCGCCGGTGGACACGCGCGACTGGGTGGCGCTCCACCGGACCGATCCCGGCGCCGCCGTGCAGCGGCTCACCGAGCGTCTCGCCGAGGCGCTGCGGCGCCAGATCGTCGAGGCCGAGGACCGCGAGACCCTCCGGCTGCTCCGCCTGATCCAGCGCGTCTGGCACGAGGAGTCGGGCTCGACGCCGGAGCGCGCCTCGGCCGACTGGCTGCAGCGCGCCTCGCGCGCCTACCGCTGGCTGCGCCGGACCGCGCCCGCCGACGTCGAGCGCTTCCGGCGCAGTGTCGCCGCCTACGGCGCGACGCTCGACCGCCTGCGGCTCACGCCCGACACGCTGGGGCGCCCGTACGCGCCCGGCCTCGTGCTCCGCTACGCCACACGCGAGCTGGGCTCGCTCGTGCTCGGCCTGCCGCTGGCCCTCCTCGGCATGGCGCTGCACGCGCTCCCGTACGCGGTCCTCTGGACCGGCATCCGGCTGGCGCGGCCGGGCCCCGACACCGAGGCGACCTACAAGCTCACCGGCGGCCTCGTCGTCTATCCGCTCGGCTGGGCCTTCGAGGCGTGGCTGGCGGCGCGCTGGGGCGGCGGCGGGGCGCTGGCGCTTTTCCTTCTCGCGCTGTTCCCGGCGGGCTTCTTCGCGCTCGCCTGGCAGGAGCGGCTGGACGACGTCGCGCGCGAGGCGCGCGCGCTCACCCAGTTCCTCGCGCGGCGCAGCCTGCACGCGCGGCTCCTGGCGCGGCGTCACGCGCTGGCGACCGAGTTGGAGCGGCTGGCGGCGCGCGTGCCTGAGCCGGTGCTGGCCGGCACGGCGTCGTGAGCCTTCCCGCTTCGCGGCGGGCGGCTCAGCGCGGCGGGGGCGGCGGCGGCGCCGGTACCCAGACCCACTGCCAGGGCTGCGTCACGCCATCGCCGTAGAGGACGTACTTGCCGTTCGGATAGACGACCTCGCGCTGGACGGCCGGCGCCTGGACGCCCACCTGCGCCTCGTAGCCCGTCGGCGGCTGCGCGAGCGTGTAGTCGGGATCAGAATAGGCATACGGATACGAGTAGGGATAGCCGTAGTAGGGATACGGGTAGGGAAACGCGTAGAACCCGCCGCCCCACCAGTGGCCGTGCCCGTGGCCGCCGTGACCGCCCCAGTGACCGCCATGACCACCGTGACCGCCGCCACCGTGGGCCGCACCGCGCGGCGCCGCCTGCGCCGGCGCACCGAGCGCCAGCACCAGCGCAGCAACCAGCGCGATCCCGACCGAGGCCACGCGCGCGGTCAACCGTCCCATGGCCTCATGCTAGCGCGGTTGTCCCGTCGCTGATATGGAACGTTGGTCCACGCTCATCGGGCGCTCAGGATGATGCGTCCGGTCGGCGCCGGCGAGCCGCCGGCGGGCTCGACGGTGACCGCGAACCCCCGGGCCGGCGGGCCGGTGACCGGCTCGACGCGCTGGACGGCGCGTCCGCCCGCGTCCACCTGGAACAGGCCGGCCGGCCGCGGTGTGGGGCCGCCCAGCGTCCACACCTCGTAGGTCTTGCCCTCCGGCGCGGGCGGCAGGCCGGCGACGAGCAGGTGGCCGCCCGCTCGGTCGTTCCAGATCAGGCGCGCGCTCGCCGGCGCGTCCCCGCGCAGCTCGACCACGCGGGTGGCGGGATCGCGCAGCAGCTCGACCGCCCCGCGATACGCCGTCACCTGCTCGCGCAGCGCGGCCTCCTCGCGCTGCAGCCGCTCGCGGGTCGTGGCCATGTCGCGCGCCATCCGCCCCAGCTGGGCCTCGTAGCGGGTCGCGACGACGCCGGCGGTGAGCATCGCGGCCAGCGCCACCACGGCGGCCGTCGCGGCGGTCCACGACAGCCATCCGGTGCGGGTCGCGCGGCGGCGGGCGGGGGCGGCGCCGATGCGCTCCAGCAGCGCGGCCTTCACGCCGGGCGGCGGCACCGCGGGGGTGTCGGCCAGCGCCATCCGGGCCAGCGCCTCGCGCGACTCGCGCACGGCCGCCGCGCAGCGGTCGCAGCCCTCGGCGAGATGGGCCTCGAACCGGGCGAGGTCGTCGCCGTCCAGCGCGCCGACCACGTACACCGCCGCGAGGGTGTCGTACGTCTCGTGGCTGTTCATGCCGGGCGCCTCACCACCTCGCGGAGCCGCTCGAGGCCGAGCCGGATCCGCGTCTTGACCGTGCCAAGCGGCTGCCGGAGCCGCTCGGCGATCTCGGTTTGCGTCAGCCCCGCGTAGTATGCGAGCTCGATGACCTCACGCTGCGCCGGGGGAAGCTGCTCGAGGGCGCCCTTGATGATGCCGCGGTCCTCCGCGCGCTCGGCGGCGTCGCCACCGTCCGGCGCCGGCGCGGCGGCGAGCCCCTCGTCCATGGGCGGCACGAACGTCTCGCCGCGCCGTCGCACGGCGCGGACGCGGTCGATGGCGCGCGTGCGCGCCCGCGTGATCATCCACGCCTCGGGAGTGCCGCGGGCCGCGTCGTAGCCGGCCGCCTTCTGCCACGCCTCCCAGAACGTCTCCTGAAGGACGTCGGCCGCGTCGGTCCCGTCGCGGACGATCTTGAGGATGAGCGGGTAGACGAGCGGCGCGTAGCGGTCGTAGAAGCGGCCGAAGGCGTCGCGATCACCGGCAACCATGCGCCGGATGAGGTCCTCCCCCGCCGTTGTCATCACCGTCCCTGAGTATCAGAGGGCGCTCCCCGTCTTGACAAGGCGAGCGGCGCCCCGACACTCCACCCGTCAGCCACGCTACGGACGAGCCCCCGCCTTCCGATCTCACCCGGAGGTGACAAAAGCGGCGGGCGGGTCGGCGGGCTAGGCCACGCCGACGAAGCCGATGTAGGCGCCGCCGGCGTGCTCGGGGCCCACGAGCATCGCCTGCTCGCCGGTGTTGCGGATGCCGCGCGCCGGGGGCGGCACGCCGTGATCGGCCATCCAGCGCGCGGCGGCGTCCATGCTGCGCGTGCGGTAGAGGGCCTGGAAGGGGCCGGGCCCGCGCCGGGCGAACGCCTCCGCCGCCGGGCCGGGCTCCATCGGCTGCGCCACCGTGAGGCCGGTGGGGCCGAGATCGAACACCGCCATGTCCGCCTTGATGACCGCGCCGCGGTGGATCTTCGGCACCGGCAGGCCGAGCACGCGCCCGGCCATCGCGGCGGCCGCGGCGACGTCCGCCACCGCGACGTACACGCGCTCCACCCGCAGCACGCCGTTGGGGTGCTCGCCGGCGCGCGCCTGCCGGCGCCGCTCGTCGAGCGGCGTGAGGTGCTCGATGAAGAGCACCGGCAGCGGGTTGGCGGTCCCGAGCCGCGCCATCTTCCAGCGCAGCGTCGGACCCGCCGGCGCCTGCCGCTCGCCCGCGACCGCGTCGCTCACCTCCACGCCGCGGCGCCGCATCGCCGCCACGTCGACCGCCAGGTCGTCGCTCTGCACGACGACGAACCGGATGCCGCCCCCTGCCGCGAGGAACTCGAGCAGCCCGCCCCCGGCGCCGGCGGCGGCCCGGTACTCGTCCCGGTCGCGCACGCTCAGCAGCTCGAGGTAGTCCTCCTGGTTGAAGGCGATCGCGTTGTGGGTCCCCCGCCCGGGGTGGATGCCGCCCGGCGCGACGTTGAAGCCCATGCGCGTGTAGGCGTCCACACCCGCCCGCAGCTCGGGCACGCAGATCATCACGTGGTCGATCCGGGTCAGCATGCTCGCCCGCTCACACCGGCGGCCGGCGCGTGTGCCACGCGGTGGCCCGCTCGTAGGCGTGGCCGAGGCGCAGGACCGTGGCCTCCTCGAACGGCCGTCCCGCCAGCTGCAGCGAGAGCGGCAGCCCGGCGGCCGAGAACCCGCACGGCAGCGCCAGCGCCGGCAGCCCGGTGATGTTGAAGGGCGGCATGTTGCTGCGCGGGAAGCCGAGCTCGGGATCGTGCGCCACCGAAAACGGCGTGGCCGGCTTGGGCGTGGTCGGCGTCGCCAGGACGTCGACCGTGCGGAGGACCTCGGCGGTCTCCGCGCAGATGCGGGCGCGGATGCGCTGGGCCTGCACGTACTCGCCGGCGGTGACGAGGGCGCCGGCCTGGATCCGCTCGCGCACCACGTCGCCGTAGAGCTCGGGGTGCGCGCGCAGGTCACGCTCGTGGTAGGCCCACGCCTCCGCCATGAGGATCAGCAGGAACGAGTGGGTGGCCGCCAGGCTCGGGATCTCCAGATCGCGCACCTCGGCGCCGAGGCCACGCAGCGTCACCAGCGCCTCCTCGAAGGCGCGCGCGACCTCGGGGTCGATATCCTCGAAGAAGTAGTTGCGCGGCACGCCGACGCGCAGCCCGCGCACGTCGCGGCCGAGCGGCGCCAGGTAGTCGTCCACGGGGGCGCGGCTGCTGGCGGGATCGTCCGGATCGTGGCCGGCCATCGCCTGCAGCAGGTACGCGCAGTCCTCGACCGTACGCGCCATCGGCCCGGTGTGGTCGAGCGTCCACGACAGCGTCAGCACGCCGCGCCGGCTGGCGCGCCCGTAGGTCGGCTTGAGGCCGACGATGCCGCAGAACGCCGCG
Source organism: Methylomirabilia bacterium (assembly GCA_041497115.1). Lineage (GTDB taxonomy): Bacteria > Methylomirabilota > Methylomirabilia > Rokubacteriales > CSP1-6 > AR5. The sequence continues at coordinate 18,450 of JBGQFW010000067.1, forward strand.
GGGCCGCGGATCGAGCCGCCGGTGTCGGAGCCGGTGGCGCCATAGACGAGGCCGGCGGCGAGCGCGGCGCCCGAGCCGCTGCTGGAGCCGCCGGGGATGTGCGCGGTGTTCCACGGGTTGCGGGCGGCGGCGAACCGGTGGCCGGGGAACTGGATGCCGAAGGCGAACTCGTGGGTGATCAGCTTGCCCAGCAGCACGGTGCCCGCGTCCTGCCACCGCCGCACGCACGTCGCGTCCTCGTCGGGGACCCAGTCGGCGAGCAGCGCGGAGCCGCCGGTGGTGCGGATGCCGCGGGTGAGATAGATGTCCTTGTGGGCGACGGGGACGCCCAGCAGCGGGCGCGCGTCGCCGCGCCGCAGCGCCGCCTCGGCGGCGCGGGCGTCGGCCAGCGCCCGGTCGGCCGTCGGTGTCACGAAGGCGTGCAGCGCGGGGTCGAGCTTCTCGATGCGCGCCAGGAGCGCCGTGGTCACCTCGACCGGCGACAGCTCGCGCGCGCGATAGCGCGCGCCGAGCTCACGGATGGTGGCGTAAGCGATCGCGTCACTCATCGCCGGGCCCCTGTCGGGGCGCGAAGCGCACCGCCGGCTCCACGGTCTTGATCGCCCGCGAGTCGAGCGCGCGGACGTGGACGAGCGCGTCGCTCAGCAGCTTGCGGACCATCGCCACGCGGCTCTCGGCGATCGTGAGGCCGGCGGCGCGGATGCGCGCGCGCAGCTCGTCCAGCGTCAGCTCCGTCCGGTCGCTCATGGTGCGATCCCTCCGCGGCCCTCCGCCGGGGCCGCCGTGACCGGGGCGACGGCGGCGGCGGCCTCGCGCCGGACGCGCATCGCCATCAGCACGAGCAGCGCGCCCAGCGCGTCGAGGACGACGTCGCGCGCGCTGCCGGTCCGCTCCAGCAGCATCGCCTGGTGCCCCTCGTCCAAGAACGCGCACGCCGCGCACACGAGCAGCGCCGCCCACGAGGCCGGCCGCAGGCCGAGTCGCCGGCCGGCGAGGAACGCCAGCAGCCAGAGCCGCGCGAGGACGCCGTACTCGGTCAGGTGGGCGAGCTTGCGCACCACCGCGTGCAGGGCGTGGAGCTGGCCGAGCGTCGCCCACGGTGCCAGCGGCTTGAGCACCGGGAACACCCATCCCTGCGTCTGCTGGGGGCCGAACGACGCCGAGCCGAGGAGCAGGACGAGCGACAGCCACACGAGCGGCAAACCGAACGCTGTCATCGAGGTCGTCACCTTAGCGAAGAACCGGGGCCGTGTCCACCGGACGGGAACCGGCGGCCCCCGGCGGGCCCTGCGACCGCCGCTTCTCCGATCGCTCGGTCGCGGCCGGCGCCCGCTAGATCCCGAGCCGGCGGAAGATCCCGAGCAGCGGCCATCGCGCGAGCGCCGTCGCCAGCAGTGCCAGCCCGGCGGTGGCGACCACCGAGCCCACCAGCAGGCGGAGCACGAGCAGCATCAGCCGGCCGTTGACGTCGGTCTGGTTCTTCAGCTGCTCCAGCAGCGACCCCTCCAGCTGCGTGATCGGCCGCACCTGGGCCAGCCGCTCCTGCGCGGGCTGCAGCAGCCGGGCCAGCGCGGCCACCGGCCGATCGAAGGCGTCGGGCTCGGCGGAGGCCGGCACCGAGTGCACGCGGTCCACCGCCCACAGCATGTAGAGGGCGCCGAGGAGGAACAGCAGCGCGCCGACGCCGAGCATCCGGCGCTGCCAGCGGCGCGCCCGGTGCAGCGTGCGAGCGTCCCGCTCGTGCAGCATCAGCGACGGACCACGCGGCGCGCCTTGAGCTCGAAGCGCGGCAGGCTGCCGGCGGTCACCGGCGCGACGTCGAGCCGGATGCCGATGCCGCTGCGCAGCGCCTCCTGCACGCGGCGGGCGCCGTCACCGCCGCCCTCCACCTCGACGAGCACGCGGATCTCGTCGAGCTCGCCCGCGCGGAACACCTCGATCTGGAACTCCTCGACGGGGAAGCGGCGCACGATCGCCTCGATCGCCGCCGGGAAGACGTTGACGCCGCGGACGATCAGCATGTCGTCGAGGCGGCCGAGGATGCCGCCCTCCAGCCGCTGGAACGTCCGCCCGCACGCGCACGGCGCCGCCGCCAGCCTCACGTGGTCGCCGGTGCGATAGCGGATGAGCGGCGAGCCGAGGCGCCCGAGGTTCGTGAGCACCAGCTCGCCCTCGGCGGCGGGCGCGCCGGTGGCCGGGTCGACGACCTCGGCGATGAACTCGCTCTCGTTGACGTGCAGCCCGGCCTGCGCCTCGCACTCGTAGCCGTAGGCGCCCATCTCCGTCATGCCGGCGTGGTCGAAGGCGCGCGCGCCCCACCCCGCCTCGATGCGCGCGCGCACGGCCGGGATGCCCGCCCCCGGCTCGCCGGCGTGCACGGTGACGCGCACGGGCAGCGTGGCGGGATCGAGGCCGCGCTCGCGCGCCACCTGCAGCAGGTGTAGCGCGTAGGACGGCGTGCACACGAGCACGGTCGCGCCGAGCGTCTCCATGGCGGCCAGCCGGGCGGCGGAATCCTGGCCGCCGCCGGGAATGGCCAGCGCGCCCAGCGCGCGGGCGCCCTCGAACCCCGCCCAGAAGCCGACGAACAGGCCGAACGAGAACGGAAAGAACGCGCGGTCGCCCGCCCGCACGCCGGCGCCGGCCAGCACGAACCCCCAGCAGCGCGCCCACCAGTCCCACGACTCCGGCGTGTCGAGCCAGCGCAGCGGCGCGCCGGTGGTGCCGGAGGTCTGGTGCACGCGCACGTACCGCTCCTGGGGGTACGTGAGGTTGGTGCCGAAGAGCCCGTGGGCCGCCTGGTCCTCGACCAGCTCGCGCTTGCTCGTCAGCGGCAGGCGCCGGAGATCCTCCCACGCGCGGAGATCACCGGTGGAGGCCAGGCCGGCGGCGCGCCACTTCGCGGTCCAGAACGGGTTGGCGCCGACCACCGCGCGCGCCAGCCGCCGCAGCCGCTCGAGCTGATGCCGGCGCAGCCGGTCGGCGTCGAGCGTCTCCAGCGTGCGGTCGTACACGGCGGGATCAGCCCCGCAGCTTGAACCGCTGGATCTTGCCGGTCGCGGTCTTCGGCAGCTCGGCGACGAAGTCGATCCAGCGCGGATACTTGTAGGGAGCGATCTTGTCCTTCACGAAGGCTTTGAGCTCGGCGGCCAGCGCGGGGCCGGCCCCGGCGGGCTCCTTGAGCACGACGAACGCCTTCGGCTTCACCAGCCGGTCGGTGTCCTCCTTGCCGACCACCGCCGCCTCGAGCACGGCCGGGTGGCGGATGAGCGTGGCCTCCACCTCCACCGGCGAGACCCAGATGCCGCCCACCTTGAGCATGTCGTCGGCGCGACCGGCGTACCAGAAGTAGCCGTCGGCGTCCTGCGAGTACTTGTCGCCGGTCTGGATCCAGCTCCCGAAGAGCGACTCCCGGGTCTTGTCGTGCTTGTTCCAGTAGTAGGCCATGATCGAGTCGCCCTTGACGCGCAGGTTGCCGATCTCGCCGCGCGGCACCGGCCGCCCCTCGTCGTCCACCAGCAGCGCCTCGTAGCCCGGCACCGGCAGCCCCGTCGAGCCGGGCCGCGCCGCGCCCGGGCGGTTGGACAGGAAGATGTGCAGGATCTCGGTGGTGCCGATGCCGTCGATGACCTCGACGCCGAAGCGCTCCTGCCAGCGCTTGTAGAGCTCGTCGGGCAACGCCTCACCGGCCGACACGCAGAGCCGCAGCGCCGACAGGTCGTAACGCTTCTCGGCGTCCTTCACGGCGAGCATGCTGGCGTAGAGCGTCGGGACGCCGAAGAAGAGCGTGGGCCGGTGCTTGCTCAGGATCTCGAAGACGGCATCCGGCGTGGGACGGCCGGGATAGAGCACGCTCTGGGCGCCGACGCCCATCGGGAAGTAGCCGGCGTTGCCGAGGCCGTAGGCGAAGAACAGCTTGGCGGCGGAGTAGACGCGGTCGCTCTCGCGGATGCCGAGCACCTGCCTGGCGTACGTCTCCTGGCAGACGACCATGTCATGGTGCAGGTGCACGGCGCCCTTGGGGAACCCGGTGGAGCCCGACGAGTAGAGCCAGAGCGCGGCATCGTCGCGCGAGGTGGGCGCCGCCGCGAGCGTCGGCGATGCCTTCGCCACCAGGTCTTCCCACGAGTGATGCGCGCCCGCCGGCCCGCCCGCGACGAGCACGTGGCGCAGCCAGGGTGACTGGCCGAGCGCCGGCCCCACCTCGGCCAGCAGCGCGGCCGACACCACGGCGACCCGGGCGCGGCTGTCGCGCAGGAAGTAGACGTAGTCCGCGGCGCGGAGGAGCGTGTTGGTGGGGATCGGGATCGCCCCGATCTTGATGGCGCCCCAGAACGTGCCCAGGAACTCGGGGGCGTCCAGGCAGCACATCCAGACGCGGTCCTCCATCCCCACGCCGAGCTCGAGCAGCGCGTTGCCGGTGCGGTTGGTGAGGTCGGCGACGTCGGCGTAGGTGAGCGTGCGATCCTCGTAGAGGAACGCCGGGCGACCGCCGCGCCCCTCCGCGAGGTTGCGGTCCACGAACCACGTCGCGACGTTGAAGTCCTGCGGCAGACTCTCGGACGCGTTCACCGCCGCCGCCGCTTGGCGGGCGCGCGCCGGGCGGGTGCGCGCTTGGCCGGCGCGGCGCGCCGCGGACGGACGGCCATCGCCTCGATCTCCACCCGCAGCTCGGGCCGCACCAGGCGGCTCACCACCAGCAGCGTGTTCGGCGGATAGACCTTGTCGGGGAAGTAGCCGGGGTAGACCTCGCCGCGCGCCCGCAGGAAGCCGGGAATGTCGTCGGCGCTCGTCAGGAACGTCTGCAGCCGCACGACGTCGCGCATCCGGCAGCCGGCCGCCTCCACCACCGCCCGCACGTTGTCCAGCGCCTGCTTCGTCTGGGCGCCGACGTCGTCGCCGGCCACCCGGCCGTCGGGCGTCAGCCCCACCTGCCCGGCCACGATGACCAGGTCGGCGCCGGAGGCGACCATCCCGTGCGAGTACATTCCGATCGGCGGCCCGAACCCCTTGGGAACGATCGGCTCAGCCATGGCGCTCCTCCTCGAGCTTCACGTACTCGAATTCGACGGGTTGACTGTTGATGCCGCGCGCCGGCGGCGCGATCCAGCCGGCGAATCGGCCGGGCTCCACCACCGGCCGCATGAGCCCGGTCACGTACGTCTGATCCTCCGCCGTCGGCAGCCACGCGTGGTGGCTGGCGTCCCACTCGGCCTGGCTCACCACCCGGCCGTCGGGCGACACGCGCATCTCGCCGAAGTTGCCGATGGCGCGATGAAATCCGCGGTGCGGCAGCCGCAGCTCGGTGGAGATCCCGTGGCGGGCGAGGATGGCGTTCCAGCGGTCCACGCCGCGCTGGCAGTCGGCGATGTAGTCGTCGCGCAGCCGCTCGTTGAGCGCGAGCAGCGCCGGCTCCTGCACGACCTTGATGGCGTCGCCGGCGGGCACCGCCATCGAGTAGGTCGCGTCCTTGAGCATGTGATCGTCGGTCTTCTTCGCCTCCTCGAAGCGGCCCTTGAGGCCGGCCGTATAGAAGTTGGCGGCGTTGGTCGAAATCTCGGAGCCGAAGAGGTCGAGCGAGACCGAGTAGTGGAAGTTGAGGTAGCGCTGGATGGTGGCGAGGTCGATGCCGCCGAAGCGCTGGACCTCCTCGGTGCCGTGCTCGCGCATCAGCTCGGCGGTGCGCTGCACGATCCGCCCGATGCCGGCCTCGCCCACGAACATGTGGTGGGCTTCCTCGGTCAGCATGAACCGGCACGTGCGCGCGAGCGGATCGAAGCCGCTCTCGGCCAGGCTGGCAAGCTGGTACTTGCCGTCGCGGTCGGTGAAGAAGCAGAACATGAAGAACGACAGCCAGTCGGGGGTCGGCTCGTTGAACGCGCCGAGGATCCGCGGCTTGTCGGGATCGCCGGAGTGGCGGACGAGCATGTTCTCGGCCTCGTCGCGCCCATCGCGCCCGAAGTACGCGTGGAGGAGGTACACC
>JBGQFW010000068.1:0-24305 GCA_041497115.1 Methylomirabilia bacterium
GGACGCGATCCGGCCTCGGTCCGGCTCGGCGTCATCTTCCACACGGTGCTCGTGGACGACCCGGCACGCGCGCTGACGATGGCCAAGTCCATGGCGGCCGGCTACTACGAGTACTCGCCCGCGCTGTTCGAGCCGCCGCGGCTGGCGTGGGGCGGCGCCGACCCGGAGACGCTCAAGCACCAGCACCAGGTGTGGCCGGACTTCCACCACGCCCCCGATCTGCTGGCCAGCGGACGGGTGGTGGACTTCCTCGACGCGGCCGCCGCCGACGCCTTCGCGCTGCGCGGCGGGCCGGTGGAGGTCGCCGCGCAGCTCGCCGGCGTGCTGCGCGCGGCGCCGGCGGAGTTCGACTACGTGGTCCTGCACCCGATCCCGAATCCGGAGTTTCCCGACGACCCCGAGCGCGGCTACACGGCCCGCGTGGCGCGCGAGGTACTGCCGCGCGTGCGGCGCGCGCTCGCCCAGCAGAGGAGAGAGCCATGAAGATCACTGCCAACGGCATCAGCATGAGCTACACGCTCGACGGCCCCGCCGGCGCGCCGGTGGTGACGCTGAGCCACTCGCTCGCCACCGATCTCTCGATGTGGGACCCGCAGATGAAGGCGCTGACCGCGCGTTACCGCGTGCTGCGTTACGACACGCGCGGCCACGGCGGGACCGACGCGCCCGCCACCGCCTACACGCTGAGCCAGCTCGCGGAGGATGCCCGCGCGCTGCTCGCGGCGCTCGGCATCGCCCGCACGCACTGGGTCGGCCTCTCCATGGGCGGGATGATCGGCCAGACGCTCGCGCTGGCCTCGCCGGCGCTGTTCCAGAGCCTGTCGCTCTGCGACACCTCCAGCCGTATTCCCGCCGAGGCGCGGCCGCTCTGGCAGGAGCGCATCAAGACGGCCGAGACGCAGGGGATGGAGCCGCTCGTCGAGCCGACCATCGGCCGCTGGTTCACGGCGCCGTTCCGCGAGCGCCGCAAGGACGTCGTGGATCTCGTGCGCGCGATGATCCGCGGCACGCCGCCGGCAGGTTACGCCGGCTGCTGCCACGCGATCGCGCCGCTGGACCTGACCGACCGCCTGCCCGCGATCAAGACGCCCACGGTGATCATCGTCGGCGAGGACGACCAGGGCACGCCGGTCGCCGCCTCGCAGGCAATCCAGGCCAAGATCGCCGGCTCCGAGCTTCAGATCCTCAAGTCGGCCGCCCACCTCTCCAACATGGAGCAGCCCGAAGCCTTCACCGCCGCCCTGACGAATTTCCTCGCGAAGCAGGGTTAGACGCCCAGCGGTAGGGGAGATAGAGCGGGGCCCCGGGTTTCCCGGGGCCCCGCGAAGGATTGGGGGGTATGGGGGGCCATATCGGGGCCCCCCATTGCGTCAAACGTGCTTATGAACGAACTCGATGATCCGCTCGATGGTCCGCTTGGCGGCGACGGGGCTCTTGTTGATGAACCCCTCGGCCTCGCCCTCGAGCAGCTCGAGGTCCACCTGGCCTCCGGCCTTGCGATAGGCCGTGATGAAGCGGTCCAGGTGCGGCCGCGGATGGGCCATGTCCTTGTCGCCCTGGATGTAGAGCGCAGGCGGCATCTCGACCTTCTCGCCCCGCTCGAGCGCCATGACGGGATTGCCCTCGGCCATGTTCGCCTCGGTCTGCCAGTACTGGTCGTGGCCGGGGAGCACGCGGTCGACGACCTCGGGATACGGCTTGCCGCCCTCCTTGAGCTTCTTCGCGTACTGATAGCGGCCGAGCGGGTCGATGACCGGCCAGCACAGCACCACCGCCTGCACCCGCGCATCCATCGCGGGGGTGGCGCCCGGCAGCGTGATCGCCGCGTAGCGCGCGTCGGCGGGACGCATCGCGGCCAGCATCGCCTGGTGCGCGCCGCTCGAGCTGCCCATCAGCGCGACGCGATCCGCGCGCGCCCCGAAGCGCGCGGCGTTCGCCTTGAGCCAGCGGACGGCGTAGTTGATGTCCACCATCGAGCCCGGGTACGGGGCGTCGGGCGGCTGGCGGAAGTCGAGCGCGGCCACGACGACGCCGCTCTTCGCCAGCGGCTCGTTCATCACCGCGTCGTTGGTGCGGTCTCCGCGGAACCAGGCGCCGCCGTGCAGCTGGACGACGAGCGGGAACGGACCCTGGCCGCGCGGCGTGAAGACGCGGGCCAGCAGCGGCTTGTCGGCATGGCGCAGGTACTCGACGTCCTCGACGTCGATCGGATGGCTGGTGGGGCCGAAGGCTGTCATGGTCGCTCCTTTGGGATCGGCGATGATCCGTAGGCTGCGCCCCGCCGAGGATCTCGTCAAGCCCCTCGTCGCCGCGGCAGCTCCAGCGTGAACGCCGCGCCGCCCTCGGGACGGTTGTCCGCGCGCAGCCGCCCGCCGTGCTGCTCGACGATGTCGTAGGAGACCCACAGCCCCAGCCCGGTGCCCTCGCTGGCGGCCTTCGTCGTGAAGAACGCGTCGAAGATCCGCGGCAGCACCTCGGGCGGGATGCCGGGGCCGGTGTCGAGCACCTCGACGATGGGCCGCTCGTCCTCGACGTGCGTCCGGAGCGTCAGGACGCGCTCGCCCGGCTGATCGGCCATCGCCTGCTGGGCGTTCTGCACGAGGTTGATCAGCACCTGCCGGAGCTGGTCGGCATCCACCCACACGTTCGCCACGGGGGTAAGCTCGGTGACCGTGCGGATCCCGGCGAACTCCAGCTGGGGCCGCATGACGTCGAGCACGGTGCGGACCTCGACGTCGAGCTCGCATGCAGCCGTCGCGGCCCCGACAGGGCGAGCACGCTCTTGAGCAGGCGCGCCGCGCGCGACGTCTCCTGGATGATCACGTGCAGCCGCTCCCGCTCCTCGGGCGACCGGTCGGCGGCGCTCATGAGCAGGTGGGCCTGGCCGAGGATCGCGGTGAGCGGGTTGTTGATCTCGTGCACGAGGCCCGCCGCCAGCTTGCCGGCGGTCGAGAGCCGCTCGCCCTGGGCCGCCTGGGTCTCGGCCGTCTGCAAGTCCTCGAGCTGCCGGCGCGTCTCCGAGTACAGGCGCGCGTTGTCCAGGGCCAGGCAGATCTGGTTGGCAGTGGCCTCGAGGAGGGCGACCTCGGCGTCGGTGAAGGGCTCGGGCGTCGAGCGGCCGAGCGACAGCGTGCCGAGGATGCGGCCGCGATTCTGCAGCGGCACGCAGACGAAGCCCGTCTCCTCCGCGACGCGGGCGGTACGGCCGGTGGCGGCGACGCGGCCGATGAGCCCCTCGCCGACCGCCAGCACGCGATTGATCTCCCGAAATTGCGGCGAGAACCCGCGCTCGCCGCGCAGGTGCAGCGTCTGGCCGTCCGGGGAGAGCAGGTGCAGGCTCGACACCTCGTGGCCGGTGACGTGCGTCAGCGCATGGAGGGCCAGCCGCAGGGTCTCGTCCACGTCGAGCGTGGCGCTGAAGGCCTGGGTGATGCTGCGCAGGACGCGCGCGTGGGGCTCGACGAGCGCCGACGGATCCAGCCGGCTCTCGACGAAGGCCCGCAGCCGCTCGTGCTGCCAGTCGGCCAGGTTGACGAAGTGGAACGCGTAGCCGTCGAGATCGGCGCGCACGAGGACCGAGGCGACCTCGAGCGAGCGCTGCCCCTCGTCGAGCTGGAACGAGAGGCGGGCGGCGGCCCCCGGCGTGACGGTGGCGTCGGAGCGGACCTTGATCCCGCGCGTGCTGAGGTCCACCGCCGTCGCCTGCCAGGCGTTGCCGTCGTACTCCGCCACGCGCACGGGCAGCGTGACGGGCGTGCGCGGCGCGCGCCGGCGCTCGGGAGACCGGGACGGACGGGTCGGCCCCGGCAGGTCGGCCAGGGGCTCGAGGCAGCGCAGGACCTCGCGAAGGTGGTCGAGCACGACCGGCTTGCCGAGGTAGTCCACGGCGCCCAGGCGCAGGCACTCGCGGGCCTCGCCCTCGCTCAGCACCCCGGAGATCACCACGATCGGGATCCCCAGCTCGCGCGTGCTCTGCAGCTGCAGGAAGTCCATGCCGCTCATGCCGGGCAGGCGGATGTCGAGGAGCACCGCGCCCGGCCGCTCGCCGCGCAGCTTCACGAGCGCGGTCTCGGCGGTGTTCGCGATCAGAGGGTCGTGCCCGATCTCCAGGAGGTAGTCCTGGTAGACCTCGCACAGACGCTCGTCGTCCTCGACGACAAGAACGCGCACCTAGGCAACCTCGCCGGATATCGCCAAACGCCCGCCTGAGCGGCCGTGGAGAGACACCGGCCGCCGCAGTAGTAGTAGCAACCCCCGTGCCCTGCCCGATAGGGAGCTCAACTATCTATTGGTAAACGACTTTCAACCGTCCGAGCCCGCCGGCTGGATGGTGAATTCTCGCTCAGGCGAGACCGGGGTGGTCAGACTCCGACCGGCGCGAGCCCGTACACGCGGGTCGCGGTGTCGTGGAAGAGCGCCGCCTTCTCGTGATGCGAGAAGGCCCCGGCGATCAGCTTGAAGGAGTTCCAGAGCACCCGGTACGACGCGCTCACCCGGTCCACCGGGAAGTTGCTCTCGAACATGCAGCGCTCCACGCCGAAGCACTCGATCGCGTGCAGGTGCCAGTCGCGCGTGGCCTCGGCGAGCTCGGCGGAGGTCGGGGGCTGGGGCCGCTTGTGGAAGCCGAAGCCGTTGAGCGGCATCACCAGCCCGCCGAGCTTGACGACGACGTTGGGGCAGGCCGCCAGCGCGCGGATTGCGCCCGTCCACCAGGCGAAGATCTCGGCCCGGCGGCCGGCGTAGGGGCCGATGCCGAGCGGCCCGCCGAGGTGGTCGAGGACGATCGTGGTGTCGGGGAACGCCCGCGCGAGATCGGTCACCTCGGCGAGCTGGGGGTGATAGACCCACGCGTCGAAGGTCAGCCCGCGCCGCGCCAGCTCGGCGAAGCCGCGGCGAAAGCCCGCGTCGCCCAGGAGGCCCGCCGGCGGCTTCGTGTGCGAGCCGCGGACGGCCTCGCTGGCGTCCCAGCCGGCCGCGTGGCGGATGCCGCGGAAGCGCGGGCTGACGGCGAGGTGGGCGTCGAGCACCGCGGCGACGTCGTCGCCGAGCGTGAGATCGGCGAAGGCGACGATGCCGGCCGCCACCCGCGTCGCGCCGTAGCGCCCGCTGGCGCTCATCGCGGCGACGCCGTTCACGAACTCGGTCTCGCCGACCGGCCGCAGCGCGACGGGGCCGGTGGCGCGGTACATGGACAGGCACTCGACGAACACGGTGGCCCGCACGTCGTGGCCGCTGCCCGTGTCGGCCAGCAGCTCGTCGAGCAGGTAGCGGCGCCCGGGGTGGTCCCAGAGGTGGTGGTGCGCGTCGCAGATCGGCAGCCCGGGCTCCAGGACGTCCTCCATCGCGGGTCTCCTCGTCAGGGCGCGATTGTAGCGCGCGGGATGTAGAATCAGCGCTCGTGCTCGACGTCCTGGTGACGATGCCGTTCAGCGAGGGGCAGCTCGACCGGATCCGCCGCGCGGCGCCGGGGGTGAGGGTCGCCTGTGCCGCCGCCGCCGGGGCCGACTACGCGGGCGCCGAGGTCCTCTACGCGGGGGACCCGCCGCGCGACCTCGCGCGGGCGCCGCGCCTGCGCTGGGTCCAGCTGCACATGGCCGGCGTCAACGCGCTGGCCGACCACCCGCTCTACACGCGTTCGACGATTTCGCTGACGACCACCAGCGGCGTGCACGCCGCCACCATCGCCGAGTACGCGATCACCGTCCTCCTCGCGCTCGCCCATCGGGTGGTGCGCATGGTCGAGTGGCGGGCCCGCGGCGGCTGGCCGCCCGACGCGCAGCGCTGGTCGCTGTTCGTGCCGACCGAGGTGCGCGGCGCCACGCTCGGGATCATCGGCTACGGCAGCATCGGGCGCGAGCTGGCCCGCATCGCGTGCACCGCGTTCGGCATGAGGGTGGTGGCGCTCAAGCGCGACCCCGCGCAGCGCGCCGACACCGGCTACTGCCCGCCCGGCACCGGCGACCCGGAGGGCGCGCTGCCGGCGACGTGGCTCGGCCCCGAGGGGCTCGGCGAGCTGCTCGCGCGCTCGGACGTCGTCGTGAACGCCGCCCCGCTGACCGCCGAGACGCGCGGCCTGATCGGCGCGCGCGAGCTGGCCGCCATGAAGCCGACGGCGTACTTCATCAACGTCGGGCGCGGCGCCAGCGTGGACGAGGGGGCCCTGGCGCGGGCCCTGGCCGAGGGACGGATCGCCGGCGCCGGGGTGGACGTCTTCAGCGAGGAGCCGCCGCCGGCCGGCCATCCCCTCTACGCGGTCGACAACGTGATCGTCTCGCCCCACGTCTCCGGCTTCCTGCCGAGCTACGACGACCGCTGCGTGGATCTGTTCGCCGAGAACCTGCGCCGCTTCGTCGCCGGCGCGCCGCTGCTGAACCTGGTGGACCGCGCGCGCGGATACTGAGGGTGAGCCTCGCCGCGCTCGATCCCCATCGCTACGTCAGCCTGGCGACGTTCCGGCGCAGCGGGGCGGCGGTCGCCACCCCGGTCTGGTTCGCCGCGCTGGAGGGGCGACTCTACGCGTTCACCGCGGGCGACTCCGGGAAGGTGAAGCGGGTCCGCGCCTCGCCGCGCGTGCGCGTGGCGCCCTGCGACGCGCGCGGGGGCGTGCAGGGGCCGTGGCAGGAGGCAAGCGCGCGCATCGTCACCGACCCGGCGCTGATCGCCCGGGCGCACGCCGCGCTGCGCCGCAAGTACGGCTGGCAGGCATGGGCGCTCGACCTGGTCGCGCGGCTGGCCGGCCGGGTGCCGCGCCGCGCCTGGCTCGAGATCGCGAGCTGACGCTCAGAGCCCCAGCCGCTCCTTGAGCGCGCGCACGCGGTCGCGCGAGACGGGCAGCTCGGTGCGCCGCGCGTCGGTGAGGCAGACCAGCAGGTGGCCGTCCTCGTCGGGATGCAGCTCGCCGACGCACGCAAGGTTGACGAGCATGGCCCGGTGGATGCGGAAGAAGCGGGCCGGATCGAGACGGCGCTCGAGGTCGTCCAGCGTCGTGTCGAGCATGTGCTCGGCGGCGGCGGTGACCGCGTAGACCGCGCGCTGGCGCGCCACCAGGTGCGTCACCTGGTCCACCGGGATCAGCTGCACGCGCTCGCGCAGCCGCGAGGCCAGGTGGTCGAGGAAGCCGGGCGCGCGCAGGTGCTGGGCCAGCCGGTCGAGCTCGCCGCGCCAGTTCCCGCCGCCGCCCGCGCGTCGCTCGGCCACCCGGGCGAGGGCCTTGTCCAGCCGGGCGCGCTCGATCGGCTTGAGCAGGTAGTCGACCGCGTTGACCTCGAATGCCTGCACCGCGTGCTGGTCGTGGGCGGTCGTGAAGACGACGGCGGGCCCGGGCGGCACGCGCTCGACCACCTGAAGCCCGGAGAGCCCCGGCATCTGGATGTCGAGGAACAGGACGTCCACGGGCTGCGCGGCCACCTCGGCGAGCCCCTTCACGGGATCGGTGGCCTGGCCGACGATCTCCACGCGCGCGGTGGCCTGCAGCAGCCGGGCGAGGCGCTTGAGCGCCAGCGGCTCGTCGTCGATGAGGAACGCGCGCAGGCGGGCGGGCGGGTTCACCGCGCCGGCAGCTCCGCCGGCAGCGACACGGTCACCACGCCACCGCCGTCGCGGCGACCGATGGTCAGCGCGGCGGTCGCGCCGAAGCGGGCCGCCAGCCGGCCCTGCAGGTTGTCGAGCCCGTGGCCGGGACGCAGCGCGGCGGCGGCGAATCCCGGGCCGTCGTCCCACACGCTCACGACCAGGTGGCCGCCGGTGACGGCGGCCTCGACGCGGACGCGCCCGCCGCCGGGCCGCGGCGCGATCGCGTGCTTGACGCTGTTCTCGACCAGCGTCTGCACCGCGAGCGGCGGGACCTCGCACTCCGCCGCCTCCGGCGTGACGTCGAGGGTATAGGTGAGCCGCTCGCCCAGCCGCGTGCGCTCGATCTCGAGGTAGTCCACGACGATCTTGAGCTCGTGGGCCAGGGGGACGAGGCCGCGCTCGGCGGCGTCGAGCGAGAAGCGCAGGAGGGCGGCGAGCCGCTCGAGGGTGCGGTCGGCCTGGTCGGGATCCTCCTGGATGAGGGCCGAGATGGCGTTGAGCGTGTTGAAGAGGAAGTGCGGCTGCAGGCGCGACTCCAGCGACGCCAGCCGCGCCTCCAGCGCCATCTTGCGCACGCTCTCGTGCTCGAGCTCGCGGTTGCGCAGCTCGAGCGTCACGGCCTCGAGGCGCGCGCGCTGGCTCTCGTAGAGGGTCATGCCGGTGCAGATCGTCATGCCCAGCACCGCGTTGATGGGGAACGCGACCTCGAAGCAGCCGCGGAATGACTCGCGGGCCCCGGCGAGGACGAGCGCGCCGCTGCTCAGGACGGTGCTCGCCGCGGCCAGCGCGACCACGAACAGCAGCGTCACCGTCCACTGCACGGTGGCGCTGCGCTCACCGAGGCGGGCGCGGAACCACGGCACGCCGGCGCCGGCCAGCGCGGCCATGACGGCGGCGTGGACGAGGGCGTCGCGCAGGGTCTCGGCGACCGACTCCGTCCGTCCGGAGGCGGCGAACAGCGCTGTCAGCACGAGGGCGGCGGTGACGCTGACGCCGGCGATCCGGAGCCAGCGGCGCCGCCCGCGCCGGCCGACCGGGTTCCCTGGGCCGCAGGCCATGCTCATCCCCGCGATCCTATCAGGAGCCATCCGGCCCGCGCAGCGCCCGGCGCGCCAGGCCGGCGATCAGCAGCGCGAGGCCGACGCCGACGGTGACCCACTCGCGCGGCAGCGCGAGCGTGCGGACGAGAATGATGCCGAGCCCGACCAGCGTCACGATGACTCCGGCCAGGATGAGACCGTTGCCCCTGCAGCGCATGGCCATGTCAGAACCTCCAGGTGGTGGTGAACGTCACGCGGTCATTGCGGTCGAACTGCCCGTACAGCGTGTGGCGCGGCCCCTCGAAGATGTCGGCGCCGACCGCGAGGGTGAGGGCGCCGGTCGCGAGCCATTCCAGCCGGGGGCTCACGCGGAAGTCGGCGCGATCGGCGCCGACGACGAAGAGCACGGTGGGATTGAGCGTGTTGTCGAGGAACCCGGTCGTCAGCCGCAGCGCCACCGAGGTCGTCGCCCGCCCTTCCAGACCCGGTCGCGTCAGGTTGGTCGCCGAGCCGGTGAGGATCCTCTGGCTGAGCTGCAGCGCCGCGTCCACGTCCCCGGGGAGCGGGAAATCCACGCCGATCAGGTAGTCGATCGTGTCGCGCCGCACGACGCCGTCGCGGTCGAGGGGATCGGTGGTCTCGTACTCCTTGCCCACGCTCACCGCGACCTCGGCCTTGAGGACGACGGGGTCGATGGCCTTGGCCAGCGTGGCGCCGGCGATGTGCAGCCGCGGGTGACGGGGGTCGAGCACGATCACATCGGGGCCGGGCGGGCGCGGCACCCGGCGCTGGAAGAGCACCTGGTTCTTGTCGGCCTCGTCGTAGTAGATCAGCGCGGCGTCCCAGCCGTGGCGGAGCACTGAGAGCCGCAGGCCGCCCTCGCTGCGGGCCAGGCTGAACTCGTCGGCGTCATCGGGCAGGCGGACCACCGGGTTGCGGAAGCGGTAGGCAAGGCGGTCGAACTGGAACTCGGCGCCCCGCTTGGGCAGCTTGTTGGGCATGGTGTCGGGCGTCCACACCGCCTCGAGCGTCACATTGGTCGCCGCTCGCCAGGCGGCGTCCAGCGCCCAGATCGGGATCCGCAGCTCGGTGAAGTCGGGCAGGACGAACTCGCGAAAGTCCTTGGGGTTCACCACGTCGGTCACGAACGTGCTGATCGCCTCGCCCCAGACGATCTGCTGCCGTCCCGCGCGCAGGTCCAGACGCTCGCCCGACAGCGTCAGGATCGCCTCGCGCAGGGTGAGCTCGGTCCGCTGATCGCGCTCGACGTTGTGGGGGTAGCGGTCGGTCGCGCTGAAGACGGCGTCGTACCAGCCGCGCGTGGCCACGCGGAGGTTGGCCGTCTCCGAGAACGTGTACTTGCCCTCCAGCCATCCCAGCGTCTTGAGCTTGGACAGATCGTCGGGGTCGTGCAGCCGGTAGGCCGACTCCTCGGCCACCCGCCCGCGGACGCGCAGCGCGCTCAGCCAGTCGTCGGCATCGCGCGGCGGCTCCTCGGCGCGCGCGGCGGCGGCCAGCAGGCAGAGGGCGAGGGTCGCGACGAGGGCGCGCACGTCAGTCCAGGGACTTCATCGAGTTCTTGTCGAAGTACTTCTCCGGCACGTCGCGCACGGTGATCTCGCCGTAGTCGAGCACCGAGCGCTTGTCCTTGCGGATCGCGTCCGCCAGGACCAGGCGCGTCGCCAGGGCGCGCCCGCTGCCCACGTCGCGGAAGCTCTCGAAGACGCCGGTCTTGAGCAGCGTCCCGGTGGCGGCGTAGAACTCCGCCCGGACGGGCCGGCGGCCGTCCTTCGACACCCAGTACTTGATGGCGGCGTAGGTGACCTCCTTCGTCTTCGCCTTGAGGTCGAGCACGTGGCAGGCGACCCCCTCCACGCGCTCCTCGCCGGCCAGGACCGCGTCGTAGTCGCCGGTGTAGTCGGCGCGGGCGATGTCGCCGTTGGCGACCTGGCCGACGAGCCGCTGCGAGAACGGGATGCGCACGGGCTTGCCGGCGTCGGGCAGGTAGATCCAGAGGTCGCGGCCGAGCGCCAGCAGCGAGCGGCCGACGTTGCGCGGCGGCGCCACGAACCTCACGAACGAGCGGGCGGCCCCCTTGACGAAGACCTCGAAGCCGTCCACGACCGGGGCCTTCTTCCCCTCGTAGCTGGTGATGGTGATCTTCCACACGAAGCTCTCGGCCGGCCGCCGGAACCGGTCGGCGTCGCGGACGATGTCGGCGGCCTCCTCGGCACGCACCGGTGGGGTCACCGCCAGCAGCAGGGTCAGGATCAGCCCGAGGCGCAGCGCCCAGCGCCACTCGGCGCTTCGCCGGAACCCGTGAACGCCGTACCAGATCGACCACGTCGTCAGCGCCGCCGTGAAGGGCAGGCCGGTGATCACGTTGACGGCGACGATGACGTCGACGTCGCCCGAGAAGAGGGTGAGCAGGCGCAGGGCGCTGCGGGCCAGCAGATACGCGCCCCACGCGAGCGACACGCGCGAAAAGACCCGCCGGAATGTCGCCGAGGCCCGTACCGCCGGCGGGAAGGGGTCGGTTTCCTGGGCGAACACGCCGGCCAGGGGCCGGCCGATCACGACGGAGACGAGGAAGCCGAGACCGTAGAGCGCGTTGGCGAGGATGCCCGGCGCGAAGTAGGCGACCGCGCTGCCGGTGACGAGGCCGGCGGCGGTCTGCGTGAGCGCGATGCCGAGGCCGATGGCGGCGCCGAGGCCGGCGCGGCCCTGGCGGCGCTCCCACGCGAAGATGACGAGCGCCAGCGCGGTGGCGCCGACGATCGCCGCCGTCAGGCCGAGCGCCCTCCACCCGGCATAGAACACCAGGACGGGCGCCATGGCGTCGCGGGCGAACCTCGGCCCGCTTCCCAGCAGCAGCGCCGAGACCGAGATCGGCCGTCGCGTCTCGTCGAGGGGCGCCACGGCGGCGCCGGGGCGGCCCGAACGCTGGGGGGTGTCGAGGGGCGCCACGGCGGTGCCGCGGCGACCCGAACGCTGGGGGGTGTCGAGGGGCGCCACGGCGGCGCCGGGGCGACCCGAACGCTGGGGGGTGTCGAGGGGCGCCACGGCGGCGCCGGGGCGACCCGAACGTCGGGGGGTTTGGGGGGCCATTTCGGGGCCCCCCATTACGTCAGACATGGCGAAGCGCCTCCACGACGTCGAGGCGGGCCGCCCGCCACGCGGGGTAGAGCGAGGCCAGCGTCGCGGTGATGAGCGAGAGGCGGAACGCCTGGACCAGCACCTCGGGGACGATGAAGATCTGCACCAGGAAGCCGCGCGTGGAGCCGGGCGGGGGCGGCAGCTGGATCCCGATGGCCGAGATGACGCGGGCGAGCACGAGCCCGAGCACGACGCCGGCGATCCCGCCGAGGACGCCCAGCGCCACGCCCTCCAGCACGAACATCGAGATCACGCCGCGCCGGCGCGTGCCGAGCGCCATGACGGTGCCGATCTCGCGCGTGCGCTCGAAGATGGCCATGGTCATCGTGTTGGTGATGCCGAACACGACCATGATCGAGACGATCAGCGTGAGGACCGCGAAGATGCGGCCGAAGAGCTCGCGCACCTGGTGGTAGCGCAGCGCCAGGTCTTCCCACGTGCGGACCTCGAGATCCAGGTGGCGGTCGCGGATCAGCCGGTCGAGCTGCGCGCGGACGGCACCGGTGTTGTCGGTCGCATCGAGGAGGAGGACGACCGATTGCACCTCGCCGTTCTCCACGTCGAGCAGCCGCTGGACCTCGGGGAGCCCCAATCGCAGGAAACGATCGTCGTACGCCTTTTCGCCGGATTCCCAGACGCCGCGGACCTTCACCGCCAGCGCGTTGATCGAGCCCGCGCGCGTGGTGGAGAGCAGGGTGAGGTCGTCGCCGGGCTTGACGCCGAAGGCGCGCGCCAGCCCCACGCCGAGCGTGACGCCGCGCGGGTCGCGGGTCGCCAGCTCCGTGCCGTCCACGATCACCGCCAGCGCCGACAGGTCGGTCTCGCTCTCCGGCTGCACGCCGGTGCCGACGAACGAGGTCGTCGTGTCGCCGGTGGAGACCAGCCCCGAGAAGCCCAGCCGCGCGGTGACCGCCCTGACGTGGTCGAGCTTCAGGAGCTCGGCGCGCAGCCCGGCGTAGTCGGGGATCAGGTAGTCGTAGGGCGCCAGGTTGCCCTTCTCGGAGTAGCCGTGGCGATAGATCTGGATGTGGCCGACCTGGCTGCGGATGGTGGACTCGCGCACCCCCCAGTAGATGGCGTGCACGAAGCCGCCGAAGACGATGATGGCGGCGCCGCCGAACCCCATGGCGGCGATCGTGATCAGCGTGCGCCGCCGGTTGCGGAACACGTTGCGGATGGCGAGCTTGAGATAGAGGGCCACGGCCTAGAGCCCCCGCAGCTCGCGGTCGATCGCGGTGCCCTCGGGCGCGGCGGGGTAGAGCCGGCGCGCCTTCTCCCACGTCGCCCGCGCGTCAGCCGGCCGGCCGACCTTCTTCTGGGCCAGGCCGAGGTTCAGGTAGACCATCGGCATCACCCCGTCGGGGACGGCCTGCGGCCGCGCGTCCTTCATGGCGACGACCGTGCCGAGATCTTTCACCGCGACCTCGCCCTTGCGGAACATCTCGGGCACGCGACCGGCGGTGACGCCGCGGACGACGTAGACGACGAAGGCGTCGGGGAAGCGCTCGACCGCCTCGTCGAGCGTGTCGAAGCCGCGCTTGATCCAGCCCGCGCCCTCGACGCCCGGCGCCTTGGCGGCCTTGCGCACCTGGGCGCTGCCGAGCCACGCCAGCGCGGCCGGGCTCGTGGGGTCGGCGGCGACGGCCTTCGTCAGAATGGCCAGCGCGTCGTCCACACGGTCGGCGTCGAGCGCCTGGCGCCCCTGGGCGACGGGGTCGGTGGGCTGCGGCTCGACGGAGTCCGGCCGCCAGATGCCGAGGCAGGTGACGACGGCGAGGGCCGCGCCGAGCCGGCGGAGCGTGAGTGGCAATGTCATGGGTACCGCCTCCTCTCTGTCACTGGAGCCGGCCGTCGGAGATCTCGAGCACCCGATCGGCGGCGGTCATGATGCGTGGATCGTGGGTGGAGAAGACGAACGTCGTGCCCCGCTCGCGGTTGAGGCGGCGCATGAGGGCGACGATCTCGCGGCCGGTGGCGCTGTCGAGGTTGGCGGTGGGCTCGTCGGCGAGCACGAGCGAGGGCTCGCCGACCAGCGCGCGGGCGATCGCCACCCGCTGCTGCTGGCCGCCCGACAGCTCGGACGGCCGGTGGCGCGCCCGCTCGCCGAGGCCGACCTGCTCCAGCGCCTGGCGCACGCGGCCGGCCACGTCGCCGCCGCGGCGGTAGACGAGCAGGGGGTACTCGACGTTCTCCCAGGCGGTGAGCACCGGGATCAGGTTGAAGGTCTGGAAGACGAACCCCAGCTTGCGGGCGCGCAGGTCGGCGCGGCGGCCGGCCGAGAGGCGGGCGACCGGCTCGCCGTCGATGGCGATCTCGCCGCTGGTCGGCGTGTCGAGGCAGCCGATGAGGTTGAGGAGCGTGGTCTTGCCGCTGCCCGACGGGCCCGCCACCGCCATGAACTCGCCCGCGGCGACGGTCAGCGACACCCCGGCGAGCGCGGTCACGGTCTGCGTGCCGAGCCGGTAGGTCTTGCGCACGTCCTTCACGGTGACGACGTCGCTCACGGCCATGCCCTCCTGGGCTCCGAATCTGGGGCCACGATAAGCGGCTTGGGGGCGGCCCGCGGGGGGCAATCGGACAGGGGGTGGAAACGGGGGGACGAAGGGCGCGGATCGGGGGATGGGGCGGTAGAATGGCCGCCCAGGAGGACCCCGCTCGATGCGAACCTACTACGACATCCGACTGGGTGACCGGTCCGTGAGCAAGCGCGAGCTTCGCGGCGAGGCCGTCGTGAGGGCCGGCCGCTACCTGATCGCCCGGACGCTGCTCGATCTCGGCGCGGCCACCGTCGATCCGCTGTCGCCGGCCAATCCGCTGATCTTCTCGGCCGGCCCCTTCGCGGGCACCAGCTTCTCCAACGCCAACCGCACGAGCGTCGGCTGCAAGAGCCCGCTCACCGGCGGCATCAAGGAGGCCAACGGCGGGGGCACGTTCGCCTACGCGCTGGGCCAGCTCAAGATCGCCGGCCTCACGCTGCTGGAGGCGTCGCCGACCTGGGTGGTGCTGCACTTCCGTAAGGACGGCGGCCTCGACTTCGACGACGCGACGCCGTACCTGGGCAAGGGCAACTTCGAGGCGGGCGAGCTGCTGCGGGCGCGCTACGGCAAGAAGATCGCGTTCGGCCTCTGCGGGCCCGTCGGCGAGTACCAGGGGCTGATCGCGGGCATCGCGTTCACGGACAAGGACGGCCGCCCCTCGCGGCTGTCGGCCCGCGGCGGCGTGGGCGCGGTCATGGGGAGCAAGCGGGTGAAGGCGATCGTCGTGGACCTCGACAAGATCCCGCCCTTCGAGGACGCCAAGCGGGTGAACGCGGCCATCAAGGACTACTCGAAGATGCTGCTGGCCGACGGGATCGTCACCAACTTCTACCAGAAGCTCGGCACCGCCGGCATGGCCGACGTGCAGAACATGATGGGCGGGCTGCCGGTGCGCAACTTCAGCGCGGGCCAGCTGGCCGACGTGAAGGCGGGCGAGAAGTTCAAGATGGGCGCCGACTACATCGCGCCGACCAACACCGCGCGCGGCGGCGAGCAGACCCACGCCTGCATGCCCGGCTGCGTGATCCAGTGCAGCAACGTCTACGCCGACGCCAACGGCAAGGAAGTCGTCTCGCCGGTCGAGTACGAGACGCTCGGCATCCTCGGCTCCAACTGCGGGCTGACCGAGCCCGACGACCTCGCCCAGCTCAACTTCGTCGCCAACGACCTCGGCGTGGACACGATCGAGCTCGGCGGCATGCTCGGGGTGCTGATGGAGGCCGGCCTCGGCGCCTTCGGCGACGTGACGTTCATGACCGACTGCCTGGCCGAGATCCGGCGCGGCAGCCCCGACGGGCGCCGGTGGGCTCAGGGGACCGCGCGGGTCGGCGAGCACTACAAGGTCGCGCGGGTGCCGGTCATCAAGAAGCAGGCGATCAGCGCCTATGATCCAAGGGTGGTGGAGGTGACCGGGATCTCGATGATGACGACCGCCCAGGGCGCCGACCACACGACCGGCAACATGCCGCGGGCGAACACCAAGGACATGGACGCGGCGGCGATCATGGCGCAGAGCCTCACCGCCCAGACGATGTGCGCGGCCACCGACTCGCTCGGCCTCTGCATCTTCGGGCGCAGCGTGACCGAGCCCAACACGGAGTTCATCGTCGGCGCGCTCAACGCGGCGTGCGGCACGACCCTGACGAAGGAGTTCTTCCCGGCGCTGGGGCAGGAGACGCTGCGGCTCGAGCGCGAGTTCAACCGGCGGGCCGGCTTCACCGAGCGCGACGACGAGCTGCCGGCGTTCTTCTACCGGGAGGCGCTGGCGCCGACCAACCGCGTGGCGCGCTTCCACGCCGCCGACGTGCACGGGATCTACGACACGCTGCCGGCCTGACGCGCGGGCGGCGGCGCGTCAGCGGGGGGCGGGGGCCGCGACCGCCTCGGCGTCGTGCTCGAAGAGCCAGCCGCGCGCCGCCCACGGCCCGTCCGCCATGAGCGCGGCGTAGCGCGCGTCGCGCTCGCGCTGGGCCTCGCCGTCGGCCAGGTGGTAGGTCGTCGCGTTGTCGCGCGAGGCCCGCTGCACCTGCCCGACGCGGGGCTGCCGGGTCGCCTCGTAGCGGCGCAGGGCCGCCGCCACCGCGCCGGTGCCCGCCTCGACGAGGCAGCGCGCGAGCACGACGGCGTCCTCGATCGCCTGGCAGGCCCCCTGCGCCAGGAAGGGCAGCATCGCGTGGGCGGCGTCGCCGAGTAGCGTGACGCGCCCGGCGCTCCAGGCGGCGAGCGGCTCGCGATCGTACAGCGCCCAGCGATGGGTGCGCTCGGCGGCGGCGATGATCGCCGGCACCGGCGCGTGCCAGCCGGCGAACTCCGCGACGGCGTCGGCGACGCGGCCGATGGCCGACCACGACTCCACGCGCCAGTCGCCCGCCGGCACCACCGCCACGAAGTTCAGGCACCGGCCGCCCGCGACCCAGTAGCAGACGAAGTGCCGGCTCGGGCCGAGCCACGAGTTGCCGTTGCGGCCGAGGCCCAGGTGCGCCACCCGCTCGGCCGGCACGAGGCCGCGGTAGGCCACGCTGCCCGAGAACCACGGCGACTCGGCGCCGGCCAGCCACGCGCGCACCGTGGAGTGGATACCGTCGGCGCCGACGACGACGTCGGCGGTGTCGGTGGCGCCGCCCTCGAGCTCGACCGTCGCGCCCTCGTCCTCCGAGCGCAGCGCGACGCACCGGCGGCCGAGCCGCACGAGCCCGGGCGGTAGCGCCTCGCCGAGCACAGCCAGCAGGTCGGGACGGTAGACGTGGTAGTACGGCGCGCCGAACCGCTCGGCGACCACGTCGCCGAGGGGCTGGCTGAGCAGGACGCGGCCGTCCTGCCAGCGGCGGTGCTCGACGGCGGGCGGCTGCACTCCCACGCGTCCAAGCGCGGAGCCCACGCCGAGACGTTGGAGGAGGCGGGTGGCGTTGGGGGCGAGCTGGATGCCGGCGCCGACCTCGTGCAGCTCGGGCGCCTGCTCGTAGACCGTGACGGCGAGGCCGGCCCGCCGCAGCGCCAGGGCCGCTGCCAGTCCGCCGATCCCGGCGCCCACGACGATCGCGCGCATCGCGCCGCCGGGGCGCCCGCTCACGCGAGCTTCGGCATCACCTCGTGGGTGAGGATGCGCAGCGTGCGCTTCACGCGGTCGGCGGGAAGGGAGCAGCCGGGGTCGAGCTCGGCCACGACGCCGTCCAGGCCGAGCTCCTCGCGCAGCGCGCGTAGGCGCTCGGCGATGAGCGGCGGCGGGCCGACCACCGCGCGCGTCCTCAAGATCTCGTCGTAGTCCAGGCCGGCCAGCCGGTCGGCCCAGAACTCCTTGCGCTCGGCGGCGCCGGTGCCGGGACGTCCGAGCCCCAGCCGGGTGATCTCGGCCTGGCGCGCGCAGAAGGCCAGCAGCGCCGCCTCGCACTCCGCGCGCGCCTCGCGCTCGCTCGGCGCGGCATAGACGGGCACGCGCAGGTAGACGGTCGGCGAGCCGGCGTGCCCCGCCTCCCGCCAGGCGGCGCGGTAGGACGGCAGGTACGCCTTGAGGTCGGCGATGTCGAGCGCGCGCAGTCCGACGAAGATGCCGATGCCGAGCTTGCCGGGAATGACGAACGACTCCGGCGTGTTGATCGCCATGCGGATGGGCGGGTGGGGGCGCTGGTAGGGCGTCGGGGTGACGGGTTCCGTCTTGAAGCGGAAGTACTCGCCGTCGTAGCTGAACCCCTCGCCCTTCCAGGCCTGGCGGATGATGTCCAGCGCCTCGGCGAAGCGCGCCTGGCTCTCGCCGTAGGGGACGCCGAGGACGTCGTAGGCCCGGGGCGAGCCGCTGCGGCCCACGCCGAAGTCGAAGCGCCCGCTGCTCACCTGATCGAGGGTGGCGATGTCCTCGGCGATGCGCAGCGGATGGTTCAGCGGCAGGAGATGCACGGCCGTGCCGATCCGGAGGCGTCGCGTGCGGCCGGCGATGGCGCCGGCCAGCACCAGTGGAGAGGAGAGGACCGAGCGGGCCACGTTGAAGTGGATCTCGCCCAGCCAGACGCCGTCGAGACCCCAGGCCTCGGCCGCGTCGACGAGGTCGAACTTGTCTTGGAAGGCGGCGGCCGGGGTACTGCCCGGCCGGGCTTCCTCCAGGAAGATCCCGACGTGCATGGGTCCGCGCTGGACAATGCCTCAGGTCGGCGCCGCTGTCAAAATGCTGTGCTACGCTGCCCGCCATGCCGGGCTCGGTCGTGATCGTCGGCGGCGGTGTCATGGGGCTGAGCGCGGCCTGGCATCTGCGCCGCGCCGATCCCGCCGTGCGGGTGACCGTGCTGGAGCGCGCGCAGGCCGGCGCGGGGGCGTCGGGCGCGAGCGCCGCCGGCGTGCGCGTGATGGGACGCGATCCGGCCGAGCGGGCGCTGGCGCTCGAGAGCCTCGGACGCTGGCCCGACCTCGCGCGCGAGCTGGAGGCCCCGACTCGCTACCGGCGCGGCGGCGGCCTGCGCGTCGCGCTCGACGAGGCGGCGTGGCGGCAGGTGCCCGGCTGGGTTGCCGAGCAGCGCGCCGACGGCGTCCCCGTCGAGGTCGTGGGGCCGACCGACGTGCGCCGCCTCGCTGCGGGGATCGCGCCGTCGTGCCCGGGCGGCGCCCACTGTGCGCTCGACGGCCAGGCCGAGGCGATGCCGACCGTGCAGGCCTTCGCGACGTCGGCGCGGCGGCTCGGCGCCACCGTCGTGGACGGCGTGGGCGCCGCCGCGCTGGCGGTCGAGGGCGGCCGCGTCGTCGCGATCGCGCGCAGCGACGGCCGGCGCGAGGCGTGCGACGTCGCGATCGTCGCGGCGGGGACGTGGAGCGGGGCGCTGCTGGCGCCGCTCGGCGTGCGGCTGCCGCTCACGACCCGCGCGCTGCAGATGCTCCTGACCGAACCCGCCCCCGGCGCGCTGGCGCCGGTGGTGAGCGCCTTCGACCGCCGGCTCAGCCTCAAGCAGCTCGCGGGCGGCGCGTGGCTGATCGGGGGCGGCTGGCCCGCGGCGATTCCCGACGAGGCCGCCAACCGCTGGGCGGTGCTCGAGGCGAGCGTGCAGAGCAGCCTCGGCGTCGCGCACGAGGTCTACCCGGCGGTCGGCGAGCCCAAGGTCGCCCGCGCATGGGCGGGGCTCGAGGCGTTCACGCCGGACGAGGTGCCGGTCATCGGTCCGGTCCCCGGCCTCGCCGGCGTCCTCGTCGCCGCCGGCTTCTGCGGCCACGGCTTCGCTCTGGCGCCCGCCGTCGGCGACGTGCTGGCACGGCTGGCGCTCGGCGCCGACGCCCGCGCCGACCTCTGGCGCGGCCTGCGCCTGGAGCGGTTCGCCGATGACGAGGGTCGCCACGGCTCCGCCGGGGCGGCCCGAGAGGAATGGGGGCCTGGGGGCCATCTCGGGGCCCCCAGAAAAGACGGATGACCATCTTCGCGCTGTGCGGCGGCTACCTGGAGCTCGCGCGCGAGAGCATGATCCGCGACGCGCCGCCGTCGCGCTGGACGGTGCCGATCGAGTGCTTCCTGATCGTCCACCCCCGCGGCCGCCTGCTCTTCGACACCGGCCTGCACCGCGAGACGCTGACCAACATGCTCGGCCGCTACGGCGAGGAGCGCGCCCGGCGGTTCGGCGTGCGCTCGCACCCCGGCGACGACATCGTCAGCCAGCTCGCGCGGCTGGGGCTGGCCCCGGGCGACGTGCCGCTCGTCGCCAACTCGCACTGGCACTTCGATCACTGCGGCGGCAACGAGTTCTTTCCGGCGGCGACCATCCTCGTGCAGAAGCGCGAGATGGACGCCGCCCGCTCACCCGAGGTCCTCGCGCAGGGCAAGTACCGGCCGAGCCCGAAGGACTTCGAGCACCCGCTGCGCTACCAGGCGGTGGACGGCGAGCACGACGTCTTCGGCGACGGCGCGGTGGTGCTGCTCCCGACCTACGGCCACACCCCCGGTCACCAGTCGCTGCGCGTGCGCGCGGGGCGCGAGACGCTGCTCTTCACCGCCGACGCCTGCTACACGCGCGAGAACATGGACCGCGAGGTGCTGCCCACGGTGGTGTGGGACGAGGGCGAGATGGCACACTCGCTGCGCCGCCTGCGCGAGCTGCGCGATCGGCAGGGCGCGCGCACGCTCTACGGTCACGACGCCGAGCAGTGGGGCACGCTGCCGCTGGCGCCCGCGCCGCTCGTGTGAGGCAGCGGGTCACGCTGCGGCTGCGCTCGTCCCTGTCGGTGGACGAGTGCCGCGCGCGGCTGCGCGAGGCGTGCGACGAGGAGCGGTTGCGCCTCTGGGGCGTCGCTGGCTACAAGGGCTCGCGGCCGGTCATCGGGCGCTTCGACGGCGCGCGCTTCACCCTCCACCGGCGGGCCCACGGGGTCTCCGAGCCGACCCTGCTCGCCGGCCGGCTCGTGGCGGTCGCCGGGGGCACGCGGATCGAGGGCGGCCTGCGGACGCCCTGGGGTCTTCGGCTCACCCTCTTCGTCGCGATGATGGTGCTCGTGGTGCTCGTGGCGCACTCGTTCGCGCGGCACACGCCGACGCCGTTCTGGCTGCCGGCGGTGTTCTTTGGCTCGGTGATCCTCATCGGCGCCGCCGGCGACGTTCGACAAGCGCGCCGGCAGCGGGCGTTCCTCACCACGTTCGTGCGTGAGGCGCTGTCGGCACGGGGCGAGATCAGCGAGGTCGCCGGCTGAGGCGGGCGGCGCGGCCTCAGGTCGCCGAGCGGGTGCCGCCGTACGCCTCGCTGGGGCCGATCTTGCTGTCTTCGAAGATGAGCCGCGAGCGCGAGCTGACGACGTGCGTCCAGCTCGCGAGCGCCTGCTCGCTCCACTCGCCGTCGGGGCGCGGCTCGTCGTCGAAGCTGCCGTGGGTGTCCACGCCGCGCACCAGCCGGGCGGACTGCCGCACGCGCGGCGGCTTGGCCCAGGTGGGCAGCATCTCGACCAGCAGCAGGAAGCGGCGGTCGGGGCCGAGGTTGGTCCCCGAGCCGTGCACGAGCGAGTTGTCGAACATCGCCATCTCGCCGGGGGCCAGGGCGAAGTCCACCGCCTTCGACTCGTCGAACGGCTCGCTGATGTACTGGCCTCGGGCCAGGATGCTCCTCGGATCGTCGCTCTCCTCGTGCTTGAGGGTGCCCCAGCGGTGCGAGCCGGGAATGCCGCGCAGGCAGCCGTTGGTCACGCCGCACTCCGACAGCGCCAGCGCGCCGAGCACGACCGGGATCGCCGCGCCGTAGGCCGAGTCCTGGTGCCACCCCGCGAAGGTCTGGTTGTCGGCCTTCTTCACCCGCCACGCCATGGACCAGCAGCGGAGGTCGGGGCCGATCAAGTCCTCGAAGACATCCAGGATGTGAGGATCTTCGGCGATGTCGAGCACCCACGGGCAGAGCAGGTGGGACTTGGTCTTCATCTTCTTGATGTCGCTGACGCGGGCCTCCAGCGCCTCGAACCGCTCGCGGTAGCCGCGCGCGCGCTCGGCGCTCATCGCGCGGACGGGCGAGAGCAGACCGTCCCGCTGGAACGCGCGCACCTGGGTGTCGGTGAGGGCCGTGGGCATCGGCTCACGCCTCCGCTTCGATGAGGATCGGGGTGTCCTGCGCGGGCTTGTAGCCCATGTGCGTGGGGAACTCGGGGCCGAGCGGCCACGCCGTCGGGAACTTCAACCAAAGTCTCAGCATGTGCCGCTTCTCCCCGGGCTCCGCCCCGTCCACGAACCCCGTGCGCGAGTGGAGGGTCGTGTAGTTGTTGATGAACTGGATGTCGCCCGGCTCCAGGTCCATGTCCAGGCGGAGGTCCGCCCGGCGCGTGCACTCGTCGAGATAGTCGAGCGCCGCCTGCTCGAGCGCGGTCAGCGGCACGCCGCGCTTGACCGCGCCGGCGTTGATCTGGTTGCGGATGTAGCGGCAGGAGACGACGCCGTCGCGCGCCCCGAAGACGGGGATGGGCTTGTCGGAGACCCCGCGCTCGGTCAGGGCCGCCTCGCGGCGGATGTAGTAGAAGCCGTTGTAGAGCAGGCCGAGATACTCGGGGTGGCTCGCCAGGATCTCGTTGTGGACCGTCACCGAGGAGACGATGCTCGACAGGCCGCCCTCGAGCGCGCGGCGCAGGCAGAGCAGGCCGACCATGTCGCCGGCGTCGGTGTGGTAGGGCAGGTAGGCGTTGGTCTCGTAGCCGCGCACGTCGATGTTGCCGTAAGTGCGGCCGTGGTCGTAGACGTGGCCCAGCAGCTCGCCCTGCGGATTCTGGTAGAGCGGCGCGCCGAGGTAGCGGCCGAGCCCCCAGAACACGAGCCCGACGTCGTCGTCACTCCAGCGGCTCACCGGCAGGCCGCGCACGAGGACGAAGCCGCGGCCGTCGCGCATGTCGGCCAGCGCCTGCTCCAGCCGCGGCCGCATGACCGTGAGCGGGAACTGCTCGCGGCCGATCTGCTCCAGCGGCCGCCCGCCGGCCCGGGCCGCCGCCAGCGCGCGCTCCACGTCGGCGATCTCGGCTTCACCGAGGCGCATGATCCACGACGTCTCCTTCGCCAGCGTCTCGCCGCGCCAGGCGTTGGCGCTCGTGATCGGCCGCATCCAGCAGAGCGAGCTCATCGGGTCGTCTCCTTACGAGTGTCGCGGGTCGAGGGCGTCGCGCAGTCCGTCGCCGAGCACGTTGAGGGCCATCACCAGGGAGAAGATTACCAGACCCGGGTACAGGGCGATCCACGGCGCCTGGGAGAGGTAGCGCTGGGCGGCGTTGAGCATGCTACCCCACGAGGGCGCCGGGGGCTGCTGGCCCAGCCCCAGGAACGACAGGCTCGCCTCGGCGATGACGGCCGCCGCCACTGTCAGGCTCGACTGGATGAGCAGCGGCGGCAGCATGTTGGGCAGGATGTGGCGGCCGGCGATGCGCGCGTGCGAGCATCCCAGCGCGCGCGCCGCCTCCACGTACTCCTCGGTCTTGAGCGCCAGCACGGTGGACCGTGCCAGTCGCAGGAAGGTCGGCAGGGCGGCGATGCCGATGGCGATCATCGCGTTGGTCAGGCTCGGCCCCAGGAAGGCCGCCAGCGCGATGGCGACGATCAGGAACGGCACCGCCAGCATCGCGTCGGTGAGCCGCATGATGAAGGCGTCCACCCAGCCGCCCGCGTAGCCGGAGAGCAGGCCGAGCGGCACGCTGGCGGTCAGCGCGATGGCGACCGGCACGACGCCGGCCAGCAGCGAGGCGCGCGCCCCCCAGATCAGCCGCGAGAGCACGTCGCGCCCCACCTCGTCGGTGCCGAGCAGGTAGATCCCCGAGGGCGGCGTGCGGACCGCGCGGAAGTCCGTCGCGATGGGATCGTGAGGCGCCAGGTGCGGCGCCGCCAGCGCCACCACGACGAAGAGGGTCACCACGGCGGCGGCGACGAGGGCGGCGCGATGGCGAAGGAGGCGGCGCACGCTCAGCCCCGCAGCCTTGGATTGGCGACGAAGTACAGCACGTCCGCCGTCAGATTCAGCAGCACGTAGAGGGCGGCCGAGACCAGGACCACGCCCTGCACGACCGCGTAGTCGCGGTTGAAGACGCCGTCCACCAGCAGCTTGCCGAAGCCGGGGATGGCGAAGATCTGCTCGGTGAGGACGGCGCCCGAGAGCAGGCGGCCGAACTCGATCGCGCCCAGCGTGATGATCGGGATCAGCGCGTTGCGCAGCGCGTGCTTGACGACCACCAGCCACTCGGGGACGCTCTTGGCGCGCGCGGTCCGCACGTAGTCCGCGCTGAGCGTCTGCAGCATGGCGCCCCGCGTGTGGCGCATCATCACGCCGCCCACGCCGGTGCCGAGCACGACGGACGGCAGCAGCAGGGTCGTCAGGTTGCGGCCGAGGTCCTCCCACGGGGCCGCCCAGCCCGAGGCGGGCAGCCACCCCAATCGCACCGCGAAGAACAGGATCAGCATGATGCCAAGCCAGAAGTGCGGCACCGAGAGGCCGGAGAGCGCCAGGAGGTTGGCGCCGACGTCGAGCGGCGTGCCCGGGCGCGACGCCGAGATCACGCCGGCGGGGATGCCGATGACCAGGCCGATCAC
>JBGQFW010000069.1:0-24215 GCA_041497115.1 Methylomirabilia bacterium
GCGGCTGCTCGGCTGGCGCGACGTGCCGACCGACGACCACCTCCTCGGCGCCACCGCCCGCTCGGTCGAGCCGGCGATCAAGCAGGTGTTCATCGGCCGCGGCGCCGCCGTGCGCGACCGCGCCCACTTCGAGCGCACGCTCTACGTCATCCGCAAGCTGTTCGAGAAGGCGGTGGCCGCCCTCGACATCCCCGAGAACAAGTTCGCCTACATTCCGAGCCTGTCCTCGAACACGCTCATCTACAAGGGCATGCTGAGCGCCGACCAGATCGAGACGATGTACCCCGACCTGGTCGATCCCGACGTCGAGTCCGCGCTCGCGCTCGTCCACCAGCGCTTCAGCACGAACACGTTCCCCTCGTGGCCGCTCGCCCACCCCTACCGCTACATCGCCCACAACGGCGAGATCAACACGCTGCGGGGCAACATCAACTGGATGCGGGCTCGGGAGGCGCTGTGCCGCTCCGAGGTGCTGGCCGACGCCGAGCTGCGCCGCGTGATGCCGGTCACCCGCGAGGGGCTCAGCGACTCGGCGACCTTCGACAACGTGCTGGAGTTCCTGGTGATGAACGGCCGCTCGCTGCCCCACGCGATCCTCATGATGATCCCGGAGCCGTGGCAGAACCACGAGTCCATGGACCCCGAGCGGCGGGCCTTCTACGAGTACCACGCCTCGCTCATGGAGCCGTGGGACGGCCCCGCCTCCATCGCATTCACCGACGGCACCGTGATCGGCGCCGTGCTCGACCGCAACGGCCTGCGCCCGTCGCGCTACTACGTGACCAAGGACGGCCTGGTCGTGATGGCCTCCGAGGTCGGCGTGCTCGACATCCCGCCCGACAACATCCTGGTCAAGGAGCGGCTGCACCCCGGGCGCATCTTCCTCGTGGACACCGCCCAGGGCCGGATCATCGCCGACGAGGAGATCAAGACGACGCTGTCCACGGCCCACCCGTATCGCCGCTGGCTGAGCGACAACGTCGTGCGCCTCACCGACCTGCCCGAGCATCCCGCGCCGGCGACCGATCACGCGACGGCGCTGGCGCGCCAGCTCGCGTTCGGCTACACGCACGAGGACGTGCGCCTGCTGCTCGGCCCCATGGCCAGGAACGGCGAGGAGCCGATCGGCTCGATGGGGACCGACACCGCGCTGGCGGTGCTGTCGAACCGTCCGCGCCCGCTCTACGACTACTTCAAGCAGCTCTTCGCGCAGGTCACCAATCCGCCGCTCGATCAGATCCGCGAGGAGCTGGTGACCTCGATGGAGTCCACCATCGGCCCCGAGGGCAACCTGCTGCGCGCGGAGCCGTCGTCGTGCCGGCAGATCGTCATCAAGGACCCGGTGCTGACCAGCGCGGACGTCGCCCGGCTCCGCCACATCGCGCACCCGTGGTTCAAGTCGGCGACGCTGCCGATGCTCTACCCGGTGACCGAAGGCGCCGCCGGCCTCGAGCGCGCGCTGCAGGAGCTCCAGCAGGCGGCCAGCCGCGCCATCGCGGAGGGCGTCAACATCGTCATCCTCTCCGACCGCGGCGTCACCCGCGAGCGCGCGGCCATCCCGAGCCTGCTCGCCACCGCCGCCGTGCACCATCACCTGGTGCGGCGCGGCGAGCGCACGCGCTGCGGGCTCGTCGTGGAGACGGGCGACGCGCGCGAGGTCCATCACATGTGCCTGCTGATCGGCTACGGGGCGGGCGCGGTCAACCCGTGGGTGGCCTTCGAGACGCTCGAGGACATGCTCGGCCAGGCGCTGCTGACCGGGGTGGACTATGCCGCGGCCGAGCGCAACTACATCAAGGCGCTCCACAAGGGGATCCTCAAGGTCATGGCCAAGATGGGGATCTCGACGCTGCAGAGCTACTGCGGCGCCCAGATCTTCGAGGCCATCGGCCTCAACCGCGACCTGGTGGACGGCTATTTCACCGGCACCGCCTCCCGCGTGAGCGGAATCGGCCTCGACGTGATCGCTGAGGAGACCCGGCGCCGTCACGACGAGGCGTTCCCGGCCCGGCCCGTCGGCCACGCCGAGCTCGACTGGGGCGGCGAGTACCAGTGGCGGCGCGACGGCGAGTACCACCTGTTCAACCCCGACACGGTCTTCCGCCTGCAGCACGCGACGCGGTCGGGCCAGTACCGGATCTTCCGTGACTACACCAAGCTGGTGGACGACCAGAGCCGGCACCTCGCCACGCTGCGCGGCCTCATCGCGCTGCGGCCGGCCGCCCAGTCCGTCCCGCTCGACGACGTGGAGCCGGTCGAGTCCATCTTCAAGCGCTTCGCCACCGGCGCGATGTCCTACGGCTCGATCAGCCAGGAGGCGCACGAGACCCTGGCGATCGCGATGAACCGGATCGGCGGCAAGTCGAACACCGGCGAGGGCGGCGAGGACTCGGCGCGCTACCCGCGCGATCCCAACGGCGACTGGCGGCGCAGCGCCATCAAGCAGGTGGCGTCGGCGCGCTTCGGGGTGACCAGCGAGTACCTGGTCAACGCCACCGATTTACAGATCAAGATGGCCCAGGGCGCCAAGCCGGGTGAAGGCGGCCAGCTGCCCGGCCACAAGGTCTACCCGTGGATCGCGAAGGTCAGGTTTGCGACGCCGGGCGTGGGGCTGATCTCGCCTCCTCCGCATCACGATATTTATTCTATCGAGGATCTCGCCCAGCTGATCCACGACCTGAAGAACTCGAACCCCCGGGCCCGGATCCACGTCAAGCTCGTCGCCGAGGTCGGCGTCGGCACCGTGGCGGCAGGCGTGGCCAAGGCCCACGCCGACGTCGTCCTCATCTCCGGCCACGACGGCGGCACCGGGGCCTCGCCGCTGACGTCCATCAAGCATGGGGGCGTCCCGTGGGAGCTCGGCCTCGCCGAGACCCAGCAGGTGCTCGTGCTCAACAAGCTGCGCGACCGGATCGTCGTGCAGGTGGACGGCCAGATGAAGACCGGCCGCGACGTGGTCATCGCCGCGCTGCTCGGCGCCGAGGAGTTCGGCTTCTCGACGGCGCCGCTGGTGGTCCTCGGCTGCATCATGATGCGGGTCTGCCACCTGAACACCTGCCCGGTGGGGATCGCCACGCAGGATCCCGAGCTGCGGGCGCGCTTCGCCGGCACGCCGGAGTTCGTGACCACCTTCTTCCGGTTCATCGCCGAGGAAGTGCGCGAGTACATGGCCGAGCTGGGCTTCCGCACGCTGGACGAGATGATCGGCCGCGTGGACCGCCTCGACTTCACGCCGGCCGTCGACCACTGGAAGGCCAAGGGGCTGGACTTCTCCTCGATCCTCTACGAGCCCGACATGCCGCCGGCGGTGGCCCGCCACTGCGTCACCACGCAGGACCACGGCCTCGAGCGCGCGCTCGACACCACCACGCTGATCCCGGCGTGCCGCGACGCGATCGACCACGCCACGCCGGTGGAGCTGGCGCTGCCGATCCGCAACGTCAACCGCACCGTCGGCACGCTGCTGGGGTACGAGATCACCCGGCGGTGGGGCGGCGCCGGGCTGCCCGACGACACCGTGCGCGTGCACTTCACCGGCTCGGCCGGGCAGTCGTTCGGCGCCTTCGTGCCGCGCGGCGTGACGTTCACCCTCGAGGGCGACGCCAACGACTACTGGGGCAAGGGGCTGTCGGGCGGGCGGCTGATCGTCTTCCCGCCGCGGCAGGCGACCTTCAAGGCCGAGGACAACATCGTCATCGGCAACGTCGCGCTCTACGGCGCCACCGGGGGCGAGGCGTTCGTGCGCGGGGTAGCCGGCGAGCGCTTCGCCGTGCGCAACAGCGGCGCGCACACCGTCGTGGAGGGCATCGGCGACCACGGCTGCGAGTACATGACGGGCGGGCGGGTCGTCGTGCTCGGCCGCAGCGGCCGCAACTTCGCCGCCGGCATGTCGGGCGGCATCGCCTACGTGCTGGACGTGGCCGGCGACTTCCGGCGCCGCTGCAATCCCGGCATGGTCGAGGTGGGACCGCTCGAGGCGGCCGAGGACATCGCGCTGGTCCGCGACCTGATCCGGCGCCACGTCGCCCACACCGGCTCGACCTACGCCGCCGCCATCCTGGACGACTGGGTCGGGCAGCAGCCGCGCTTCGTGAAGGTGATGCCGAAGGACTACAAGCGGGTGCTGCTGGCGGAGAGCCGGGCCAAGGCGGAGGGACGCGAGCCGACGTTCGCCGAGCTGGTCGGCGCCACCAGCGGGTAGCCGTGGGCAAGGTCACCGGCTTCCTCGAGATCAAGCGCACGAAGTGGCCGACCCGGCCGGTCGCCGAGCGGCTGCACGACTGGAAGGAGGTCTACCTCCCCTTCCCCGACGACGAGCTGCGCCGGCAGGCGGCCCGCTGCATGGACTGCGGCATCCCGTTCTGCCATCAGGGCTGCCCGCTCGGCAACATCATCCCCGACTGGAACGACCTCGTGTACCGCGACCACTGGCGCGACGCGATCGACCGGCTGCACGCGACCAACAACTTCCCGGAGTTCACCGGCCGCCTGTGCCCGGCGCCGTGCGAGGGCGCCTGCGTGCTCGCCATCAACGACGACCCGGTGACGATCAAGGCCGTCGAGGTCACGATCATCGACCGCGCCTTCGAGGAGGGCTGGGTCACGCCCGAGCCGCCGGGGGCCCGGACCGGGAAGAAGGTCGCGGTCGTCGGCTCCGGTCCCGCCGGCCTGGCCGCCGCCCAGCAGCTCAACCGGGCCGGCCACCTGGTGACGGTGCTCGAGCGCGCCGACCGCATCGGCGGGCTGCTGCGCTACGGCATCCCCGAGTTCAAGATGGAAAAGCGCGTGCTCGAGCGGCGCCTCGCGCTGATGGAGAAGGAGGGCGTCGGCTTCCGTCCCAACTGCGACGTCGGCCGCGCCCCGCGGCTGGCCGAGCTGCAGCGCGAGTTCGACGCGGTCGTGCTGGCGTGCGGCGCCGGCGCCCCCCGCGACCTGCCGGTGCCGGGGCGCGAGCTGCGCGGCATCCACTTCGCGATGGAGTACCTCACGCTGTCGAACAAGCGCTGCGAGGGGGATCCGATCCCCGACGAGCGGTTCATCAGCGCCCGGGGCAAGCACGTCGTGATCCTTGGCGGCGGGGACACCGGGGCGGACTGCCTGGGCACCGTGCACCGCCAGGGCGCGGCGTCGGTCCACCAGTTCGAGCTGCTGCCCCGGCCGCCCGACGCGCGCGCGCCCGACAACCCGTGGCCGCAGTGGCCCAACATCCTGCGCGTCTCCTCCGCGCACGAGGAGGGCGGCGAGCGCGTCTACGCGGTCTCGACCCAGCGCTTCACCGGCGATGCCGAGGGCCGCGTCACGCACCTCCATGCCGTGAAGGTCGACATGGTGCGCGAGGGCGGCCGGCTCGACTTCAAGCCGACGCCGGGCAGCGAGTTCACCCTCGACGCCGACCTCGTCCTGCTCGCGATGGGCTTCGTCGGTCCCGAGCGGTCGGGGCCGATCGAGGAGCTGGGGCTGAGGCTGACCGAGCGCGGCAACGTGGCGCGCGACGCGAGCTGGATGACCAGCGCCCCCGGCGTGTTCACCTGCGGCGACATGCAGCGCGGCCAGTCGCTGATCGTCTGGGCGATCGCCGAGGGGCGCTCCTGCGCCGCCGGCGTCGACCGCTGGCTGATGGGCAAGACCGAGCTACCGGCTCCCCTGCCCTAGCTCGTCCTCGAGCGAAGACGCGAAGCATTCCGCGCGCCGGGCGTCCGCGTCGCCCAGCGTCTCCAGCGCCTGCCGGCAGCTATCGCAGCTCGGATAGGACGCGGACGACCCGCGCGTCTTCTCCGTTCCCCGCAGACGGAGGATGCACCCGTGCGGTGCGCCGGCGCCGCGCGTGGCGTTCGGGGTAAGCCGGGGCGTGGGCGGCTCGCCGGGCCGCCGCGGCCCGAGCTGAAGCCGGTAGCGCTCGGGCACCTGGTCGCGGCGCGCGGCATAGTGCACGTTGCCCTGCTCGTCCACCCAGCGGTAGGACAGCCCCGCGGCCTCCGCGCCGAGCGCCACCAGCCCCAGCAACGCCAGGACCGCGAGACGACGCGCGTGCGCGAGCATGCCTCCATCCTAGCGGTCCGGGCCGGGGCCGCGAGAGCCTTTCGTTCGGCCTCGGCGGTCGCCCGATACGTGCCCGCCACGGCAGCGCCGCGCTAGACTGCCGCCATGCTCGCCGGCCACGCGGTGGTGGTCCCCGGCTCTCCGCGTCCGCCGCTGCTCCTCGTGCACGGCGCCGCCAACTCGGCGGCGGTCTGGCGCCTTTGGCAGGACGCGCTGGGGGCTCGTGCTGAGCCGCCGCACGCTGGCCACGCTGGCGCCGGCCGTCACGGCGTGGATCGCCTCGGCCACGCAAGGACGGGCCCCGGGATCCGGAGCTTGACCCAGCGCCAGACCCAACCAAGCCCGAGCAGCGCCGCCATGAGCACCGCGTTGGCCAGCCAGAACGCCGGCCACGTCCCGGCGCGCCAGCCAAGGGCACGGCTCACCAGCGTGTACACCAGGATCTGGTGGACGAAGTAGAGGAACAGGGCGGTCTGCCCCAGCACGACGAGCCAGGGCAGCCGCAGCCGGCGCACCTCCATCACCCAGTACGCCGCCGCGAGTAGGAGCAGCAGCATGCCGCCCACCCAGAGCAGCGCCGCGCCCCGCGGCGTCCAGTGACGGTTGAGGATGAAGTCACGCCGGAGGCCGAAGCGCATGGGCGTGGCCGCCCACGAGTCGTAGGCGAAGAACGCGGCCACCAGCACCGCTCCCGTGCCGCCCGCCACCGCCACGAAGCGCGCCCCCGCCGCCGCGCTCCGGCGCTGCGCCTCGAGCCAGCTCCACCCCAGCACGAGCCCGATCAGCACCAGGCTCAGCCACGGCCACGGGGGAAAGTCGTAGAACAGCACGAGGCCGGCCGACGGGTGGGCGGCGACGAAGCCGGTGAGCGAGGGAAAGGCCAGCACGAAGCCGACGTACCCGCCGACGGCCAACGCCAGGAGCGCCCAGCGCGCGGCCCGCACGCGCAGCCGCCACAGCGCCGGGACCATCGCGATGATCGCCACGCCGATCGTCTGGAGCACCCCGCCGCTCAGCCGCGGCTCGTCCGGGAACACCACGAGGTTCAGAAGCAGCCCGCACAGCGCGATCCGGGCCCCGCGCGGCACGAACCGGCGCGCCAGCGCGCCGAGGCTCTCGCCCCCGCCCGGCGCCGCGCGCAGGGCCAGCGGCAGGCAGAAGCCGACCAGGAACAGGAAGATCGGCGCCGCCAGCGTCAGCGTGACGTAGATCAGGTTGTAGCGAGGCCAGGTCATGGGGTCGTCCAGCCACCAGCGGGCGGTGTGGTTGACGACCATGAGCACGAGCGCGGCGCCGCGAAGGCCGTCCAGCCACTCGAAGCGGGAGGCGGGCGCAGGCTCCGCCGTCATCGCGATCCGCTAGTCGAAGCCCCAGGCGAAGACCCGGCGCGGTGTGACCTCGACGATGACCGAGTCCGACGGGCTCAGCGCCGCCTCGCGAGGGTACTGCGGATATTTCCGATAGAGCAGGTCACGCACCCGACGAAAGGCCGGGCCCCGCGTGATGACCGCGGCCCGGCCCTGGATCATCACGCCGCGCAGTGTGCTCCACGCGTCCGAGTACGCGTCCACCACGACGGTGACGTTGGGGTTCTCGGCGATGTTCCG
This sequence comes from Methylomirabilia bacterium, assembly GCA_041497115.1. Taxonomy (GTDB): domain Bacteria; phylum Methylomirabilota; class Methylomirabilia; order Rokubacteriales; family CSP1-6; genus AR5. The sequence goes on from JBGQFW010000069.1 coordinate 7,647, forward strand.
CATCTTGCGCGCGTCGTCGCCCGAGCCGAAGTAGACCCGGCCCCCGCGCAGCACGTGGCAGACGGGAACGACGTGCGGGACACCGGCGGCGCCGCTCGTCGCCACCCGGCACACGCGCTCCCACTGGACGAAGTCGGCGATCTTCCGCGACAGGCGGGCGGGTTTGCGGGCGGCCATGCGCGGAGTCCGCGCCATGGCGGGCTACCGCAGCGGGCTCTGCCAGAGCGCGTGGCCGACGAAGAACGGCCCGAGCGTGGCGAGGTATTGCGAGGTCTGCGCGGTCTTGCGCATGGCCTGCACCAGGTGCGAGAGCGGGTGCAGCTCGCGGCCGACGAGACCGATGACGAAGTCGTTGTCGCTGACGTCGAGGCCGTGGCAGGCCAGCCGCACGTCGTGGGCGAGGTCGGCGTCGCCGTAGGCGCGGCCGAGCACGCTGTGCTCGCGGATGACGATCCCCTGCTCCGGGGGCGCGAGCCGGGCGAAGGCGCCGTTGCGGCGCAGCGGATACCAGATGCCCCACGGCCACGCCGGGTTGAGCGCCGTGCGGCGCGGCCGGCGCAGCAGCCACTCGTCGAGATCGGCCTCGAATCCCGATGCGTAGGTGCGGCCGAGCATGGTCAGCTCCGGCTTGAGCACGAGGTCGCCGAACGGGCCGCCGTTGAGGAGCTCGCGGAACGGGCCGACGAAGAACGTGGGGTCCTCGCTCATCCCCAGCACGCCCACGCCTCGCGGGTCGTTGACGTCCTGGTAGAGAACGGCCTCGAGACCACCGGCCTCCAGCGCGCGCACCAGCGGCTTGACGTCGGTGCACCCGCCGAGCACCTGCAGCTGCATGAACAGGCGGCGATCGGACACCTGCTGGTTGGCGCCGCGCTCCCGGACGTCGACCTTGACCTCCTCGCCCGTGCTCACGCTCAGCCTCCCCGGGTGTGCATCTCGAGGTGCGGATCGCGCTTGAGCCCGCCGATCTGCACCAGCGGCCGGCGGTCCCCCAGCGCCAGCCGGTCCTCCGCGCCGCGGTCGGCGCGCGCCCGCCAGCCGCCGGTGACGAGGGCCTTCAGCGCCTCGGGGCCGGCGCCGGCGCGGAACGGCGCCCGCAGATCCACGCCGCGCGTCGCGTACAGGCAGAGATACCACATTCCGTCCGCCGTCAGGCGGCTGCGGTCGCAGTCGGCGCAGAAGGGCGCCGTGGTCGAGGCGATGATGCCGAACGTGGCGCCGTCGGGGAGGCGGAACCGCTCGGCCGGCGCGGTGGACGTCTCGACCACCGGCTCGATGCGTCCGTAGCGGCGCCCGAGCCGCTCCAGCATCTCGGCGCGGCCGACCACCTGGTCCATGGACCACCGGGTGGCGCCGCCGACGTCCATGTACTCGATGAACCGCACTTCCGCCGGCACGCGGCGGCCGAACTCGATGAGCGCGTCGAGCTCGTCGTCGTTGACGCCGCGGATGACGACGGTGTCGAGCTTGGTCCCGCTGAAGCCGGCCCGGGGCACGGCGGCGATTCCCTCGAGCACCTGCGCGTGGGTAGCGCGGCCGGTGAGCCGGGCGAACCGGTCCGCGTCGAGCGTGTCGAGGCTGACGGTGATCCGATGCAGCCCGGCCGCCTTCAGCGCGGGCGCGTGCTCGGCCAGCAGCACGCCGTTGCTCGTCAAGGCGAGGTCGCGGATACGCGGCCGCGCAGCCAGCATCTCGATGAGCCGCGGCAGGTCGCGCCGCAGCAGCGGCTCGCCGCCCGTCAGCCGGACCTTGTCCACGCCGAGGTCGAGGAACACGTCGGCCAGCGCGGCCATCTCGCCGAAGTGCAGGATGTCCTGGCGCGGCAGCCACGCGTACTCCTCCTCCGGCATGCAGTACTGGCAGCGGAGGTTGCACCGGTCGGTGACCGAGAGCCTGAGATTTCGGAGCGCCCGCCCGCGGGTGTCGAGGACGCGCATCATGCGACCGGGACCGCGGCGGGCTCGGCGGCGTGGGCCCGTTCCCACTCGCGCGCGAGCCCCGCCTTCTTCACGCCGACGTCGAAGTGATCCCACGGCAGCGGCTCGTCCAGCGCGCGCGCGCGCATGGTGTGGAAGTCGGCGTCGCCCTCCCACTCGCGCAGCGCGCGCCGCCAGTCGCCGCCCAGGCGGGCGGCGGATTCCAGAAAGTCGCCGACGCGCCGGTCGCCCCGCGCCAGCAGCGCCTGCAGCGCGGCCTCGCGCGGGTTCTCGTGCAGCACCCGGACGTTGGAGAGGCCGCGCACGCCGCGCTTGATCGTCTCGAGCTTCCGGCCGAGCGCCTCCGCGCCGGCGAACGGCGCCCACTGGAAGGGCGTCCACGGCTTGGGCACGAACGACGAGACGGACAGCGTGAGCCGGCCGAACGGGCGGCCCTGGGCGTCCAGCACGCGCAGCCGCTCCAGCAGGCGCCGGGCGAGGTCGGCGATCGCCTCGACGTCCGCGTCGGTCTCGGTCGGCTGCCCGATCATGAAGTACGTCTTGAGGTTGGGGATGCCGTGCGCGCGCACGAGGTCACAGGCGGCCAGGATCTGCTCGTCGGTGATCGCCTTGCGGATCGCGCGGCGCAACCGCTCGGTGCCGGCCTCCGGCGCGATGGTCAGCGTGCGGTGGCCGCCGCGGGCCAGCGCCCCGGCGAGGTCCTCGGTGAGGCTGTCGGCGCGCAGCGAGGAGATGGACAGCTCCATGCCGTTGGCCTCGACGACCTTCAGCAGCTCGCCGATCCACGGATAGTCCGACACGCACGCGCCGACCAGGCCGATCCGCTTCTCGCCCTCGGCGGCCAGCTGCTTGATCGTCTCGCTCAGCGCCGCCACGCTCCGGTGGCGCACCGGCCGGTACACCTGTCCCTCCAGGCAGAAGCGGCAGCCGCGCCCGCACCCCTTGCCCACCTCGAGCAGCGCCATGTGGCCGTACTCGGCGTTGGGCGTCTTCACGCCGGCGATGGTGCGGAACGCGTTGACGTCGTCCAGCCGCCGCTTGACCACGACGGGCGGCGCGCCGGCGTGCGCGGCGACCGCGGCGAGCGAGCCGTCCGCCGCGTAGCGCACGTCGTAGCGCTCGGGCACGTACACGCCGGCCATCGCCGTCAGCAGGTCCAGGAAGCTGGCGCGGTCGCGGTAGCGCTCGCGGTAGGCCGCGATCAGCTCGCCCACCAGCTCCTCGCCCTCGCCCACCACGACGAAATCCATGAACGGCGCCATCGGCTCGGGGTTGGAGAAGGCGCACACGCCCCCCATGAGGACGAGCGGGTCGTGCGCCCGCCGGTCGGCCGCGCGCATCGGGACGCCGGAGAGGTCGAGGATGCGCAGGACGTTGACGTAGTCGCCCTCGTAGGTGACCGAGAAGCCGACCATGTGGAAGTCGGCGAGCGGCCGCTGGGACTCGAGCGAGAACGGCGCCGCCCCCGTGCGGGCCAGCTCGGCCACGTCGGCGGCATCCGGCATGAACACCCGCTCGCAGACGACGTCGGGGAGCGCGTTGAGGTGGCGGTAGATCGTCTGGAACCCCAGGTTGGACATCCCCACGGCGTAGGAGTTGGGGTAGACCAGGGCAACGGTGATCTTGCCCCCCCAATCCTTGCTCACGCCCCCCTGCTCAGCGTCCAGCAAGGCACGAGCTTTTTTCTTTAATGTCCACGACATCCGGGTCAGTCTACCATAGCCGTGTGACACAGCCGGCCAGCCCCCGCACGGTCGAGCTCGTCGTGCCCGTCCTCAACGAGGAGGGCAACCTCGGCGCGCTCTACGACGAGGTCGCCCGGGTCTTCCGCGAGAAGGTCCCCCACGTGGACTGGCGCGTCGTCTTCGTGGACGACGGCAGCCGCGACCGCTCGTGGGCGCTGCTGACCGAGCTGGCCCGTCGCCACCCCAACATCCGCGGGCTTCGGCTCAACCGCAACTACGGCGCCCACCTGGCGATCTCGGCGGGCATCCAGTGCGCCGACGCCGACGCGGTGGTGGTGCTCGCCGCCGACCTGCAGGACCCGCCGGCGGTCGTGGCCGAGTTCGTACGCCGCTGGGAGGACGGCTTCAAGGTCGTGTGGGGGGTGCGGGCCGCGCGGCCGCACGAGGCCTGGCACCGCAAGGCCTTCTCGCACGTCTTCCACCGGCTGGTGCGGCGCTACGCGCTGCCGAGCTATCCCTCGCAGGGCACCGGCAGCTTCTGCCTCATGGACCGGGTGGTCGCGCGCAACCTCGGGCGCATGCGCGAGGACTTCCGCACGATCTTCGGTCTCGTCGCGCTGCAGGGCTACCCGGCCGCCGAGGTGCCCTACACCCGCGAGGAGCGGCAGCGGGGGCAGAGCGGCTGGAGCGTCGCGCGGATGATCCGCACGGCCATCGACGTCTTCACCAGCTACTCGCACCTGCCGGTGCGCATCATCACCTGGGTCGGCGTGGTCTCCTGCCTCCTCGCGTTCCTGGGCATCGTCTACCAGCTGGCGGTCTGGTCGCTCTACGGCAGCGTGCGCGGCTGGACGATGCTGTTCGCCGCCGTCTGCTTCTTCGGCGGGGTGCAGACGCTGGCACTCGGCGTCCTGGGCGAGTACATCTGGCGGACGTTCCACGAGGTCAAGCGGCGCCCGCTCTGGTTCGTGGAGGACGCGACGTTCGACGTGGAGCGGGCGCGGCCGTGAGCGCGCCGGTCCCCTCGCTGGCCGGCCTGCACGGCGCCGACCAGCGCCGTCCCCTCTACTCGCGCCTGCCCGCGCTCTACTTCATCGCGCCGGCGTGGGTGAAGCTCGCCGCCCGCGCGGCGTTCGCCTCGCGGCAGGGGCGCGCGGACGGGCTCATCCAGCGCTACCTCGGCGTGCTGGAGGACGCGCCCTCGGGCGACGGGCGCCCGGTCCCCGTTCTGCTCACGCACGACGTGGACACCGCCGAGGGATTGGCGACCCTGCCGCGCCTGCTCGCCGTCGAGGAGTCGCTCGGCCTCGCCAGCCTCGTGTTCCTGGTGACGCACCGCTATCCGTGGGACCGCGCGGCGCTCACGCGCCTGCACGAGCGCGGCCACGCCTTCGGCGTCCACGACACCACCCACGACAACCGCCTCGCCTACCTGCCGCCGGCGAAGGTCGAGGCGCGCATCCGCCGCGCGCGGGAGGCGCTCGGCCCGCTCGACAGCGGCGCGTTCCGCGCCCCCGCGTTCCTGCGCAGCGCCGCGCTCTACGACGGGCTGGCCCGCGCGCGCGTTCGCATGGACTTCTCCACCAACGACTCGGCGCTGGTGTGGCCGCATCCGGGTGACGGGCTCGGCAGCCCCTGGCCCGTCCGCTATGCCGGGCTGGCGGTCGTGCCGACGACGCTGCCGCGCGACGGCGAGCTGCTGGCCCTCGGCCTCGGCCGGACCGCCGCGCTCGAGCTCTGCCAGCACAAGGCGCTCCAGCTCGCCCATGTCGGCGCGCCGGTCGTCCTCCTCACGCACTCCGACCCGACGTTCACCGACACCGAGGATCGGATCGACGAGTACGGCGAGCTGCTGGCCTGGCTGCGCGCGAGCCGCCGCTTTCTATTGATTCCGCCGATGGAGGTGCTGGCCGAGCTCGAGCGTCGCGCCAGGGGCGAGCTCGCCGCGTGAGCGGCGGCGCGCTCGCGCCCGCGCTCCGAGCGTATCGCTATCTCTGGCCGCGCGAGGAGCTGGCCGCCGCCGGCTGGCGGCGCGCCGCCGACGGCGCGTGGGAGCGCGCGCTGCCCGAGTCGCCCGAGGCGCTGGCCGCCGACAGCCGCTGGCCCGCGCTCTTCCCCTCGCCGGTCTGCCTGGTGACGGCGGGCGACGGCGCCACCGCCGTCCTCGAGCGCGTCGTCGGCCCCTCGATCGTCAACCGCTTCCCGTACGTGCTGGCCCTCTCCCTCTGCGTGCAGCCCCTGTCCCCGCGTCACCACGCGCGGCGCGTATTCACGGGCGCGCTGGAGGCGGGCGGGGCCGTCGCCGTGCAGTTCCTCGTCCCCGGGCCGGCGCTCGACGCCGCGCTCGTCGCGATCGAGACGACGCCCGAGCCGCAGACGGCGGCGCGGCTGGCGCGCAGCGGGCTCGCCACCCACCGCGCGCTGACGAGCGCGGTGCCGGTCTTCGACGACGCCTACCTGGTCTACGAGGGGCGCCTGGTCCGTCCCGGGCGTGATCTCGACGGCGAGCCGATCTACGCGCGGCCGTGGCTCGACGTGGGCAGCCACCGCGTCTACTTCCTGGAGATCGCCACGATCCAGCTCCGCCGCGACATCGCCGAGGGGCGGAGCCAGATCCACTGGCGCAGCCTGCCGGCGTGGACGCCGGCGTCGCCGGCGCCGGTGACGCCGGCCGCCGATCCGGGGCGGGCCGGCGCGGGCTACCAGAAGGGCTACACGCCCCACTACGCGTTTCCCTCCGCCGGCACGGTGGCCTTCGAAGCGGACGCGGTCACCGACGGCATGGCGGTGAAGCACCTGCCCCCGGAGGCCGCCGACCAGGTCGAGGTGGACAACGATCGCGCCCGCTGGCCGTGCTTCTTCCCCTCCTCGGTCGGGATGATCACCACGTGGGCGGCCGACGGAAAGCCCAACCTCATGCCATGCGGCTCCACCACCGTGGTGAGCCGCCACCCCCTCGTCATCACGCCGTGCGTCGGCTACGCGGCGATCAACGAGCGCTACGCGCCGCGGCTCACGCTCGAGCTCGTCCGCCGGAACCGCGCGTTCGGCTGCGGCGTGCCGTTCGTCGACGACCGCGTGGTGGCGGCCATCCGCGTGGCCGGCAACGTCTCGTTCCAGGCGGCCGGCGACAAAGTCGCGCGCACCGGCCTCGCGGTGACGGGCGGCGGCCCGGCGCCCGTGCTGCCCGATCTACCGGTGCACTTCGACTGCGAGCTGCTGGACGAGGTCCGTCTCGGCACGCACGTGATGTTCCTCGGCGCCGTGCGACGCATCCGCGTGCGGGCCGACGTCACCCCGGCCAACCCGCTCGAGTGGTGCCCGTGGGCGGACGTCCGCGCCGCCGATGGCTGAGCCGGACCGGCCGACGTTCATCGTCGGCGGCGCGCCGCGCGCGGGCACCAACTTCCTCTGCCACGCGCTGGACCGCCATCCCGACGTCTGGGTGGCCAAGCCCTACATGCCGGAGCCGAAGGTCTTCATGGGCCCCGAGCAGCCGTGGCCCGTCTACGCCGCGCGCTACGCCCGGCTGTTCGCGGAGGCCGGCGGCCGCCGCGCGCTCGGCGAGAAGACGAGTTACTACCTCGAGAGCGAGGCGGCGTGCCGGCTCATCGCGCGCCACCTGCCCGCCGTGCGCATGCTGTTCGTGGTGCGCGAGCCCGTCGCGCGCGCCTACTCGAACTACCTGTGGACGAAGAAGAACGGGCTCGAGCCGCTCGCCTTCGAGGAGGCGCTGCGCCTGGAGGGACAGCGACCGAGCCCGCTGCCGCCCGAGCGCGACTACGCGCGACCGTACGACTACCTGCCGCGCGGCCGCTACGACGTCTTCGCCGAGCGCTGGCTCGGTGCGCTCGGCCGCGACGCGGTTCGCTTCATCCTCTACGAGAGCCTCGTCGCGACGCCCGAGCCCGTGCTGGCGGGCGTGCAGGCCTTCCTCGGCGTGGCGCCGGTCGCGCTCGGCGCCGACGACCTCGGGATGATCAACTCCGCCCGGGAGACGGGCCCGACGCTCGATCCCGACCTCGAGCGCAGCCTGCGCGCGCGCATGGCGCCCGCCGTCCGCGGCTTCGCCGCCCTCACCGGCCTCGACGTGAGCGCGTGGGGCTACCCGCGATGACGCAGGGCAACCCCGAGATCTTCGCCGGCCGCACGTTCACCGTGCCCCCCGAGCGTCGCAACCGGGTCGTCGCGGTCGTGGCGCAGCACGTCGATCCCGCGCGCGCGCTGCGCGTGCTCGACCTCGGCTGCGGCACCGGCGTCACCGTGCTGGCCCTTGCGGAGGCCCTGCCGCGAGCCATGGTCACGGGTGTGGACCTCTCCGCGGCGAGTATCGCCGCCGCCGAGACGGCGCGCCGGGCGCATCCCGCCGCCGGCCGCGTCACGCTCGTCGCCGGCGACTACCTCGCGCTGGGCGGCGGCCCCTGGGACGTCATCGTGTCGGAGACGGTGCTCTACGCGATCCCGGCGCCGGACGAGGCCCTGTTCGGCAAGATCGCGCGCGATCTCGTCGCCGGCGGGCTGCTCGTCTACACGATGCCGACCGACGCGGTGAGCAACCGCATGCTGGCGGCCCTCCGGCGCGTCATGCGGCGGCTGCGCGGCCGTCTCACCGACACGCTGCTGCTGGCCCTCGCCCGCGCGCTGCACGGCCGCCACTATGACGATGCGCTCCTCCGCGAGCGCGTGCCCTACATGTACGTCGTCCCCGATCGCTACGACTCGATCGCGCTGCACGCCGACCTGCGCGACCGCTGGGGCTTCGAGATCCTCGCGACCGAACCCGTGCCCCGCGCCTCGCCCGCCCAGCTCGTCCACCGCCTCGTGGTGGCGCGATTGACATAGATGGGGGCCTCGACATGGCCCCCATACCCCCCAACGCTCGGGCCGCCCCGGCGTAGCCGTGGCGTCCCTCGTCACACCGCGGCGAGCACCGATTCGATCACGCGGGCCTGATCGGCCGGCGTCATCGCATGGTAGAGGGGCAACACGATTGCGCTGCGATCGGCCTCGTTGGTGGCGGGCAGCGGCACGCGCAGGCGCAACCGCCGATAGGCGGGCTCGCGATGAGCCGCCATCACGCCGCGCCGGGTGGCGATCCCCTGCTCGAGCAGACGCTGCATGAGCGCGTCGCGGGTGATCCGCGCGCCGGGCAACAGGCGCAGCAGATACGTCTGGTAGTTGAAGCGGACGTTCGGCGCGACGTGCGGGATCGCGAGCGCCGGATGCTTCGCGAACGCGCGGTCGTACCGGGCGCCCTGCTCCAGCCGCCGCGCGATGAGCTCGTCGAGGCGCCCGAGCTGCACGAGCCCGACGGCCCCCTGGAGGTCCGTCATCCGGTAGTTGTAGCCGACCTCCCGGTAGGCCTCGACGACGACGCGACCGGCGGCGTGGCGCGCGAAGTCGGACACCGACACGCCGTGATGGCGCAGCGAGCGCAGCCGGGCGGCCAGCCGCCGGCTGCGCGTGACGATCATGCCGCCCTCGCCGGTCGTGACCAGCTTGCGCGGATGGAAGCTGAACACCGCGACCTCGGCGTCGCCGCCCACCGGCCGGCCGGCCACGGTCGACCCGATCGCGCAGGCGGCGTCCTCGACCAGCTTCACCCGGGCGCGGCGCGCGAGGCGGCGGAACGCCGCGACGTCGGCGGGCAGGCCGACCTGGTGGACGAGCAGGATCGCCTTCGTCCGCCGTGAGATCGCCCGCGCGGCCGAGGCGGGATCGAGGTTGTAGGTGGCCAGGTCGATGTCGGCGAAGACCGGCGTCGCCCCGGTGTGGGCGACGGCGTTGGCGGTGGCGATGAACGACAGCGACGGCACGACGACCTCGTCGCCCCGTCCCACGCCCAGCGCGTGCAGGACGAGGTGCAGGCCGGTCGTGCACGAGGAGACCGCGATCGCCTCCGGCTGGCCGAGCGCGGCGGCGAAGGCGCGCTCGAACTCGGCGACGCGCGGCCCCTGGGTCACCCACCCGCTGCGCAGCGCGGCGACGGCGGCCGTCTCCTCCTCGACGCCGAAGTACGGGCGGCTGACGGGGATCACCGCGACCTCACCAGTTGCGGACGGCCTCGTCGCGCAGGCACGCGGCGGGGTCCGGATAGGCCTCGCGGAACCAGGCCAGATACCGCGCCAGCCCCTCCTCGATCCCGATCTCCGCGACGAAGCCCAGATCGGCGCGCGCGCGGCTCACGTCGGCCCAGTGCCGCCGCACGTCGCCCGGCCGCGGCTCGGTGAACTCCGGCGCCAGCGTGGGATCGATCGCCTTGGCCAGCAGCTCGGCCAGTCGCCGGACGGTGACCTCCTCGCCCCGGGCCACGTTGATCACCTGCCCCTGCGCCCGGTCGGTCGCCGCCGCCGCCAGGATTCCACGCACGGTGTCGCTGACGTAGGTGAAGTCACGGGTCTGCCGCCCGTCACCGAAGACGACCGGGCGGCGGCCGTTCAGCAGCCGCACGGTGAAGCGCGGGATGACCTCGCCGTAGACCCCCTCGAAATGCGCGCGCGGCCCGTAGGTGTTGAACGGCCGCACGACGACGGTGGGCAGGTCGAACGCGCGCGTCAGGGCCTGGGTGTAGAGCTCGCCCGCCAGCTTGGTGGCGCCGTAGATCGTCGTCGGCTCGAGCGGGTGATCCTCGGCCATCGGCACGCGCACGCCGCTGCCGTAGACCTCCGACGAGGAGACGTAGACCACCCGGCCGACGCGATGGCGGCGCGCCGCCAGCAGCACGCGCAGCGTGCCGTGACTGTTGACCCGGTGCACGTTCTCGGGGTCGGAGAGCGACAGGCGCACGCAGCGGGTCGCCAGGTGCATCACGGTCTCGACGCCGGCCAGCACGCGGTCGAGGGCCCGGTCGTCCGCGACGTCGCCCTCGACGATCTCCACGCGCCCGGCTGCCCCCGCGAGGTTCTCCCGCCGCCCCGAGGAGAAGTCGTCGAGCACGCGCACGCGCGCGCCGCCGGCGACGAGCGCATCCACCAGGTGGCTGCCGATGAAGCCGGCGCCGCCGGTGACCAGCACCCGCCGGCCGGCGAACGCGGCGGCGCTCACGCGCCCGCCTCGAGCGCGTCGCAGACCCGGTGGACGGCGTCCTCGCCCATGTGCGGATAGATCGGCAGGCTCAGCACCGTGCGGGCCGCCGCCTCGGCCACCGGAAACGCGCCCTCGCGGTAGCCCAGCTCCCGCCAGCCGCGCTGCAGGTGGATCGGCACCGGGTAGTGCAGCCCGGTCTCGATCCCGCGCGCGGTCAGCGCGGCGCGCAGCCGATCGCGCCCGGCGGCGCGGACCACGAACAGGTGGTACACGTGGCTCTCGTCGCCGGCGGGCTCGGCGAGCAGGGTGACGGCGTCCACCTTGGCCAATCGCTCGCGATAGACGGCGGCCAGCGCGCGCCGGCGCGCGTTCCACGCGTCGAGCCGCGCGAGCTTCACCGCCAGCACGGCGGCCTGCAGCGCGTCGAGCCGGCTGTTGTAGCCGGCGATCTCGTGGTGGTAGCGCTCGCTCTGCCCGTGGTCGCGCAGACGCCCGACCCGTTCGGCGACGTCAGCCCGCCGCGTGACGACCGCGCCCGCCTCGCCGGCGGCGCCGAGGTTCTTGGCCGGGTAGAAGCTGAACCCGGCGGCGTCGCCGAAGGCGCCCGCCCGCCGCCCGCCCCGGCGGGCGCCGTGGGCCTGGGCGGCGTCCTCCAGCAGCGCCACGCCGCGCGCCGCGCACCAGCGCTCGATGGGCTCGACGTCCACCAGCGCGCCGTAGAGGTGCACCGGCATCACCGCGCGCGTGCGGGGCGTGAGCGCGCCGTCGAGCGCGGCGGCGTCCATCAACAGCGTGTCGGGCCGCACGTCCACCAGCACCGGCCGGGCGCCGGCCTGGACGATCGCCTCTGCGGTGGCCACGAAGGTGTTCGGTACGGTGACGACCTCGTCGCCCGGCCCCACGCCGAGCGCGCGCAGCGCCAGGTGGAGCGCGTCGGTGCCGTTGGCGACACCGACCGCGTGGGGCGCGCCGCAGAAGGCGGCGAACGCCGCCTCGAAGCGGGCCAGCGTCTCGCCGCCGACGAACGCGCCGCTGGCCAGCAGCCGCTCGACTTCCGGCAGCAGCTCCGCGCGCACCTCCTGGTACTGGGCGGCCAGGTCCACGAAGGGCTGGCGCGTCACAGCGCGCGGATCTCCCGCGCCGGGTTGCCGGCGACCACGGTGCGGGCGGCCACGTCGCCGGTGACGACGCTCCCCGCCCCCACGATGGCCTCCTCGCCGATCGTGACGCCGCACAGGATGGTGGCGCCGGAGCCGATGGCCGCGCGCCGCTTCACCAGCGTCGACTCGCACACCCAGTCCCCGTCGCCCGCCACCGCACCGGTGTCGGTCGTCGACCGCGGGAAGCGATCGTTGACGAAGATCACGCCGTGGCCGACGAAGACCTCGTCCTCCAGCGTGACGCCCTCGCAGATGAACGAGTGGCTGCCGATCTTGCAGCGGCGGCCGACCACCGCGTTCTTCTGGATCTCCACGAAGGGACCGATGCGGCTCTCGTCGCCGATCGCGCAGCCGTAGAGGTTGACGAAGTCGGCGACCTTCACGTCGCGGCCGAAGGTGACGTCGGCGGCGATCCGCCGGGCGCCGTCGCTCACAGCATCACGAGCTGGCCGGTGTGGCGCAGCGACCACTGCGCGGCCTCCAGCACCCGCACGCTCTCCAGCCCCTCGGCACCGCCGGTCAGCGGGCGCGCCCGCCGCCGCACGCAGTCCACGAAGTGGTCGCAGACGCCGGCCAGCGCCTCGCGGCGGTCCACCCGGGGCGCCCACATGTCGCCGATGCGGTAGTCGCGCAGCAGCGCCGGCCGGTCCTCGTCGAACACCACGCCGCGGTCGTAGACCTTGATCTTCTCGTCGGGCTCGAGGTCGTCGTAGAGGAGCATCTTGCGGTCGCCGACGATGATCGTCTGCCGGATCTTCACGGGAGCGATCCAGCTCACGTTGACGTGGGCCTGGGCGCCGCCGTCGAGCCCCAGCGTGAGGTGGGCCACGCTCTCCAGCCCCTCCCCGAGCGGGCAGCCGCCGGTGGCCTGCACGGTGAGGAAGCGCCGGCGCAGCAGGAACTGCAGCAGCGCGATGTCGTGGATGGCGAGGTCCCACATCACGCTGACGTCGCTCTGGAAGAGGCCGAGGTTGATCCGCAGGGAGTCGTAGTAGCGGATCTCGCCGAGCTCGCCCGCGGTGATCAGGTCGGCGATCTTCCGCACCGCCCCGGCGTACACGTACGTGTGATCCACCATGAGCACGCGCCGCTCGCGCTCGGCCGCCGCCACCAGCATCTCCGCCTCGGCGGCGGTGGCGGCCAGCGGCTTCTCGATCAGCACGTCCTTGCCGGCCTTGAGCGCGGCGAGCCCGAGCTCGTAGTGAGTGGCGACGGGCGTGGCGACCACCACCGCGTCGAGGTCGGGACGCGCGAGCAGCTCGGCGGGATCGTCGAAGAGGCGCACGCCGGGATGGCGCGCGCCCACGGCCTCACGGCGCTCGGGGCGCCGGTCGGCCACCGCGGCGAGCGTCACGCCGCGGATCTCGCCAAGGTTGCGGGCGAGATTGGGCCCCCAGTAGCCGAAGCCGATGAGCCCGACCTTCAGGTCCACGACCCGGTTATTATAGCGGCTCGGGCCGCCCAGCCCGTCAGCCCTTGATGACCCCGATCGGCCGCAGCCGGGCCACCCGGGTGGAGATGCCGTAGCGGTGGACGACGTCCACCACCTCGCGGACGTCCTTGTACGCCTCCGGCATCTCCTCGGCCAGGGCGTCCCGTCCCGTCGCCCGCGCGACGACCCCGCGCGATTGCAGCTCCGCCTCGATGCTCCGGCCCCGCGCGGCCTTCACCGCCGCGGTGCGGCTCATCCGGCGACCGGCGCCGTGGCAGGTGGAGCCGAACGTCTCGCGCATGGCGGCCGCGGTGCCGACCAGCAGGTACGAGTAGCGGCCCATGTCGCCCGGCACGATCACCGGCTGGCCGGGGAACGCGCGGGTCGCGCCCTTGCGGTGGACGAGGAGCCGGCGCCGGCGGCCGTCCACCTCGTGCTCCTCCTCCTTGGCGATGTTGTGGGCGACGTCGTAGACGACGCCCAGCGCGAGGTCGCGCGGCGCCCGGCCGAGCACGCGCTCGAGTACCTCGCGGGCGACGTGGGCGAGCACCTGGCGATTGGCGAAGGCGAAGTTGGCGGCGGCGCGCATCGCGCCGAGATAGTCGGCGGCCTCCGGCGAGTCCAGCGGCGCGCACGCGAGCTGGCGGTCGGGCACGGTGATGCCGTAGCGGCGCAGCGCGCTCCCCGCCACCTTCAAGTAATCCGTGCACACCTGGTGGCCGATGCCGCGGGAGCCGGTGTGAATCATCACGGTGAGCTGGCCCGCTCGCACGCCGAATCGCGCCGCCGTGTCGGCGTCGTAGATTTCCTCGACCACCTGCAGCTCGAGAAAATGGTTGCCGGAGCCGAGCGACCCCAGCTGGCGCAGCCCCCGCTCGCGCGCGCGCGCCGACACCGCGTCAGGCCGCGCGCCCTCCAGCCGGCCCCCCGACTCGATGCGCTCGAGGTCGTCGCGCTCGCCGTGGCCGTGCGCCGCCGCCCAGGCGGCGCCGTCCTCCAGCACGGCAGCGAGGTCGCGCGGGGTGAGCGCGACGCTGGCGCGGGCGCCGACGCCCGTCGGGATCGCCGCGTAGAGCGCGTCCACCAGGTCGCGCACCCTCGGGGCGATCTCCGCGGCATCCAGCCCCGTGCGCAGCAGCCGCACGCCGCAGTTGATGTCGAAGCCGATCGCCCCCGGGCTCACCACGCCGCCACGCTCCGCGTCGGTGGCGACCACGCCACCCACCGGCAGCCCGTACCCCTGGTGGATGTCCGGCATCGCCAGCGCGGCGCGCACGATGCCGGGCAGCGTGGCGCCGTTGGCGAGCTGCTCGAGCGATGCGTCGCTGCGGATGCTGGCGAGCAGCGTCTCGTCGGCCACGACGAGCGCGGGCACGCGCATGCCGGGCCGCGCGTCGGCCGGAATACGCCAGAGATACGGGCCGACGCGCTCCAGGGTTATTGGCGCGATGGGTTGGGAGCCCGGCTCGCCACGTGGGTGGCCTGATCTAGGAGGTCGCGGCTTCGTGCATGCGGCGGCGGGTCCAGGCCAGGCCGATCAGCGCGACTAGGACGCCGGCGAGGCTGGCGAGCTGCGCCACGCGGAACGGCCCCAGCCAGAAGCTGTCGAGGCGGATGCCCTCGATGACGAAGCGACCGACCGAGTACAGGCCGATATACGCGAAGAACAGCGCGCCCGGCTGCCGGCGAAAGCGCGGCCGCAGCCAGAGCACGAGCGCCAGGAACACGCCCAGGTTCCAGATCGACTCGTAGAGGAACGTCGGGTGGAAGTACTCGAACTGCGTGTACCCCAGCGGGCGATGGGGTGCCGAGATGAACACCTTCCACGGCAGGTCGGTCGGCGTGCCGAAGGCTTCCTCGTTGAAGAAGTTCCCCCATCGGCCGATCGCCTGCCCGATCGCGAACGAGGGACCGGTGACATCGAGCCCGCGCAGGATCGGCACGTTCCAGCGGCGGGCCAGCCAGATCCCCACCAGCGGTCCCACGATGAGCCCGCCGTGGATCGCCAGCCCGCCCTCCCACACCGCGAGGATCTTGCGGGGGAACTGGCCGTAGTAGTCCCAGTTGAACGCGACCTCGTAGAGCCGCGCGCCGAGCAGGCCGGCGAGGATCCCCCACTGCCCGATCGCGATGATGTCGTCGGCCGGCAGCCCGTCGCGCCGCGCCTGGCGGTGACCGAGCCACAGTCCGGCGACGATCGAGGCCGCCATCAGGATGCCGTACCAGCGGATGACCAGCGGGCCGATCTGGAACGCGATGGCGCCCGGCGAGTGCATGACGGCTGAGGATATCACGCGCCCCCGGAAGGGGGTGCTATCCTCTGGCGCGATGTCGCGCCCGCGCGTGATCTTCCTCGGCACCGGCGGCGCGCTCAACCCCGAGCGCTACCAGGCCGCCATCCTCGTTCAGACCGCCGGCGCCACGGTCCTGCTCGACACCGGCGGCGGGCTCGGCGTGGTGCGCCGCCTGCTCGCCTGCGAGGTCGATCCCCACAGCGTGCGCCACGTCTTCCTGAGCCATCGCCACCTCGATCACGTCGGCGGCCTCGAGCCGCTGCTGATGTACCTCTTTTACGCGGCGTATCGCACCGGCGCGCCGCCGCCGCCCGTGGACGTCTGGGCGCTCGCGGGCAGCGCCGCCGCGATCCGCGGCTCGCTGGCCGCCGCCGATGCGTCGGCCGACCGCGTCTTCGGCGATCGGCTCGCGTGGCGGACACCCGAGGCCGACGTCGACGTCACGATGGACGGCGACGCCACGCTGAGACTGGTGCCCGTCGATCACCTGCCGCCGGGCGGCGAGGCCGCCGGCTGCGTGGTGAGCGCCGGTGGCGCGCGCGTCGTCTACAGCGGCGACACGCGGCCCTGCGACGCGCTGATCGAGGCCGCGCGCGGCGCCGATCTGCTCATCCACGAGGTGGGCGGGCTGGAGGCGCGCGCGAAGGGGCTGCACCAGGTCGGTCACTCGACGGCGGCCGACGCCGGCCGCGTCGCCGCGCGCGCGGGCGTCCGCGCGCTCGCGCTCTTCCACGCGCCCGCGCCGGTGTGGGTCGCGCCGGCGGATCTGCTCGCGGAGGCGCGCCGTCACGCGCCGGGCGTGGAGATTCTTCTCAGCGAGGACGGGATGGCGCTGACGCTATAGCGTGCGGTTGGTGCGGGCGGCAGGATTTGAACCTGCACGTCCTTTCGGACAGAGGATTTTAAATCCCCAGCGGCTGCCGTTACGCCACGCCCGCGATTTCGTCAATGCGAATCGACTGGAGGCGCCGGGCGGATTCGAACCGCCGAATAACGGATTTGCAGTCCGCTGCCTTACCACTTGGCTACGGCGCC
>JBGQFW010000070.1:0-23614 GCA_041497115.1 Methylomirabilia bacterium
CCGACGCTCCTTCACGATCGCGGCGAAGTTCTCGAGCAGCCGGATGCCCGCCTTCTGACTCTTCTCCGGGTGAAACTGCGTCGCATAAATGCGCCCGGTCTCGATCGCCGCGGCGAACCGAAGACCATAGTCGCACCAGGCCGAGCGCAAGCCCGAGTCGAATGACCGCGCGTCCGGAGCCCCGCCCTTCTCGCTCAGGCCACCTTCCGGAGCCCCGGCCTCCTCACTCAGGCCACCTGCGGTGCAAACCGGGCTCGCGGACCTCGCTACAACAGGGAAATACGAGTGCACGAAATAAAAGCGTCCGCCGTCCTCGATCCCCTCGAAGAGCCGCAGCGCGCCGCCGTGCCACACGCGGTTCCAGCCCATGTGCGGCACCTTGCGCCCGGGCGGGAAGCGGCGCACCACGCCCGGGATGACGTCCAGCCCCCGCCCCTCGCCGAACTCCTCGCTGGTCGAGAAGAGGAGCTGGTAGCCGAGACAGATGCCGAGGAACGGACGCCGCCCGTCGAGCGCCCGCCGCACCGGCGGCAGCAGGCCGAGACGCTCGAGGTTCGCCATCGCGTCGTGGAAGGCGCCGTCGCCCGGCAGCACCACCGCGTCGGCGTCGTCCACCGCGCGCGGGTCGTCGGTGACCACCGCCGGCATCCCCACGCGGACGAAGGCCTTCTCGACCGAGCCAAGGTTGCCCCGCCCATAATCGATGATGGCAATCACAGGCTCGCCTCGCCTGCGGCTGCGGCTCGCACGGCCACGGCAATCACAGGCTCGCCTCGCCTGCGGCTGCGGCTCGCACTGCCATCACAACGTGCCCTTCGTGGAGGGCAGGACGCCGGCGATCCGCGGGTTGATCCGCGTGGCCTCGGCCAGCGCGCGCCCCACCGCCTTGAAGACGGCCTCGGCGATGTGGTGCAGGTTGTGGCCGTAGTGCATCGTCACGTGCAGCGTGATCTCGGCCTTGAACGCGAACGCCCGGAAGAACTCCTGCAGCATGTCGAGGTCGAAGTTCGACACGCGCGTGCGGGCCACCGGCACGCTGAACACGAGGAACGGGCGGCCGGAGATGTCCACCGACGCCTGCACGAGCGCCTCGTCCATCGGCACGAAGGCGGTGCCGTAGCGCACGATGCCCTTCTTGTCGCCGAGCGCCCGCCCGAGCGCCTGGCCCAGCACGATGCCGACGTCCTCCACCGTGTGGTGGATGTCCACCTCGACGTCGCCGCTCGCCTCCACCGCGAGGTCCATGAGGCCGTGCTTGGCCCACGCCTCGAGCATGTGGCTGAAGAACGGGATCGGCGTCTGCACCTTCGACGCCCCCGTCCCGTCCACGTTGAGCTGGACGACGACCTCCGTCTCCTTGGTCTTGCGCTCGATGCGCGCCTGCCGCTGATCGCCGCTCATACGCGGCCCTCCTTGGCTCTGAGCTCGGCCGCCCGTGCGTGGCCGGTGAGGCCTTCGACGCCGGCGAGGGCGGCCAGATGCGGCAGCGCGGCGGCCAGCCCCGACGGCGAGTACTCGATGACGCTCGATCGCTTGACGAAGTCCTCGGCGCCGAGCGGCGAGGCGAATCGCGCGGTGCCGGCGGTCGGCAGCACGTGATTGGGGCCGGCCACGTAGTCGCCCACGACCTCGGGCGTGTGGGCGCCGAGGAACACCGCGCCGGCGTGGCGGACGCGCCCGAGCAGCGCGGCAGGCACGGCCACCATCAGCTCGAGGTGCTCGGGCGCCAGGCGGTTGGCGACGTCCACGGCGCGCTCGAGGTCGCCGACGAGGATGAAGGCGCCGTTGGCGGCCAGCGACTCGGCGGCGATCGCCCGCCGCGGCAGCTGCTCGAGCTGGGCGGCCAGCGCGGCCTCCACCCGGGGCAGCAGCTCGGGCGCGTCGGTGATCAGCAGCGCCCGCGCCATCGGGTCGTGCTCGGCCTGCGCGAGCAGGTCGGCGGCGATCCACGCCGGATCGGCGGCGCGGTCGGCGATCACCACGACCTCGCTCGGCCCCGCCATCATGTCGATCCCGACGTCGCCGAAGACGCGCGCCTTGGCGAGCGCCACGTAGATGTTGCCGGGGCCGACGATCTTGTCCACCCGCCGGATGGCGGCGGTGCCGTAGGCGAGCGCGGCCACCGCCTGGGCGCCGCCGAGCCGCCAGCCCTCGGTCACGCCCGCCACGCGGGCGGCCGCCAGCACAGCCGCCGGCACGCGCCCCTCGGCGTCCGGCGGCGTCACCAGCACGATCTCGCGCACGCCCGCGATGCGCGCGGGCACCGCCGTCATCAGCACGCTGGACGGATAGGCGGCGCGGCCGCCGGGGATGTAGATGCCAACCCGGTCGAGCGCGCGCACCTCCTGTCCCAGCACCGAGCCGTGCTCGTCGGTGATGCGCCAGGACTTCGGCAGCGCGGCGGCGTGATAGCGCTCGATGCGCTCGGCCGCGTACACGAGCGCCGCGCGCACGGCCGGCGTCACCGCCTGCTCGCCCGCCTCGAAGTCGGCGGCGGTGAGCGCGAGCCAGGCGACGGCGTTTGCCCGGAACCCGTCGAAGCGCGCCGTGTACTCGAGCAGGGCGAGGTCGCCGCGCGCGCGCACGTCGGCCACGATCGCCTCCACCGCGGCGGCGACCTCGGCCGGCACCCCCGCGCGCGGACGGTCCACCGCCCGGGCGACGCCCTCTACGCCGAGCGCGCGCGCGTCGAGCGTGATCATTGTAGCGAGGGCCGCGAGGCCGGCTTGGTGCGTGGGTGGCCTGTTCCAGGAGCGGGGCGGCTCCGTTCGGCTTCGGAAGGCGCGGGGCTCCGTCCGGCTTCGGAGGGAACGGCGGGGCTCTGTCCGGTTTTGCTTCGCTCGCGAAGCTGGGCGATCAGGTTCGTGATCGAGGCGTACTCGGTCTTCATCGCAGCGCGGTTGACGATGAGGCGGGCGGTCGAGTGCGTGATCTCCGCGACCTCGACGAGGCCGTTCACCCGCAGCGTCTCGCCCGACTGCACGAGGTCCACGATGCGCTCGGCCAGCCCGACCAGCGGGGCCAGCTCGATCGAGCCGTCGAGCCGCACGATCTCCACCTGGACGCCGCGCGCCGAGAAGTACTGCTCGGTCAGCCGCGGATACTTGGTGGCCACGCGCACCCACGACCACTTGGCGGGATCGTCGCGCTCCCACAGCTCGCGCGGCTCGGCCACCACCAGCCGGCAGAAGCCGAAGCTGAGGTCGAGCGGCTCGTACACGTCGGGCTCCTGCTCGAGCAGGATGTCCTTGCCGACGATGCCGAGGTGGGCGGCGCCGTAGGTGACGTAGGCGGGGACGTCGGCCGGCTTGAGGAAGAGCAGGCGCAGCCCGCCCCGCGGGTCGTCGAAGATCAGCCGGCGCGAAGCCTGGTCCACGCCGTCCACGCCGAGCTCGCGCAGGAGCTCGAGCGCGGGCTCGAGGAGCCGGCCCTTGGGCAGCGCCAGCGTGAGGCGGTCGCTCACGGCTGCCGCTCGATCCGCGCGCCCAGCGCCGCCAGCTTGGACTCGAGCCGCTCGTAGCCACGGTCGAGGTGGTAGATCCGCGAGACCTCCGTGCGGCCGCGCGCGGCCAGGCCGGCCAGCACCAGCGCCGCCGAGGCGCGCAGGTCGGATGCCATCACCTGGGCGCCCTGGTATGTCTCGACGCCCTGGATGATCGCCACCGAGCCGTCGGCGGCGATCGAGGCGCCCATGCGGGCCAGCTCGGCGATGTGCATGAAGCGGTTCTCGAAGATCGTCTCGGTGACCTTCGACTGGCCGTCGGCGAGCCCCAGCAGCGCCATGAGCTGCGCCTGCATGTCGGTGGGAAATCCCGGGAACGGGCTCGTCACGATGTCGGCCGCGCGGGGCCGGCCGGCCCCCGTGACGCGCACCCAGTCCGGGCCGGTCTGCAGCGCGATCCCGCACTCGTCCAGCTTGGCCAGCACAGCGGCCAGGTGGTCGGGCACCATCTCGGTGACCCGCACGTCACCGTGCGTGATCGCGCCGGCCACGATCAGCGTCCCCGCCTCGATGCGATCGGGCACGACGCGGTGCACAGCGCCGCCCAGCTCGGGCACGCCCTCGATCTCGATGCGGCCGGTGCCGACGCCGTGCAGGCGCGCGCCCATCGCGGTGAGCAGCGCGGCGAGATCGCCGACCTCCGGCTCGCGGGCGGCGTTCTCGATCACCGTCACGCCCTCGGCGAGGGCGGCCGCCATCATGAGGTTCTCGGTCCCGGTCACGGTCACGAGATCGGTCGCGATCCGCGCGCCCTTGAGCCGGCTGGCCCGCGCCACCACGTAGCCGTTCTCGATGGCGATCTCGGCGCCGAGCGTGGCCAGCCCCTTGAGGTGCTGGTCGATCGGCCTCACGCCGATGGCACAGCCGCCCGGGAGCGCCACCCGCGCCGAGCCGTGGCGGGCCACCAGCGGGCCGAGCACGAGGACGGAGGCGCGCATCGTGGACACGAGCTCGTACGGCGCCAGGTCGCTGGCGACGCGCTCCACCGCCAGCGTGACCTCGCGGCCCCCGCGCTCCACCCGGGCGCCGAGCGTCCCGAGGAGCTTGAGCATCGTGCGCACGTCGCCCAGCGCCGGCACGTTCGTGAGCGTGAGCGGGCGGGCGGTCAGCAGCGCGGCCGCCAGCGCGGGCAGCGCGGCGTTCTTGGCCGCGCTCACCGCCACGTCGCCCCTCAACGGCACCCCACCCTCGATGCTCAGCCGTGGCGGCATCAGTCCCGTCCTCCCGCGACGAAGCGCTCCACCCCGGCCAGATCCGCGCGCGTGCGCACGCGCCCGAGCCCCGCCGCCCGCATCAGCGCGACGACCACCGGAAGCTGCCCGCCGCCCGCCGTCTCCACCACCAGCGCGCCGCCGGGCGCCAGCCGGTCAGGCGCCTCGACGACGAGCCGCCGGATCACGTCCAGGCCGTCGGGCCCGCCGTCGAGCGCGAGCCGCGGATCCCAGCGGCTCACCTCGGGCGCCAGCGTCGCGATCGACGCCGCCGGCAGATACGGCGGATTCGAGACGATGACGTCGACCACCCGCGGTGCCAGCGCGGCGAGCAGGTCGGACTGCGCCACGCCGACGCGCGCCGACAGCCCCAGCGCGGCGACGTTCGCCCGCGCCAGCGCCACCGCCGCCGGCGAGAGGTCGAGCGCGACGACGCGCGCGTCGGGACGCTCGGCGGCGATCGCGCACGCGATGCAGCCGGTGCCGGTGCCGACGTCCACCACCCGCGCCGCCGCGGGCAACAGCTCGAGCGCCCAGCCGGCCAGCGCCTCGGTCTCCGGCCTCGGCACCAGCGCGTCCGCGCTCACCCGCACCGTGATCTGACGGAACGGCTGGGTGCCGACGATGTGCTGCAGCGGCTCGCGCGTCATCCGCCGGCGCACGAGCTGCGCGAAGCAGGAGGCGGCCGCCGCGTCGAGCGGCCGGCGCGCCTCCAGCCCCAGGCGGCCGCGCGGGAGGGCGAGCGCCTCGGCCAGCAGCCACTCGGCGTCCCCGCGCGCGGTCTCGACGCCGGCCTCCGCCAGGAGGGCGGCGGCCGTCGCCAGCGCGTCGCGCACGGTGGCCGCGCCGCCCTGCCCAGCGTCCAGCGCCGCCGCGCGCATCAGCTCGCCACCTTCTGCAGCCGCTCGGCCTGCTCGGCCGCCGCCAGCGTCTCGATGAGCTCGTCGATGTCGCCCTCGAGGACCTCGGGCAGCCGGTGCAGCGTGAGCCCGACGCGGTGATCGGTCACGCGATTCTGAGCGAAGTTGTAGGTGCGGATCCGCTCGCTGCGCTCGCCGGTGCCGACCTGGGAGCGGCGGTCGGCGGCGATGGCCGCCTGCTGCTCCTGCTGCGCGCGCTCCAGCAGCCGCGCCTTGAGCACGCGCATGGCCTTCGCGCGGTTCTTGATCTGCGAGCGCTCGTCCTGGCACGTCACCACGAGCCCGGTCGGGACGTGCGTGATGCGCACGGCCGAGTCCGTCGTGTTGACGCCCTGCCCGCCCGGTCCCGACGAGCGATAGACGTCCACTCTGAGATCTTTCTCGTCCACCTTCACCTCGACGTCCTCGGCCTCGGGCAGGACGGCGACGGTCACCGTCGAGGTGTGGATGCGGCCGGCCGACTCGGTCACCGGCACCCGCTGCACGCGGTGCACGCCGCGCTCGAACTTGAGCCGGCTCCAGGCGCCGCGCCCCTGGATGAAGAGGATGACCTCCTTGAGCCCGCCCACGCCGGTGGCGCTGGAGTCCATGACCTCCACCTTCCAGCGCTGACGCTCGGCGTACTTGGTGTACATGCGGGCCAGATCGGCGGCGAACAGCGCCGCCTCGTCGCCGCCGGCGCCCGCGCGGATCTCCACGAAGACGTTCTTGTCGTCGTTGGGATCGCGCGGCAGCAGCAGGCGCGTGAGCTCGCCCTCCAGGACGGCCTGGCGCGCGGACAGCTCGTCGATCTCGGCCTGGGCCAGCTCGGCGAGCTCGCGGTCGCCGCCCTCGGCGAGGATGTGCCGGGCCTCGCTGATGCGCTTGAGCACGTCGCGGTACTCGCCGAAGCGCTCGACGATCTCCTGGCTGTCGGCGTGCTCCTTGCGCAGGCGGGCGTACTCGGCCTGCTGCGAGAAGATGGCGGGGTCCGCCAGCCGCCGGGCGATCTCGTGCGATCGCTCTTCGATCTGACGGAGCTTGTCAAACAGCATGGCGGATCAGCGCCTCCGGAGCGCGAGCGCCCGCCCGACGCGAGCGAGTGGGGAGCGAGGCCGCCCGGCGGGGCCCGGGCCCGTCCGGAACGGGCGGCTTACTGAGCCGCCGGCTGCCGCCGGTACTTGCGCTGGAACCGCTCCACACGGCCGGCCGTATCCATGAGCTTCTGCTTGCCCGTGAAGAAGGGATGGCACTTGGAGCAGACTTCCACCCGGATGTCCGGCTTGGTCGAACGGGTGCGGATGACCTCCCCGCACGCGCAGGTGATCGTCGTGTCCACATATTCCGGATGAATGCCCACCTTCACGGGTCAGATCCTCCCTGGAAGCTCTACGATATCACGGACCTAGCCCATCGCGTGCATCGCGGCCAGGAACTCCTTGTTGCTCTTGGTCTGCTTGAGCTTGTCGAGCAGGAGCTCCATCGCCTCGACGGGATTGAGCTGGGAGAGGGCCTTGCGCAGCAGCCAGACCTTCTGCAGCTCGTCCTTCTCGAGCAGCAGCTCCTCCTTGCGGGTGCCGGACTGCTCGATGTTGATCGTCGGGAAGATGCGCTTGTCCATCAGGCGCCGGTCGAGGTGGACCTCCATGTTGCCGGTGCCCTTGAACTCCTCGAAGATCACGTCGTCCATCCGGCTGCCGGTGTCCACGATGGCGGTGGCCATGATCGTCAGCGAGCCACCCTCCTCGATGTTGCGCGCGGTGGCGAAGAAGCGGCGCGGCCGCTGCAGCGCGTTCGCGTCGAGACCGCCGGAGAGCACCTTGCCCGACGACGGGATGACAGCATTGTGGGCGCGGGCGAAGCGCGTGAGCGAGTCGAGCAGGATGACGACGTCGCGCTTGTGCTCGACCAGCCGCTTGGCCTTCTCGATCACCATGTCGGCGACCTGGATGTGCCGCTGCGGCGGCTCGTCGAAGGTGGAGGACACCACCTCGCCCTTCACCGAGCGCTGCATGTCGGTGACCTCTTCCGGCCGCTCGTCGATGAGCAGGACGATCAGGTAGACCTCGGGGTGGTTCGTCGCGATCGCGTGGGCGATCGACTGCAGCATCATGGTCTTGCCGGTGCGCGGCGCCGCCACGATCATGCCGCGCTGCCCCTTGCCGATGGGGCTGAGCAGGTCCATCACGCGCGTGGTGAGGTCCTCGGTGTTCCACTCGAGCTTGAGCCGCTCCATCGGGTAGAGCGGCGTGAGGTTGTCGAAGAAGATCTTCTCGCGGGCCTGGTCGGGCGTCTCGAAGTTGATCGACTCGACCTTGAGCAGCGCGAAGTACCGCTCGGTGTCCTTGGGCGGCCGGACCTGCCCGGAGATCGTGTCGCCGGTGCGCAGGTCGAAGCGCCGGATCTGCGACGGCGACACATAGATGTCGTCGGGGCCCGGCAGGTAGTTGTAGTCCGGCGCTCTCAGGAACCCGAATCCATCCGGCAGGACCTCCAGCACGCCCTCGGCGTAGATCAGCCCGTCCTTCTCGGCCTGGGCCTGGAGGATCTTGAAGATCAGCTCCTGCTTGCGCAGGCCGCCGATGTTCTGGACGTTGAGGTCGCGCGCGATCCCGTTGAGATCAGGGATCGCTTTCTCCTTGAGCTCGGACAGGTTCATGCCGTTGGCGGGCATGGCGGGCGCGTTGTCGGTGGCATTGGTCTGTCCTCGGTCTCGGCGGGAAGTCATTTCGGGGCTCCGGGCGCGGCGCGTAACGGCCGCATAGAGTTTGGTGCTGCTGTTTGCGTAGAGTTTCTAAGGGGTTGGAGCGACGGCGTTACGCGACATCCTCCCATCCTAGGCGCGCCTTGTCAACGTTTTTTCACATCCGCACCTCGATGATCGCTCGCTGCTTGATCTCTTTGAGCCAGATCTCCTGGCGGGTCTCGTACTTCTGCCTGAATAGGATGTCGCGGATCTGCTGGCGGATTCGGGCCAATCCCTCCCCCTCCAGCCCCTCCTTCGACTCGAGTCGGAAGATGTGGTAGCCGAGGGCGGAGCGGAACGGCTCGGACATCTGCCCGATCTTGAGGGCCAGGATGGCCGCCTCGACGTCCTGGGCCAGCTCTCCCCGCTTGAGGGTGCCGAGGTCGCCGCCGTCCTTGGCGCTGGCGTCCTTCGAGTACTGCCGGGCCAGCTCGGCGAAGTCGGCACCGTCCGAGAGCTGGGCGCGCAGCAGAGCGGCCTTGGTGCGGGCGGCCTCCCAGGCGCTGTCGGTGCTGCCCTCCGGCGTGATCAGGATGTGGCGCGCGTGGTAGGAGAGGCTGGTCTCGAGCTTGCCCCGGTTCTCCTCCAGGTACTGGTTGATCTCGTCCTCGGTGACCGAGATCCGCAGCATCACCTTGCGGCGGATGAGCTTGGACATCTTGAGGCTGTCGCGCAGCCGCTTCTTGATGGACTCGATGGTCACGCCCTGCGGGCGAATCAGCTTTTCGAACTCCTCCTCGGTCGTGACGCCGTAGCGCTTGATCCGGTCGAGGAACTCCTCGGTGAGCTCGGATTCTTCCACCGTGATCTTCTCGCGCTCGGCCTCCTGCAGCTGCAGGCGGCTGTCGATGAGCTTGTTGAGCGACTCTCGCCGCAGCTCGTCGTCGGTGGGGCCGCCGCTCTGCTGGCGGTTCTCGGATCGGTAGACGGCCATCGACTCCAGCAGATCGCTCATCGTGATGGCGTCGTTGTTGACGACCGCGATGATCCGGTCGGAGACGTCCTCGCTCTCCGGGGTCGGCCGCACGCGCACGTCGCCCGGCGTCGGCGTGTCGAGCAGGTTCGGGTTCGGCGCCGGGGGGGCGGCGGCGACGGCCGGCGGCGGCGCGTCCTTCTTCCCGAGCCAGGGCACCCAGCGCGGCACGGCGAGCCCGCACCCCGCGAGGAGCACGACCAGGATGCCGAGGGCGAGGAGCCGGGCGATCATCGGCCGGCGAAGCCCCGCAGCACGTCGAGCAGCGAGTCGCGCACGGCCGGCCACTCTCCGGTGCCGATCGCCGCCTCCACGGTGAACTCGCGCCGCATCCGCAGACGGCCGCGGCTCGACTGGATGGCCGCGACCAGCGCCGGCGGCTCGATCGCGGTGGAGGGCGCGAACGTGATCACGGCCTTGCCCTCGCCAGCCTCGAGCCGCTCGATGCCGAGGGGCCGGGCGGCGATGCGCAGGCGCACGACGTCGAGGAGACGCTCGGCGGGCTCGGGCAGCGGCCCGAAGCGGTCGGCGAGCTCGGCGCCCAGATCAGCGAGCTCGGCGTCGCCGGCGGCGCCGGCCAGCCGCTTGTAGAGCGCCAGACGCTGGTTGACCTCGGGCACATAGTCTTCGGGCAAGAACCCTTCCACCGGGACGCTGATGACCGGCTCGACACTGGCACCGGTCCGATCGCCCCTCAATTCTTGCACAGCTTCGGCGAGAAGCTTGCTGTAAAGATCGTAGCCCACCGCGGCGATGTGGCCGTGCTGCTGGGCCCCCAGCAGGTTGCCGGCCCCGCGGATCTCGAGATCGCGGAGCGCGAGCTTGAAGCCGGAGCCCAGCTCGGTGAGCTCCTGCAGCGCGTGCAGGCGGCGCTGGGCCTGCTCGTCCACCCGGCCGTCGGCCGGCACCAGCAGGTAGCAGAAGGCCTGCATCCGCTCGCGGCCCACCCGGCCCCGCAGCTGGTAGAGCTGAGCCAGCCCGAAGCGGTCGGCCCGGTTGATGATCATCGTGTTCGAGGTGGGGATGTCGAGCCCCGACTCGACGATGGCGGTGGACACCAGGATGTCCGCCTGGCCGTCGATGAACTTCACCATCGCGGCCTCCAGATCGCGCTCGCTCATCTGGCCGTGGGCCATGATCACGCGGGCGTCGGGCACCAGCGCCTGGACGAAGCGCACCATCGAGACGAGCGACTGCACGCGGTTGTGCACGAAGAACACCTGACCGCCGCGCTCGAGCTCGCGCTCGAGCGCCTCCTTGATCACCGCCTTGCTGAAGCGGCGCACCACGGTCTCGATCGGCAGCCGGTCCAGCGGCGGCGTCTCGATGACCGACATGTCGCGCGCGCCGGAGAGGGCCATGTACAGCGTGCGCGGGATGGGCGTGGCCGTCAGGGCCAGCACGTCCACCGACTCGCGCAGCTGCTTCACCCGCTCCTTGTGGGCCACGCCGAAGCGGTGCTCCTCGTCGATGATCAGCAGGCCGAGCCGCTTGAACGCGACGTCCTTGGACAGGAGGCGGTGGGTGGCGATCACGACGTCCACCGTGCCCTGCCGCAGCCCCTCGACGACGGCCTTCTGCTCCTTGGGCGAGCGGAAGCGCGAGAGCAGCTCGACCCGGGCGGGGAACGGCCCGAACCGGTCGCTGAAGGTGGACCAGTGCTGCTGGGCCAGCACGGTGGTCGGCACCAGCACCGCCACCTGGTAGCCGTCGCCGACCGCCTTGAAGGCCGCCCGCAGCGCGACCTCGGTCTTGCCGTAGCCGACGTCGCCGGCCACCAGCCTATCCATTGGACGGCCGCCCTGCATGTCCGTCTTGACGTCCTCGATCGCGCGGAGCTGATCGGGCGTCTCCTCGAAACGGAAGGCCGCCTCGAACTCGCGCTGCCACGGCGTGTCGCCGCCGAAGCCGTGGCCCTCGACCACCGCGCGCCGCGCGTAGAGCTTCAGCAGCGCCTCGGCCATCTCGCGCAGCGCGGCCCGCACCGACTCCTTCACGCGCTGCCACGAGGCGCCGCCCATGCGATCGAGCTTCGCGGCCCCGGCGTCGCCCCCCAGGTACTTCGAGACGAGGTCCAGCCGCTCGACGGGGACGTAGAGGCGCCCGCCCTCGGCGTACTCCAGCAGCAGGAAGTCGCCGTCGCGGTCGCCGATCGTCATCGTGCGCAGCCCCTGGTAGCGCCCGATGCCGTGGTCCTCGTGGACGACGAGGTCGCCGACCTCGAGGTCGGTGAAGGCGGTGAGGGCGGCGCCGCGCTGATACCGGGGGCGCCGCAGCGCGCGGCGTCGCGCGCCGAAGATCTCCGTCTCGGTGAGGAGCACCAGGCCGACCGCCGCGATCGTGAACCCCGCCGAGCACTCGCCCACCACGATGCCGAGCGCACCGGGGGCGTCGAGGGCGGCGGCAAGCGGCGCCTCCACGCCGTGGTCGCGCAGGATCTGGCGCACGTGCTCGGCCTGGTGCTCGTCGGCGGCGATCAGCCGCACCGTGAACCCCTCGGCCCGCCAGCGGCCGAGCGCCTCGGCGAGCGGCTCGAAGCGCCCGCCGAAGCGCGGCGCCTCCTGCGCGTCGAGCACGGCGCCCTCGGCGGTGGCCGCCACCAGCTCCAGCTCCACGCGGGGACGGTCGCCGAGCATCTCGCGCAGCGGCCGCCGGCCCGGCGATTCCTCCGACGTCTCGTCGAGCAGCCCCGGCGCGTCGAGGATCGCCGGCGCCGCGGGGGGCACCCAGTCCAGCAGGCGCGCCGCGCCCGGCGCGCCGTCGGCGGGGGCGCCGAGCGGCAGCACCAGCAGCTCGTCGAGGGTCCCGGTCGACCGCTGTGTGGTGGGATCGAAGAGGCGGACCGACTCGACGTCGTCGCCGAAGAACTCGAGGCGCACCGGGCTCGGATGGCTGGGCACGAACACGTCCACGATGCCGCCACGAACGCTCCACTGCCCGACCTCGACAACGGTGTCCACGCGCTCGTAGCCGGCCGCCTCGAACGCCTCCAGCAGCAGCTCGCGCTCGAGGCGATCGCCCACGCCGATGCGGAGCGAGCGGCTCGCGAAGTCGGCGGGCGCCGGCAGCGGCGTGTCGAGGCCGGCCGGCGTCACGACGACGGTCAGCGGATCGCCGGCGGCCAGGCGCCGCGCGATCACCGCGCGCTCGGCGTCGGCCTCACGGTGGTGGCCGCCGCGCCAGAGCCGGGGCTCCCGCTCGGGGAACTCCAGCACCGGCGCGCCGAAGAACCGGAGGTCCTGGGTGACGCGGTGGGCGTCGCTCATCGAGCGGACGACGACGAGGGCCGCGCGCGGATGCGCCTGCAGGAGCTCGGCGACGACGAGGGCGCGGGCGGCGCCGGCCGTCCCGGCGACGCGCAGGCAGACGCCTCCCTCGGCGAAGGATTTCGCCAGGCCGTCGAATGCCCGCCACTCCCTCAACATCACAGAGGCGTTACCGTACCACGGCCCCGCGCGGGGCCGTGGTCCCCTGATATATAGTGCCCCCGCAGCCAACGACCGACAGCGAGGAAGGGCCATGCGCAAGACGATCACCGGCACCGGCGGGATGCTGCTGCTCCAGACGCTCAAGGATGCGGGCGTCGAGTACCTGTTCACCAACCCGGGCTCGGCGGAGACGGGGATCTTCGCGGCGCTCGCCGAGGACGGCGACCAGCGCCTCGTCGTCGGCAAGCACGAGGGGCTCGTGGCGGCGATGGCCGACGGCTATCACCGGCTCAGCGGCAAGGTCGGCGTCGTCATCGCCCACGTGATGGGCGGCTCCTACCAGCTCGCCGGCCAGCTCTTCAACGCCCAGGTCGCCGGCTCGTCACTGCTCGTCGTCGCCGGCGACTGGGCCTCCGAGCTCCAGGACTACCGCGGGCTCGCGCCGTTCCCCGGCCTGAGCCAGGCCGAGTCGATGCGCCCGATCACCAAGGAGGCGCGCTGCGCGTACGAGGTCCACACCAACCCGGCGGCGATCAGCGTCGCCACGATCCGCGCGCTGCGCGAGGCGACGACGCCGCCCACCGGCCCCGTGTACCTGTCCATCAGCGCGGAGCTGCTCAACCGCGAGGGGCTGGAGGCGCAGATCGGCGAGGGGGCCGGGTACCAGATCGAGCGGCCGGGACCGGCGCGCCCGCCGACCGTCGAGGCAATCGCCCGCCGGCTCGGCGAGGCGCAGTGCCCGGTGCTGATGTTCGGCGACGACGTCTGGCGCGGGGGCGCGCAGGCCGAGGCGGTGCGCCTGGCCGAGCTGCTCGAGGCGCCGGTGTTCGCCAGCCGGCAGATCTTCGCGAACTTTCCCACCCGGCATCCGCTGTTCTGCGGCATGTACCCGGCGTCGAAGGATTTCCAGAAGGTCACCGGCCTCACGCCCGACGTCCTCTTCCTCGTCGGCTGTCAGGGCGTGCACGGCGCCGTCGCCGAGCCGTACGTCATGCAGATCGGGCCGAACCCGCTGCTGATGGGCCGCCACTACCCGCTCGACGTCGCCGTGCAGTGCGAGGTGCGCGACACGCTGCGCCACCTCGGCGACGCGCTGGCGCGCCTGCACCCCGCCGACCGGGTCGCCGGCTGGGCCCGCCAGCGCGCCAAGGTCCGCGCGTTCGCCGCGCTCCTCATCGAGCGCGAGGAGACCCTCGTGCGCGAGCACGGCAACGACGCGATCGTGCACCCGAGCGTGCTGGAGGCGCAGCTCGCCCAGGTCCTGCCGAGGGACACGGTCATGGTGCAGGAGAGCTCGACCGCACGGACCACGCTGCTCCCGTTCGGTCACGGGGGGATGGCGTGGACGCGCAGCGGGGGCGGCTCGCTGGGCTTCGGCGTGGGCGCGGCGATCGGCGCCAAGCTCGCCGTCGGCCGCGACCGCCCGGTGGTGCTGAACCTGGGCGACGGCGCCCTCGGCTACAGCGCGGCGGGGTTCTGGACGATGGCCCGTTACAACACCGCGATCCTCACGGTCGTGTCGAACAACGAGAGCTACCAGATCGTGCGGCACAACTGGGCGAAGGACATGCCCGACAGCAAGATGATCCGCGACGGCCGGTACCCCGGGCTCTGGCTGAGCGCGCCGGCGGTGGACTACGTCGGGCTCGCCCGCGCGCAGGGCGTGGCGGGCGAGTCCGTCACCACCGTGAAGGAGCTCGAGCCGGCGCTGCGGCGCGGGATGGACGCGATCACCCGCGAGAACCGCCCCTATCTGGTCGAGGTGGCGGTCGCGCGCGAGGGCGTCGGCGCGGACTCGACGTGGTTCCAGGACTGGCGGCTCTAGCGCGTCGGCTTGGACAGGTAGAAGGACAGCGACTCCAGCTCGATCGAGAGGTCCACGTTCTTCAGCCGCACATCGCGGGCCACCCGCAGCCGGGTGGGCGCGAAGTTGAGCACGCCCTTGATGCCGGCCGCCACCAGCTGCTCGGTGACCGCCTGCGCCGACTCCGGCGGCACCGCCACGATGGCGATCTGGATCCCGCGCGCCTTGATCTCGCGCGCCATGTCCCGGCTGGACACGATCGGCACCGACTCCACCGCGCGGCCGATCTTGACCGGATCGTCGTCGATGATGACGGCGATGCGGAAGCCCTGGCGGGCGATCCCCTTGTAGTGGAAGAGGGCCGAGCCGAGGTTGCCGAAGCCGACAAGGGCGACGGCCCACTCGCGGTCCAAGCCGAGGATGCGCTGCAGCTCGACCTTCAGCCCGGCGACGTAGTAACCGATGCCGCGCACGCCGAACTCGCCGAAGTAGGCGAGGTCCTTGCGCACCTGGGCCGCGTTGAGGCTGAAGCGCTCGGCCAGCACCGGCGAGGCGACCGTCTTGACGCCGTCTTCTTCGAGCTGCTGCAGACAGCGCGTGTAGATCGAGAGACGACGGATCGTCATCTCGGGGATCTTCGGCAGCCGGGAGCTCGAGCGCGCCATGGTGCGACGGCGGCGCGAGCCGGCGCCCGCGCCGCCTTGCTCCGAATTCGTCGCTACTTGATGGGCTGCACGAACAGCAGGATCATCGCCACGACCAGGACGTAGATCGCCAGCGACTCGATCAACGCCAGACCGATGATCAACGCGGTCTGGATCCGGGCGGCCGCCGCCGGCTGCCGGCCCATGGCCTCGACGGCGGCGGCCACCGCCCGGCCCTGTCCCAACCCGCAGAGGCCGGAGGCGATCGCCATTCCGACCCCGGCGGCGATGACGGCGAACGGGCCGATCCAGCCCCCGCCGGATGCTCCGCCCTCCGCCGCGAGCGCCAGACCGGGAAACGCCAGCACTGCTATGCCTGCCGCAATCAGTGAACGCACGCCCATCCTCCTCTTGTCGGTGTGGCCTGCTAGTGATGCGCCGGTTGGGGCTCACCGCCGTGGTGCTCGGCTTCCTCGATCGCCCCCGAGATGTAGAGCATCGTGAGCATCACGAAGATGAACGCCTGGAGGAACGATACTAAGATTTTGAGCGGGTACAGGAATCCCACGGTGAACACGATCATGATGACGCCGCCGATACCGCCCACGACGGCGCCGAGCACACTGCCCGACAGCGCCCAGCCGATCAGCCCCTGCAGCCCCATCAGGAAGAAGATGATGGCGAGCAGGATGTGGCCGCCCACCATGTTGCCGAAGAGCCGGAGCGTGAGCGACAGCGGGCGGGCCAGGTGGCTGATGATCTCGATGACGAACATCAGCGGCTTGAGCGCGAGCGGAACCGGGCCCGCGAAGTGGGCCAGGTATGCGAGCACACCCTGCTTGCGCACGCCGATGGCGTGATAGGAGAAGAACACGATCAGCGCGCAGGCGGCCGTCGTGTTGAGGTTCGTCGTCGGCCCGCTGGCGCCGGGCACCAGGCTCAGGAGGTTGCCGGTGAGGATGAACAGCCCGAGCGTGGCGATGAGCGGCAGGAACGGTCTCCCCTCGGGGCCGAGGACGTCGTCGATCATCTGCTGGAACTGCTCGAGCACGACCTCGAAGACGTTCTGCAGCCCGCGCGGCACCAGCGCCACCTTGCGCGAGGCCGCGAACGCCAGCCCCGCCAGCACGATCATCACGACCCACGTGAAGGTCACGTGGTCGGGGACGTAGCCGTCCCAGAAGATGGCGGGCAGCCGGAAGATCGGCGGGTGCTCGATCACGTCCACGAGGCGCCCTCCCGGGCCAGCCGCAGCCCCTGCACGACGACGATCACCGGGAGCGCGCTGTAGCCGGCCAGCAGCGCCAGCGGATGCGCCCAGCCGGAGACGAACAGGACGGCCACCGCCGCCGCGACGCCGGCGAAGCGGAGCCCGCCCGTGACGACCCAGCCGGCGGCCGGCGTGGTCGCCGCCAGCGCGCGGAGCACGAGGAGACGGAAGCTGCCGAGCGCCAGCGCGCCGCCGGCCAGCACGCCGAGCGCGCCGGGGGCGCCGCCGAGCCAGCCGCCGCCGAGCGCCAGCGGCAGCGCGAGGAGCGCCATCGCCAGCGTCACCCGCGCCGTCAGCTCACTTGTCATCCATCCTCCGCGCCGCCCGATTGACCGATCGAAAGAGGTTCACGAATCCCGCCGCGATGCCGAACCCGAGACCGATCAGCGTCAGCCACGGCTTCGTCCCGAGCCAGCGATCGAGGAAGTAGCCGCCGGCCAGGCCGATCACGGTCGCCAGCACCAGCGTCAATCCGATCGTGGACAACTCACCGAGCGCTTTCCAGCCGCTCGCGTCCTCGCCCGGCATGTGAAGCGGAACACTAGCACAGCGCCCCGGCACGGACAAGCCGGCCGAAGCAGCTGAATTCACGTCGCAATCGTCAGAGCAACCGCCAAGGTCAGGGCTGTGCCTCCCAGCCGCGCGAGCGCTCGACGGCGCGCTGCCAGCCCGCGTAGAGACGCGCGCGCGTCGCCGCATCCATGCGCGGCGTGACGGTGCGGTCCACGGCCTGGCGGGCGGCCAGCGCGTCGAGCGAGCGCCAGAGGCCGGCGCCGAGGCCGGCCAGCAGCGCAGCGCCGAGCGCCGTCGTCTCGATCACCCGCGGGCGCACCACGG
The DNA here is from genome assembly GCA_041497115.1 of Methylomirabilia bacterium. Classification (GTDB taxonomy): domain Bacteria; phylum Methylomirabilota; class Methylomirabilia; order Rokubacteriales; family CSP1-6; genus AR5. The sequence goes on from JBGQFW010000070.1 coordinate 17,315, forward strand.
CCGCGTCGAGGACGTCGGCCTGGAACTGGCAGAGGAAGTCGTTGGCGACGGCGCCGCCGTCCACCTTGAGGCCGCGCAGCGGCACGCCGGCGTCGGCGGCCATCGCCTCCAGCACGTCGCGGCTCTGGTAGGCGATCGCCTCCAGCGTCGCGCGCGCCAGGTGCGCGCGCGTGGTGCCGCGCGTGAGCCCGACCAGCGTGCCGCGCGCGTACGCGTCCCAGTAGGGCGCGCCGAGGCCGACGAACGCGGGGACGAAGTAGACGCCGCCGGTGTCGGGCACCGACTCGGCGAGCGCCTGGGTCTCCGCCGCCGCGCGGATGAGCCCCAGGCCGTCGCGCAGCCACTGCACGGCGGCGCCCGCGATGAACACGCTGCCCTCGAGCGCGTAGGTGAGCCGCCCGCCGATGCGCCAGGCGATCGTCGTCAGCAGCCCGTGGGTGGAGGCAACCGGCGTGTCGCCGGTGTTGAGGAGGACGAAGCAGCCGGTGCCGTACGTGTTCTTGGCGCTGCCCGCCTCGTAGCAGGCCTGGCCGAAGAGCGCCGCCTGCTGGTCGCCCGCGATGCCGGCGATCGGCACGCCCGCCGGCAGCACGCCGGGCACCTCGATCGTCTCGCCCACGACGCCCGAGGAGGCGACGACGGCCGGCATCAGCGCGCGCGGGACGCCGAAGATCTTCAGCAGTTCGTCGTCCCAGTCGCCGGTGCGCAGGCCGAGGCAGAGGGTGCGCGAGCCGTTGCTGGCATCGGTGGCGTGCACGCGGCCGCCGGTCAGCTTCCAGAGCAGCCACGCGTCGACGGTGCCGAACGCGAGCTGCCCCCGCTCGGCCCGCTCGCGCGCGCCCGCCACGTGGTCGAGCAGCCAGCCGATCTTGGTGGCGGAGAAGTACGCGTCGAGCACGAGCCCGGTGCGCTCGCGCACGAGCGGCTCGACGCCGCGCGCGCGCAGCTCGTCGCACATGGGGGCGGTGCGCCGGCACTGCCAGACGATCGCCCGGTGGATCGGCGCGCCGGTGGCGCGGTCCCAGACGATCGTGGTCTCGCGCTGGTTGGTGATGCCGACGGCCGCCACCTCGGCGCCGCTCACGCCCGCCTCGGCCAGCGCGCGCCCGGCGGCCGCCGTCATCGTGCGCCAGATCTCCTCGGCGTCGTGCTCGACCCAGCCGGGCTGCGGATAGTGCTGGGTCAGCTCGGCGTAGCCCCGCGCGCGCACCGCGCCCTCGGCGTCGACCACGAGCGCCGTCGAGCCGGTAGTGCCCTGATCGAGCGCCAGGACGTAGCGCGCCATCAGGGCTTTCGCGGCGTGCGCCCGGCCAGCGACAGCGCCAGGTCGGGACGGTCGGACATGACGAGGTCCACGCCAAGCTCGAGCATGCGGCGCAGGTCGACCTCCGCGTTGACGGTCCACGCCGCCAGCCGCACGTTGGCCGCGCGCGCGGCGGCGACGACGCGCGCGTCGATCAGCCGCTGGTCCATGCCGAGGTCGGTCGCGCCCGCCTCCCGCGCCCACCGCACCGCGTCCACCGGCGCCGCCCCCGCCGTCGACACCTGGCGCCCCGAGACGAGCAGCATCGTCCGCACGTCGGGATCGAGCTCGCGCAGCCGCCGGAGCGTCGCCGGGTCGAACGCCTGCACCGTCGCGCGATCGCCGAGGCCGCGGCCCCGCAGCACGACGAGCAGCTTCTCCTCGATGGCCGGGTACCGGCGGCCACCGGGCGCCGTCTTGATCTCGGGCAGGACCTGCACCGCCGCCGGCGCCGCCAGGGCGAGCACCTGGTCGAGCGTGGGCACCCGCTCGCCGGTGACGGCGCCGCCGGCGCCGCGCAGCCGCACGCCGGCCAGCGCCGCCAGCGTCGTGTCGGCGACGACGCCGCGCCCGGTCGTGGTCCGCTCGAGGGTGGCGTCGTGGATCACCACCGGCTCGCCGTCCGCCGTGAGGTGCACGTCGAACTCGAGCGCGTCGGCGCCCAGCGCGATCGCGTTGCGGAACGCGGCCAGGCTGTTCTCGGGCGCCAGCGCGGCGCCGCCGCGGTGGGCGGCGACCAGCGTCGCCGGACCCGCCGCACTCGCAGTGGCCAGCAAGAGAGCGCCGAGGACGAGCAGACTGCGCGCCAGCCTTCTACACCTCATGCGTCGCGGCGCCGCCAACTTTGCGGGTCCCGAGCGCCATGGAACACAGCGTAGACGACAATCTCCGTCCCTCCCACTTCGAAGAAGACGCCGTACGGGAACCTCCGAAGCAGGGCGCGACGCATTGTGGGATCGACGAGCTGATAGGCTTCAGGATGGCGCCGGATGGATGCGAACGCCGTGCTAACGGCTGTGATGAACTCGCGGGCGAGCCGGGGACTTTGCGCGTGGTACCACGCGTACGCGTTATCAAGATCAAGCTCCGCCTCTGGGATGAGACGAAGTCGCCCTACCTTCGGCGTTCGAGCTTGGCTCGTACCTCCCCCCAGGACTTCGCCGCCGACGGATTGCGCGCATGCGCACGACGACGCCTCTCCAGCTCCCTTCGCTGCGTATCAGTTACGGGGATAGCCTCCGGAGTGGTCGCGAGGCTGTCCCAGATCTCCTCGATCAACTTCAGCCGATCCTCGACCCTGAGAGAGAGCGCGTCCTTCAGTACCGTGCTCATGCCGCCATTCTCCGTCGGCAGTCCTCAGGCCGCAAGAATCATCTCAATACGCACAACGCGCCGTATTATCCGTGGGCCGCCCGGCGGCATGCCCAGTGCATGCTGAAGTCAGTCAGCCCGCTTCTTCTCCAACTCCTGAACGCGCTGACCCAGTTCTTCTATGTCTGCTTCTGCCTGGTGCAGTCGGTTCCACAGGTTGTCCACCTGCGCCTGACGGAGGCGGTCCCACAAGACGAGGAAGACCACCGTGACGACGATGGCAAAAATGCCAGCAAGGCCCCATCGGCCGACAGCACCCTCGAGGAGTCGCCATGCGGCGCCGACAACCATCAGCGCGATGGCGACGATGACCAAGAATATTACGTTGGCCACTACGAGCGCTCGGCTTGCTCAGCAGCGGAGAGAAGGGCGTAGGCGAGGATGCGGGCCTCACGCGGACCGAGCCAAGTACGCCATGGCTTGCGCGCCCTCTGGAGACCGAATCTGAGCTCGATCCCCTTCGGTTGGCGTGGTGCACCGTAGCCAGCAGGCCGCTTCTCGGATGTCTCAGTTATCGTCCCTGCCAGATCAACGACATACATGTCGAGGCAACCCTCCCACCTTGGAGGCTAGAGCGTCGTAGCGGCTATCATCCCTCACCTCGCGTGACTTGAGTTCCGCGCCAACGCCGGGATGAGCGGCGCGCCGTGGCGCGCCCGCTCGATCCGGAAGTTGGGCGTGTCTCAAGCGAGTCTGATCCTCTCATTGACAGAGGCTGAGTCCCCCGTCAGGGCAATATCCGAGAGGTCGCCGACCTTCAGGCATAGTGGCTGACCCGTGCCGGGCGAGATCTCGATGCGAAACTCGCTCTGGTAGGAGAACTTGGACGCTTTTCTGAACACTCCGGTCGGCCCGTGGTACGCAGCGGGTTCCACGTAGTGTACGGGCCTCCAGGTTATCTTGTGACCTCGCAGCTCGGCAGCTCGTTGCGCCCTGCGCAAGAACTCGTCGCCATTCGTAAATACGGCATAGGCGTCGCCGAACTGGAAGTTGCGAGAATCGATCAGTACGGATCCTTCATGCGCGCGGAGAGCATACATGCAGTACACGTTGACGCGTAGAGCGGCGTCGTTGCGATAAGTCATCGGGCCTACGATGCCCGGTATCTCGCGAAACACCCCATCAATCTCCATAGACAGCTTCGCCTTCTCCGGCTGCAGCCAGAGAAGCGTTCCCTCGTGCTTGTCCGACCGAGGACTGTCCGCCTCGAGCGCAGCGAAATACGACAAGGGATTCATGAACAGATGGCCGTCGACCACCAACTCCTCGATGTGCTTACGCTGGCCAAATTTGAACAGCGCGAGGATGCGGTCCTCGGTCAGGGAAGCCTCCACGTTGCCCAACGCTACAGATAAGCCGCGGCGCAGCGCGCCGTCGGCTTCATGCGGCACGGAGCCACCTTCTGGTGAAGCTGCGCCTTCATGGCGCGAGGAGATGGGGCGGCGTGATCATGACTCCCTGGTCCACATGCGGAGGATGAGGCCACCTTCGGGATAGGTGTACACGGGACTCACCCGACGGTTTATCGCGACATGCCCGTCGGCGTCACCTTTGTTCGTTCTCTCGCGGCAGTTCTTGTTTGCCCTGAACAGATCGTTCTCGATGCAAAGCCAGTTGATCGTGACCTTGGGCACGGCCACTGCTAGCTCCTGCATGATCTGCTGCCGCGCGGCCTCCTGGCAATAGGCGATCTCAACCACAATGCAGTCCCGTCCAGAGCGCAGGGTTTCGATCAGAGCAGCATGTTGGCTCGGATCGTTGAGGAAGCCTTCATCAAACTGCGCGCCGTCGACGATGCGATCCGCAAGCCACGTCTTGCCGGCCCCGCACAACCCAAGGATGAACGTCACCGTCGCCATGTCAGTCTCGTACGGCATCGCGGCTCGCCGGCGCACCGTACTGTAGTGCCGCCCAACGCTGGCGCTCAGCCGCGCCGATCTGCGGCGTAGGCTGCAGCGCCTTGTTGGGCGTGCCGCCATACTCCGATGCTTGTATGCCCTAGAAAGCAAACCCGGTCGGTGTATGCCGGCCAGCAGGGGTTGAGATACCGATCCCGGCCTCCAGCGCCGCCGTACAACAAGAGTTCGGGTTGCCCCGGAGGGTTTCCGAGTACGAATCGAGCGAAAATCGACTCCGGATCGGTGAAGTCTGTCCAGTTTCCACCGAAAGCATGGCCCGGCTGAATGATCGCGACTCCCTTGGGCACCACGCCGTTCGCAACGAACAGCGCCTGAAATGCTGCGACACCGTCTGCGCGGAGGTATAGAAGACTGAAACGCGATGGACCGTGGTTCGCTCGGAACCCATCCAGGCGTTGCAAGACAGTCCAAGAACAAAACGGACTCTCCCACCCGCGGGGAGCGAGTTCTCTTTCGGTGACATCGCGACGAGCGATGACCTCGTAGCCACGGAAGCCCGGGTTGGCCAGCGCTACGTCCAGCTGTTCGCGAGTGTGACTGTAGTCCACGTAGATGAAGCTCAGAATATTGCCCGCCAGATAGGCCACGGGATCCCCGTCAAAGCCGCTCGCAGGATAGTAGAGCGAATTCCGAAGAATGTCGCCGAGTGGGAATGTCGCATCTTGAATCGTCGATGGAGACACCGCAGACAGCCACTGCGGCTCATCAACGATGGGTAGCCGCTCAATCATGCCCGCTCCTCCGCCTAACCCGTCGTTGCAGCGGACTCTTCTCGAGACCCGGCACGCTGGATTCGAGAAGTTCGAAGATGACTGGCCAAGCGTCTTTGGACGACTCCGCCTGTTTACGTGATAGGTTGACGACGCCTGTGCGGTCGCCATATTCCTCGTGATGTTTCGCCAGATACCGCCGCCGGTACTCGACCTCGACGGGATCGACGATGTCGTGAAGCTGACGCTGCGACATGATGTAAAAACTTGGCGGGTCGGATTCGGATCTTGGAATGTGCACGAACACCCACGGCTTTGAGGAGGGCTCGGGAACGGCGCCCCCGACCACCCACTGGGGATCGGATGTGCTCTTGACTTCAATAACAACCGCGTGGCCGGCGTTCGAGAAAGCGACAACATCGGCGCTTTTGGCATTGCCGTAGGTGACGGCGGCGGCAATGCCGCGCCGCTGGAGTTCCGCTGCGACGTAGAACTCCCCGGCGAGGCTAAGGTAGTATTTCTGGGCCTGTCTGGACATTGAGTGGCCTCCACTATTTGCGTGAGGAGCCCGGGGGGTGTGTCCGGTGCGCAGCAGATAGCGCAGCGATTGCCTTTCTGGTCCGCCCAACGCCCGCAGTCACCGGCCGGAGTGAGCACCGCGAGGCTTCGGGGTCCCCCTGGATCGGGGTTTGCCTGACGGCAGCGCTGCCTACCCAACGGCGCATTCGAAGGTTACGCCTCGGCCTGAAGGCGCGCGATCAGGTCGGCGCGGTCGCTGATGATGACGTCCACGCCGTAGCCGGCCAGCCGGCGCATCGTCTCCTCGTCGTTGACGGTGAAGACGCCGACGCCGATCCCGGCGGCGTGGGCGGCGGCGACGACGGCGGGCTCGCAGAGCGAGTAGTGGAGGCCCAGGAAGCTCGCGCGCGCGTCGGCCGCCCAGCGCACGGTGTCCTCCGGGCGGGCGCCCGCCTCGGTCACGTGGCGGCGGTCCACC
>JBGQFW010000071.1:0-23054 GCA_041497115.1 Methylomirabilia bacterium
GCCTGCAGCCGGTCGAGGTGGCGGGGGTAGGCGCGCGCGAAGTGGATCTCCTCGAGCAGGCTCGGCGTGACGTGGCCGCGCCCGTCCACGATCGGCACCCGGCGCGGGAAGTCGCGCCACTCGATGTAGCCGCCGAAGTGGAAGGCGTTGAACAGGCGCCCCTCGATCCCCCGCGAGTCGAGATAGCGCAGCGCGCCCTCCGGCACCCAGCGCTCGTTGATGGCGGCGCCGGCCACCTTGCGCGCGTCGGCCCACGGCCCGTGGCCGCCGAGCGTGAGGACCACGGCGGCGACGGCGGCGACACACGCGGTGGCGGCGCCGCCGAGGGCCAGGCGGCGCTCGAGCGCGGTGTGGGCGCGGCCCACCCACAGCACGAGGTTGCGCGCCAGGATCGGCGCCGCCACGAGATGGAGCAGGAAGACGAAGCGGACGGCCGAGAGCCCCAGCCGCACGAACGGCAGCGCGGTGAGCGCGGGGATCAGCGGCAGCCGGGCCGCCGTGCCCAGGAAGCTCAGCAGCAGCAGCGCGGTCATGACGAACGGCCCCGGCCACACGCGCGGGGGCGGCGGCTGCAGCTCGAGGATCTCCTGGCGGAACCACGGCTGGTCGGCCAGCGTGAACGGCAGCGTGAGCGGATCGAAGCGATGCGGGTTGATCACGGAGGCCACCAGCACACCGGCGAGCACGGCGGCGATCGTCGCCAGCTGCCGCCACGTCGGCGCCGACACGCCGGCGGGCCGCCACCAGCGCGCGGCGAGCGCCAGGCCGGCGCGCAGCGCGACGCCGCCGCCGAGGACGGCGGCGACCGGCACGAGGCCGACGACGGCGCTCGGATGGGTGTTCGCCCACACGAGCTCGACCAGCGGCAGGGCGAACAGCAGGCGGCGGCCGGTCGCCAGGTAGGCGTTCAGCGCGTAGATGGTGAGCGCGAGGAAGACCATCAGCGCGATGTCGGGGCGCTCCACGAACCGGTGGCGCATCATCGTCACGGCGGTGGTGAGGACGGCGGCGCGCAGCAACAGCCCGGCCGGCCGGTCACAGTCGCCGGCGCCCCACGTACGCGAGTCGAGCCAGAGGATCCACGTCGCCAGCCCGACGATCGCCGCCTTGAGGGCGACGACGCCGGCGGCGCCGCCGGCCAGCCAGCCCAGGTACAGCGCCACGTCGAACACCCACTCGGCGTTGTAGTAGGGGCGGTCGGGGCTGGCGAACGAGAAGGGCTCGTGGGCGGGGAAGCCGTGATGCTGGACGAGATCGCGCCCCAGCGCCAGGTGCGTGAACGCGTCGGGATCCTCGAGGCGGGTGATCGCCAGCGCGACCGCGGCCGCCACGGGAATCGCGGGGACGAGCCATCGCAGCAAGGCCTGCCGACGCAAGGAGGACAGCACGGGATGGCTCACCACGTCCGGAGGTGGATTCTAGCATTCGGCGTTGACAAGCACGGGGCCTTGCGGCCAGCATCGGTTGACCGCATGGCGAGCGATCTCGTCTTCATCGTGCACCGCGACCGCCCCGAGCTGGCCGGCTACCTGCGCGCGCAGTTCAGCGAGGCGGAGGCCCACATCATCGTCGACCGGCGCCTCGGCCAGCGCCGCCAGGAGCGGCTCGAGGTGACCGACGAGCGGCGCCGCACCGATCGCCGCCGCCACTCGGTGGGCACCCAGCTGCAGGCCATGGGTTGGGCGATCGTGCACCACGAGGGGTGCTGAGCCGATGAAGCGCGTGCTGGTCGTGGACGACGATCAGGAGCTGCTGGACATCTTCGGCGAGCATTTCGCCGGCCGCTACGAGGTCGTCACCGCGCTGTCGGGGGCGGCGGCGATCGAGCGCTTCCTGGCCCAGCGCCCGGACGTCGTCTTCCTCGACATCAACATGCCGGTGATGAACGGCGTGGAGGTCCTCAAGCGGCTGCGCCAGGCCGACCCGGCGGTGCCGGTCATCATGGTCACCGCCAACAGCGACGTGATGATCGCCGAGGAGTGCCTCAAGGCGGGCGCCTTCGGCTACGTGCCCAAGCCGTTCAACCTCGTCTACATGGACCACATGGCGGCGGCGGCGACCGACACGCCGGCGCGCGGCCGCCCGGGCACACGCTAGGCCGGGGCCGCCCGGCGGCGCCGGTGTACACTCGGCGCCATGTCGGCGCGCGTCGGGGTGGACATCGGCGGCACGTTCACCGATCTCGTCGTCGTGGACGAGACGACCGGCGCCATCCGCGTCGGCAAGGTCCTCACCACCGCCAAGGATCCCGCCCACGGCGTCGAGCACGGCGTCCAGTCGCTTCTCGACGAGGCCGGCGTGGACCCCGCGCGCGTGCGGGCGGTCGTGCACGGCACCACGCTGGCCACCAACGCGCTGATCGAGCGCAAGGGCGCCCGCACCGCACTGCTCACCACCGAGGGGTTCCGCGACGCGCTGGAGATCCGCCGCGAGGGCCGCCACGACATGTACGACCTGCTCATCGACGCGCCGGCCCCGCTCGTCCCCCGCCACCGCCGGCGCGAGGTGGCGGAGCGGCTCTCGCCCGACGGCGCCGTGCTGCGGCCGCTCGACGAGGCGGGCGCCCGCCGGGTCATCGCCGCCCTCGTGGACGACGGCGTCGAGGCGATCGCCATCTGCCTGCTGCACGCCTACCTGAATCCCGTCCACGAGCGCCGCCTGGTCGAGCTGGTCCGCGAGGCGGCGCCGCACGTCGCCGTCGCCTGCTCGTCGGAGGTCGTGCCGGAGATCCGCGAGTACGAGCGGACCTCGACGACGGCGGCCAACGTCTACGTGGCCCCGCTCATGGCGCGCTATCTCGAGGATCTCGAGCGCCGCCTCCACGGTCTCGGCGTGCCCGGCCAGCTCTACATCATGCAGTCCTCGGGGGGCATCGCGCTGCCGCCGGTCGCCCGCCGCCTGCCGATCCGCCTCGTGGAGTCCGGGCCGGCCGCCGGCGCGCTGGCCGCCGCCCAGGCCGCCCGCGACCGCGGCGACGCGCGCCTGCTCTCGTTCGACATGGGCGGCACCACCGCCAAGGCGTGCGTGATCGACGCGGGCGCGCCGCTGGTCGCCCGCGAGTTCGAGGTCGCCCGCGCCGATCGCTTCAAGAAGGGGTCGGGGCTGCCGATCCGTGTGCCGGTCATCGAGATGATCGAGATCGGCGCGGGCGGCGGCTCGCTCGCGCGCGTGGACCGGATGGGGCTGCTCAAGGTCGGACCCGACAGCGCCGGCGCCGACCCCGGCCCCGCCTGCTACAACCTCGGCGGGCGCCAGCCCACCGTCACCGACGCCGACCTGCTGCTCGGCTATCTCGACGCCGACTTCTTCCTCGGCGGACGCATGCGGCTCGACCGTGGCGCGGCCGAGCGCGCGGTGGCCGAGCACGTCGCGCGTCCGCTCGGCCTCGACGTCACCGCGGCGGCGTGGGGCATCCACCGCGTGGTCAACGAGAACATGGCGGCCGCCGCGCGCATCCACGGCATCGAGCGCGGGCGCGACCTGCGCGCGTATCCGCTGTTCGCGTTCGGCGGCGCCGGCCCGGTGCACTGCTGGCAGGTCGCCCGCGTCCTCAGGGTGCCGCGGATCCTGATCCCGTTCGGCGCCGGCGCGATGTCGGCGTGGGGGTTGCTGGCCGCGCCGCTGGCCTTCGACTTCGTGCGCACGCTGCGCGCGCGGCTCGACCGGGCCGACTGGGGCGGGCTCAACCGGCTCTTCGCCGCGATGGAGGACGAGGGGGGCCGGCTGCTGGCCCGCGCCGGGGTGGCCCGCGACGCCGTGCGCGTCGCCCGCATCGCCGAGATGCGCTACGTGGGCCAGGGGCACGAGGTGGAGGCGCCGGTGCCCGCCGGCCGCCTGGCGGCGGAGAGCCTGCCGGCGATCACCGCGGCCTTCGAGGCGTCGTACCGCGCCCTCTACCACCGGCTGCCGCAGGGCGTGCCGATCGAGGCCCTCAACTGGCGCGTGACCGTGTCGGCGCCGGCGCCCGCGCTGGCCTTCGGCGGCGCGGCCGGCGGCGGTGGTGGCGCACCGGTGAAGGGGCACCGGCGGGCGTGGTTCGCCGAGGCCAACGGCTGGGTGGACACGCCGGTCTACGACCGCTACGCGCTGGCGCCCGGCACCACGTTCGCCGGCCCCGCCATCGTCGAGGAGCGCGAGTCCACCGCGGTCGTCGGCCCCGGCGCCCGCGGCCGCGTGGACGACGGGCGCACGCTGATCGTGGAGATGCCGGCATGAGCGCCGGCCTCGATCCTGTGACGCTGGAGATCTGCTGGAACCGGCTGATCGGCGTCGTCAACGAGCAGGCGGCGGCGCTGCAGCGCACGTCGTTCACCTCGATCGTGCGCGAGGCCGGCGACCTCTCGGCCGGCGTCTTCGACCGGCGCGGCTTCATGGTCGCCCAGGCCGTGACCGGCACGCCCGGCCACATCAACTCGATGGCGCTGGCCATGAAGCACTTCCTGGCCGCCTGGCCCCTCGAGCGCCTGCACCCCGGCGACGTGCTGATCACCAACGACCCGTGGAAGACCTCCGGCCACCTCAACGACGTGACCATCTGCTCACCGATCTTCCGGGGCGACGACTGCGTCGCGTTCTTCGCCTCCACCTGCCACACCGCCGACATCGGCGGCCACGTGCTGTCGGCCGAGGCGCGCGAGGTCTACGAGGAGGGGCTGCAGATTCCCATCCTCAAGCTCTACGAGGGCGGGCGCCCCAACGAGACGCTGATGGCGCTGATCCGCGAGAACACGCGGCTGCCCGAGATGGTGCTGGGCGATTTCCACGCCCAGATCGCCGGCGGCGCCGTCGGCGGCGAGCGGCTGCTGGAGTTCATGGACGAGTTCGGTCTCGACCGGCTGGAGCCCCTGGCCGACGAGATCATCGGCCGCACCGAGCGCGCCCTGCGCGAGGCGATCCGCGCGCTGCCGGCCGGCCGTTACGAGTACGCGATCACCTCCGACGGCTTCGAGACGCCGATCACGATCCGGGTGGCCTGCCAGGTGCGGGGCGACGACCTGCTCATCGACTACACCGGCTCCTCACCGGCCAGCCCGCGCGGCGTCAACGTGGTGATGAACTACACCGAGGCGTACACGACCTACGGCGTGAAGGTCATCGTCAGCCCCGACGTGCCGAACAACGAGGGCGCGTTCCGGCCGCTGCGCATCACGGCGCCCGAAGGATCGATCCTCAACGTGCGGCGCCCGGCGCCGGTGGCGGCGCGCCACATCGTCGGCCACTTCCTGCCGCACGTGATCGCCGGCGCGCTGGGCCAGGCGGTGCCGGAGCGCGTCATGGCGGAAGGATCGGCCAACATCTGGGGCGTCCAGGTCTCCGGCCGCGATCTCGACGGGCGGCCCTTCACGCACATCTTCTTCTCGTCGGGCGGCACCGGCGCCCGGCCGGTCAAGGACGGCCTGGCCGCCACCGCGTTCCCCTCGGGGGTGCTCGGCACGCCGGTGGAGGTCATCGAGAACCTCTCGCCGCTGATCGTCGAGCGCAAGGCGCTGCGCGACGGTTCCGGTGGCGCCGGCCGGTACCGCGGCGGCCTCGGCCAGACGATCGCCTTCCGTGTGCGCACGCGCGAGCCGTTCGTGTGCTCGATCCTCTGCGACCGGACGGCGTACCCGGCCGCCGGCTTCAAAGGCGGCGGCCCGGGCGCGCGCGGCGAGGTCCTCATCGACGGCGTCCCCCCCGCCAACCCCAAAGCCGAGCAAGTGATCCCGCCCGGCGCGCTGGTCGAAATCCGCCTCCCCGGCGGCGGCGGCTACGGCCCGCCCACCGACCGCGACCCCGAGCTGATCGCCCGCGACCTCCTGGAGGGCTACGTCACCCACTAGAATCGTCGCGTTCGCGCGCGGGCTTCGCCCGCCCAATCGAGAGTCAACTATGCTGGCGGGTTCCCGTTGGGGGGATTCGGGGGGAGCGGCGGTCGCTCCCCCCGATGTTCATCGAGGACAGTCTCCGAGGGCGACCGCGACCAGCGCGCCGGGCGCGTCGCTCGGCTGCACGCCGCGGCCATACGCCGCCACGTGGCCGGCGAGCCAGCCCACGCACGGCGCGCGATCCTCGAGCGCCCCGCGCATCGCCGCCCATTCCTCGGCGAACGCGCCGGCGAGCATCCGGTGGCGCTCGGCGCTCTCGATCACGACCACCAGGCGGGCCGGGCGCCCCTCGAGCCGCTTCACCGCGGTGAGCATCGCGTCGGCCGCGCCGTGGACGAGCGTCTCCGGCGAGAGCGCCGGGCCGTCCGTCGGCGCCGCGTCCGTGTACCCGATGCCGGAGGCGTAGGGCGCCTCGACGCAGGCGACGCTGGCCAGCGGCTCGCGAGACTCGCGCCCGTACACCGCGCCGCCGTCGAGCACGGAGCAGACCGTGCGCATCTTAGGTCCCATGAAGTCGCGCCAGGAGTTGAGGAACGCCTGGGCGGCGTCCTCCCCCACCGGGCGCGCAAAGGCGAAGGCCAGCCCGCGCGGGTAACGCGCGCGGAAGGGCCAACCGGCCAGCACGAGCCGGGCCGCCGCCTGTCCGGCGTCACGAAGATCGCGACCGCCTGTGGCGACGACACCGCTGGCGGCGCCGTCGGCGTTGGTCACGCAGACGACGAGCGCGCCGTTCCTCACGGGACCGTGATCTGTCAAGAGCGCGGCGGCCGCACCACCGGCCACCGAAACTGGTCCGAGCACCTCGCGGAGCGAGCTGACGGCGTCACGCGCCACCGCGCCCGCGGTCACGACCAGGGCGAAGTCGGCGGCGGCAGCGGTCCCGAGGCGACGCGCGATGCTGACCGCCGCCTCGCCGATGGCGACGTCGGGATCGTGATGGCCGCTCACACCGATCGTGACTTCGAGCTTCGAGGTCACCTGGGTCTGGGGAAACGCCACGTCGAGCATGGGAGTGAGTGGCTGCGTGCTCCATGCCAAGCCGTAAATAGCCGTATTTACACGTGGTTTGAGTTCGGACCAGGAGTGTGGACGTGTCGGTCCGGCACTCGAGATGACGGGTTTCGGCAGTTCGGTGGACCGCCCAGGGGGCGGGTGAAGCCCGGCTACAGGACGCCGTATTCCTTGAGGCGGCGGTAGATCGTGCGGCGCGAGATGCCGAGGGCCTTCGCCGCCGCTTCCTTGTCGTCCTTGAAGACGCTGAGCGCGCGCATGATCAGCTCGCGCTCGACGTCGGCCAGGGTGGGAACGCTCTCGGAGCCGCCGGCCGCCGTCGCGGGCGTCGCGACCGGGGACCGGCCGAGCGTCGGGAGATCGGCCAGCGTGATCTGGTCGCGGGCCCCCATCGCGTAGGCGCGCTCCACGAGGTTCTCGAGCTCGCGCACGTTGCCGGGGAAGCTGTAGGCGTTCAGCGCGGCCAGGGCGTCGGGCGCCATGCCCCGCACGTCGCGGTGGAAGCGGCGATTGAACCGGCGCAGGAAGTGCGAGACCAGCGCGCCGATGTCGTCGCGGCGGTCGCGCAGCGGCGGCAGCGTGATCCGCACCACGTTGAGGCGGTAGAAGAGGTCCTGGCGGAACGCCCCCTCGGTCATCGCCCGCTCGAGATCCCGGTTGGTGGCGGCGATCACCCGGACGTCCACCGGGAACGCCTTGGTGGAGCCCACCGGGCGGACCTGCATCTCCTGGAGCACGCGAAGCAGCTTCACCTGCAGCGCGGGCGAGAGCTCGGCGATCTCGTCCAAGAAGATCGTGCCTTCATCGGCGCCGCGGAAGAGCCCCAGCGCATCGGCCACCGCCCCCGAGAACGCGCCGCGGACGTGGCCGAAGAACTCCGACTCGAGCAGGTCCGGGGGGATCGCGCTGCAGTTGACGGGGATGAAGGCCCGCTTGGCGCGCGACGACAGGCGGTGGATGGCCGCCGCCACCAGCTCCTTGCCGGTCCCACTCTCGCCCTCGATGAGGACGGGGGAGTCGGTCACCGCGACCTTGCCGATGACGTCCTTGACCTTCTGCATGGGCGCCGACGAGCCGATCAGCTCGTTGACGGCCAGCTCCTCGCCCAGGCGCGCCCGCAGCGTGTGGACCTCGCCCCGCAGGAAGCGGCGCTCCATCATGCGCGCCATGAGGTGGCGCAGCTCGTCCAGGATCAGCGGCTTGGAGAGGTAGTCGTAGGCGCCTTCCTTGAGCGCCTGCACGGCGGAGGCGATCGTGGGATAGCCGGTCATCATGACGACCTCGATCGATTCGTCCTGCTTGCGGATCTCGCGCAGGAGATCGAGACCGCTCATGTCCGGCATGCGGATGTCGGTGATGAGCGCGTCGAAGAGGCCGTTGCGGAGCAGCTCGAGCGCCTCGGCGGCCGACGACGCGGTCGTCACTTGGTACCCCCACTGCGTCAAGGCTTCCTTGAGCAGCATGAGGATGGACTTCTCGTCGTCCACCACCAGGATCTTCGCGGCTTCCATGGCGTAGAATTCGACTCTAGCACGGCAGGGTGCCAAACTGACAAGCATTCAATCAACCGGAGGGCGTGGCCGGTGTTGCGCGGGATCGACCGCCATGTTAGCGTAGGTGTTGACTTTTTACGGGAAGAGAGGGCCCGCATGGCAGACACCGCGACCGTCCAGCTCACCGAATCGAACTTCGACGAGACCCTGAGCCAGCATCAAGGGCTCCTGATGGTGGACTTCTGGGCCGAGTGGTGTGGCCCGTGCAAAGCGATCGCCCCCGTGCTGGAGGATCTCGCGCGGGAGTCGGCGGGCCGCGTCACCCTGGCCAAGGTCAACGTGGACGAGAACCACGGGCTGGCCGGTCGCTACGGGATCCGCTCGATCCCCACGGTCCTGTTCATGAAGGCCGGGAAAGTGGTGGACCAGGTGATCGGCGCGGTGCCCAGGGCCAAGCTCAAGGAGAAGCTGGACGCGCTGGCCGTCTAGCGCGCCAGCGCCGAGCTCCGCATCAGCTCCGCCGGCCTCGCCATCCCAGCGCTGTCGCCGACCCGGGAGGAGTTTCGCGACCTCGCGGGACAGGGCAACCTCGTGCCCGTGTTCGCCGAGCTTCCGGCGGACCTGGACACGCCGCTGTCGGCGTACCTGCGCCTTCGACCCGGCCCCTACTCGTTCCTCCTGGAATCGGTCGAGGGCGGCGAGGTGTGGGCGCGCTACTCGTTCCTGGGCACCGATCCCCTCATGGTCCTCACCGCCAAGGACGGGAAGATCAGCCTGCAGCGGGGCGCCGGACGGCCGCAGCGGCTGCCCGACGGCGACCCGCTCGAGGCGCTGCGCCGGCTGCTGACGGAATTCAAGCCCGTGGCCGTGCCCGGCCTCCCGCGCTTCCAGGGTGGCGCCGTGGGCTATCTCGCCTACGACATGGTCCGCCACATGGAGCGGCTGCCCCGGCGCGCCAAGGACGATCTCGGGCTGCCCGACACCGTGTTCATGTTCAGCGACACGCTGCTGGTCTTCGACAACCTCCGCCACCGCCTGCTCGTCATCGCCAACGCCCACATCGAGCGGCGCGACGCCGCCGCGCTCGACCGGGCCTACGACCGGGCGGCGGTGCGGATCGGCATGACGCTGGCGAAGCTGGCGCGGCCCGTGCGCTCGGCGCCGGCCCTCACGCTGGCAGCGCCCGGTCCCCTGCTGGCGATGGGCGAGGAGGGGTTCACCTCCACGATGGACGAGCCGACCTACTGCGAGGGCGTGCGGCGGGCCAAGGAGTACATCGCCGCGGGCGACGCCTACCAGGTCGTGGTGGCCCGGCGGCTCGACACCCGGCTCGACGCCGACCCGTTCACGGTCTACCGGGCCCTGCGCACGATCAACCCGTCCCCGTACCTCTTCTTCCTGCGCCTGGGCAAGACCACGATCGTCGGCTCCTCGCCGGAGGTGCTGGTGCGCGTGGAGGGCGACCGGGTGGAGGAGCGGCCCATCGCCGGCACCCATCCGCGGGGGGCCACCGAGGCCGAGGACCGGGCGATCGAGCAGATGATGCAGACCGATCCCAAGGAGCGCGCCGAGCACGTCATGCTGGTGGACCTCGGCCGCAACGACGTGGGGCGGGTGGCCGAGCTGGGCTCGGTGAAGGTCACCGAGTTCATGGGGACCGAGCGCTACTCGCACGTCATGCACCTGGTCAGCCACGTCGTCGGCACGCTGCGCCGCGGCGCCGACGCCTTCGACGTGCTGCGCGCGACCTTCCCGGCCGGCACCGTGTCGGGCGCGCCGAAGATCCGCGCGATGCAGATCATCGACGAGCTCGAGCCGACGCAGCGCGGCCCCTACGCGGGCGCCGTCGGCTACGTCTCGTACTCCGGCAACCTGGACTCGTGCATCACCATCCGCACGATCATCTGTCACGGGCGGCGCGCCTCCATCCAGGTGGGAGCCGGCATCGTGGCCGACTCCGACCCCAAGACCGAGTGGCAGGAGACCTGCTCGAAGGCCCGCGGCCTCGTGCTGGCCCTCCGGATGGCCGCCGCCCAGCGACGCGCATGATCCTCGTCATCGACAACTACGACTCGTTCACCTACAACCTCGTGCAGTATCTCGGCGAGCTGGGGGCGATGCTCGAGGTCGTGCGCAACGACGCGCTGGACGTGGACGCGATCGCGAGGCTCGACCCCGAGCGCATCGTGATCTCGCCGGGGCCGGGCAATCCCGACCAGGCGGGCGTCTCGCTGGAGGTCATCCGCCGGCTGGGGCGCAGCACGCCCATCCTGGGGGTCTGCCTCGGCCACCAGGCGATCGGCCAGGCGTTCGGCGCGACCGTCGCGCGGGCCGGCCGGCAGATGCACGGCAAGACCTCCGACATCCGCCACGACGGCAAGGGCGTCTTCGCCGGCCTGTCGAATCCGTTCACGGCCACCCGCTACCATTCGCTGGTCGTGCTGGCCAACACGGTCCCCGCCGAGCTCGAGGTCAGCGCGCGCGCCGAGGACGGCGAGATCATGGGGCTGCGCCACCGCACCCTGCCCATCGAGGGCGTGCAGTTCCATCCCGAGTCCATCCTCACGGTCGAGGGCAAGCGCCTGCTCGCCAACTTCCTCGGCAGCCCGGCGCCCGCCGCGGCCGGCCGATGAGCCCCGAGGGAAGCGGCCCGGACCGAAGTAGCGAGGACGCGCTCGTCCGCGCGATCCGCGAGCTGACCGCCCGGGCGGGCGTCGGCAGCGGCGTGAGCGTCGGCATCGGCGACGACTGCGCGGTGCTGACGCCCACCGCCGGAACCTCGCTGCTCGCCACCACCGACCTCCTCCTGGAGGACGTGCACTTCCGCCGGCGCTGGGCCGAGCCGGCCGACATCGGCTGGAAGTCGCTCGCCGTCAACCTCTCCGACATCGCGGCGATGGGCGGCCGCCCGCGCTGGGCGCTGGTCGCGCTGGCGTGCCCCGAGGACACCACCGACGACGAGATCGCGGCGTTCTACGAGGGCGCGCTGGCGCTCGCGCGCGACCACGCCGTCGCCATCGTCGGCGGCGACACCTCCTCCTCGCCGGCGGGCTGGTTCATCAACATCACCCTGCTCGGCGAGGCCGTCGCGCCGCGACTGCGCTCGACGGCGCGGCCGGGCGACGCCCTCGCGGTGACCGGCGCGCTGGGGCGCTCGGCGGCGGGGCTCGCCGTGCTGGAGCGCGGCGCCGCCCCCGCCGGCGTCGAGGCCGCCCACCTGGCCGACGTGACGGCCGCCCACCTGCGGCCGCGACCGCGCGTCGCCGAGGGCGTCTGGCTCGGCGCCGCCGGCGGCGTGACGGCGATGATGGACGTCTCCGACGGCGTCGGCATCGACCTGCCGCGCCTGCTCGAGGCGAGCGCGGCGGGCGCCCGCGTGGACGTGGACCGGCTGCCGATCGACGCGGCGACGCGCGCGGTGGCGGCGGCGCTCGGCGCCGACGCGACGGCGTGGGCCACCGGCGGCGGCGAGGACTACGAGCTCCTGCTGGCGTGCGCGCCGGAGGCGCTGCCGCGGCTGCAGCGCGGCCTGCGCGAGGCGTGCGGCACGGCGCTGACGCCGATCGGCGAGGTCGTCGCCGGCCCGGCGGCGGCGCGCTGGACGGCGGGCGGGCGCGAGGTCGCCGTCGCCCGGGGCTTCGAGCACTTCACCCGCCCGGCGGCGAGCGGGGCCCCGTCGTGACCGACAGCATCGTCATCCAGATCCTGATCCTCCTCGCGCTGATCGTCTGCTCGGCGCTGCTGACCGGCGCCGAGGCCGCCTACTTCTCGCTGGGCCGCGCCCGCCTGAGCCGCATGGCCGGCGAGCACGCCGGCGGCGACGCCGCCCCGCCCCTGATCGAGCGGCCGCACGACCTGCTGGTCACGCTGCTGATCGGCATCACCGTGATCAACGTCGGCGGCTCCGCGCTGGCCGCCCACGTCGCCGACCAGCTCGTCGGCCCGCGCTACGCCCCCGTGCTCGAGATGATCACGATGGTGCTGCTGCTGACGACGTTCGGTGAGGTCCTGCCGATGACCATCGCGGTGAAGTACCCCGAGCGCTTTCTCGCGCTGGTGCGCCGGCCGGTCGCCTGGCTGGGCGCGATCGTGGCGCCGGTGCGGATGGTGCTGGGCGGCCTCACCGCGCTGACCGTGCAGCTGGTCGCCCACGAGAAGACCGTGCAGCCCGAGCTGACCGAGGAGGAGCTGCGGACGCTGGTGGACGTGGGCGCCAGCGAGGGCGTCGTCGAGCGCGAGGAGCGCGAGATGATCCACAAGGTCTTCGAGCTGGAGGACACGCTGGTGCGCTCGGTGATGGTGCCGCGCACCGACATGTTCTGCCTCGACGTGGAGGCGCCGCGCGAGGCGATCCTGCCGGCGCTGCGCGAGAACCTGCACTCGCGGGTGCCGGTCTTCGAGGGGTCGATCGACGTCATCGTCGGCATCCTCTACACGAAGGACCTCCTGCCCTACGTGGCGAGCGGGCTGCCGGCCGATTTCGACGTGCGCGCGCACCTGCACCCGCCGTACTTCGTGCCGGAGTCCAAGCGGGCCGACGCGCTCCTGCAGGAGTTCCAGGCCAAGAAGCTGCACATGGCCATCGTCGTGGACGAGTACGGCGGCACCGCCGGCCTGGTGGCGCTGGAGGACCTGCTGGAGGAGCTCGTCGGCGAGATCGCCGACGAGTACGACGAGCCGGAGCGGCTGATCCAGCGGCTCGACGCCTCCACCTTCCGCGTGTCGGGCAAGCTGCCGGTGGACGAGCTGAACAGCGCCACCGGCCTGAAGATCTCCAACGAGGCCTACGACACCGTCGGCGGGTGGGTGCTCGACCTCTTCGGCCGGGTGCCGCGCAAATCCGAGCGGCGGGAGACGCCCGAGCTGGTCGTGACCGTCGAGAAGGTCGAGCGCACGCGCGTGGTCGAGGTGCTGATCGCCCTGCGCAAGCCGGCGTCCACCGAGGCGGCGGCGTGAACCTGCTCTGGCTCGCCGCCGCCTGCCTGGGGGCCACCATGTTCTTCTCGGCGGCCGAGATGGCGTTCATCGCCGCCAACCGGCTGCGGTTGCGGCATCTCGCCGAGGAGGGCAGCGTGACCGCCGCTGCTTATCTGGAATCCTTCCGCCATCCGGAGCGGCTCCTGTCCACCGCCATGATGGGCGTCACCATCGCCCACATCGTGGCGGGCTCGGCGATGACGTTCGCGCTCCTGCCGCGGCTGGGCGGCGTCGCGTGGCTGGTGGCCGCCGCCACCGTGACGCCGGTCATGCTCGTCTTCGGCGAGATCATCCCCAAGACCGTCGCGCGCGAGTGGGCGACGACCCTCATCCTGAGATTGTACCGGCCGCTCACCTGGGCCGCGCGCCTGCTGGTGCCGTTCGTGGCCATCGCCAACGCGATCGTCGGCGCCGTGCTCCGGCTGGTCGGCGGGCCGCGCGTGGACACGCGGTTCGTCTCCCGCGAGGAGCTCAAGGCGCTGCTGGCGCTCGAGCCGGGCGAGGCCTCCGTCAGCACGCAGGAGGCGGAGATGATCGACAAGATCTTCGACCTCGGCGACACCACCGTGCGCGAGATCATGGTGCCGCTGGTGGACGCGGTCATGCTGCCCGACACCGCCGCCACCGCCGAGGCGATCGCGCTGATCCAGCAGCGGGGGTTCTCACGGGTCCCGACCTACCGCCAGCGCGAGACGAACGTGGTGGGCGTGGTGACGGCGATGGACCTGCTGAGCCGCGGCGGCGAGGTGACCAAGGTCGCGCAGCTCATGCGCCAGCCGAACTTCGTGCCGGAGACCAAGCGCATCGACGACCTGCTGCGCGAGATGCAGAAGGGGCGCAGCCAGCTCGCGATCGTGGTGGACGAGTACGGCGGCGCCACCGGGATCGTCACGCTCGAGGACATCGTCGAGCAGATCGTCGGCGAGATCCAGGACGAGCACGACCGCACGCCCGCCACCGTCGAGCGGCTGCCCGACGGCAGCTACTGGGTGGCCGCCCGCACCCACATCGACGAGCTGAACGAGGCGCTCGACTGGAGCCTGCCCAAGCAGGACTTCGAGACGGTGGCCGGCCTGGTGCTGGCCACGCTCCACCGCATTCCGAGAACGGGTGAGGAATTCCAGATTCCGGGGTATACCATCACCGTGCTCGAGGCCGACGCCCGCCGGGTGGCCGCGGTGAAGATCGCCCCCGCGACCGCGCCGGCGCCCCCCGCGGGCGCGGCCTAGCCTCAACCCTCAGCCAGGAGGAGATCACGATGCCGGGCAAGATGGTGGACTTCCCCTCGAACGGCGGCACCAGCGCGGGCTATCTGGCCACGCCCCAGGCGGGCAAGGGACCGGGGGTCCTCGTCATCCAGGAGTGGTGGGGGCTGGTGCGCCACATCAAGAACGTGTGCGACCGGTTCGCCGCCGAGGGGTTCGCGGCGCTGGCGCCGGACATGTACCACGGCAAGACCGCCGACGAGCCCGACGGCGCCGGCAAGCTCTTCATGGCGCTCAACATCGCCCAGGCCGAGAAGGACCTGCGCGGCGCCGGCACGCTCCTGGCCCAGCACTCGTCCACCGCCAAGGTGGGCGCGGTCGGCTTCTGCATGGGCGGCCAGCTCGCCCTCTTCGCCGGCACGCTGAACCCCAGCGTCGGCGCCGTGGTCGACTTCTACGGGATCCATCCCAACGTGAAGCCCGACTACGGGAAGCTGTCCGGCCCCGTGCTGGGGCTCTTCGCCGAGCGGGACGGGTTCGTGACGCCGCAGACCGCGCGCGAGGTGGACGCGGCGATCAAGAAGGCCGGCAAGTCCTCCGAGATCCACATCTACCCCAACGTGGACCACGCGTTCTTCAACGACGAGCGGGCCGACGCCTACAACAAGGCGGCCGCCGACGACGCCTGGCGCCGCACGCTCGCCTTCTTCCGCCAGCACGTCAAGTAGCGATCGCGCGTGGGCCGGGCCCGCGCCCGGCCCACGCCATCCGGCCCGGGGAGAGACCCGTGATCAAGAGCATCTCGCTGCTCACGCGCAAGGCCGGCCTCAGCCACGAGGGGTTCGTCCGCCACTGGCTCGACACGCACGCGCCGCTCGCCCACGCCGTGCCCGGGCTGCGGCGCTACGTGCAGTCGCACATCCTCGAGGAGCGGCGGCGGCCGGACATCCCCGCCACCGAGGTCGAGATCGGCCGGATCAAGACCTACACCGTCGAGGAGAAGACGATCATCCCGCGCCCGTCGTGACGGACGGGCCCGCGCACGAGCGGCGCTGGCTGCTGCTGGCGGTCCTCACCACATCGTACGGCGCCGGCGCCTTCGGGATGCTGGGCATCTCGCCGCTGACGCCGAGCCTGGTGGAGGGCTTCGGGCTCACGCGCCTTCAAGTCGCGTTCATCGTGCCGTCCATCTATCTCGGCGGCCTGTTCTTCTCGCTCCCGGGCGGGCGCCTGGCCGACCGCCTCGGCGTGCGCCGGAGCCTGCTCGGCGGGCTCGCGCTCGGCGCGCTCGGGCTCGCCGCCGCTTCGGCCGCGCCGGGCTTCGCCGCCTTCCTGCTGTTCCTCTGTCTCGCCGGCATCGGCTGGAGCGTGGTCAACCCCGCGCTCGGCAAGGGCATCATGGACGTCTTCCCCGGCCGCGAGCGCGGCGTGGCGATGGGCATCAAGCAGATGGGGCTGACATTGGGCGGCCTCGTCGCCGCGCTGGCGCTGCCGGTGATCGCCGCGACGCTCGGGTGGCGCACGGCCGTCCTGACCTGCGGCCTGATCGTCGCGGTGCCGGTGGTGGCCGCGTGGCCCGTGCTGGCCCCGTTCGATGCCCGCGCAGCCGTTGCGCTCGCCGCCGGCACGACGCGGCGGCCCGCGGCCGACTGGTCGTGGATACGACGGCCGGCGCTGCTCGTCTTCTTCGCGGGCGGCTTCCTGCTCGGGATGGTGCAGGCCGCCGTGCTGAGCTATCTGCCGCTCTACAGCGTGCAGGCCCTCGGCTTCGACAAAATCGGCGCCGGGCTGCTGGTGGCGTGCTCGCAGGCCGGCGGCGCGGTGTCACGACTCGCGCTGGGCGCCGCCAGCGACCGCTGCCTGACCGGCCGGCGCTCCGTGTGGCTCGCGCTCACCAGTGCCTTCGCGGTGACCATCTTCGGCGCGTACGCCGTCCGGTCGGTATCGTGGGCGCCGGCCGCCGGCGCGCTCGCCTTCCTCGCGGGGATCGGCGCCTACGGGTGGGTCGGCATC
The DNA here is from genome assembly GCA_041497115.1 of Methylomirabilia bacterium. GTDB lineage: Bacteria > Methylomirabilota > Methylomirabilia > Rokubacteriales > CSP1-6 > AR5. The sequence goes on from JBGQFW010000071.1 coordinate 16,564, forward strand.
TTCTTCGTGATCAGCGCGGAGGTCGGGGGCCCGCGCCAGGCCGGGCTCCTGAGCGGGATGGCGTTCGCCTCGATCGTGCTGGGGCTGCTGATCGGCCCGACGGTATTCGGGCTGCTCCTGGTGGGCGCCGACTCCTACCGGGTCGCGTGGGCGGCGTTCGCGGCGATCGCCACGCTCGTCACGCTGGCCGCCCTGCTGGCGGGGCCGGCGATCGACCGCGCGAGCGCGCGCCCGTAGCAGCGCTCACCTCCCCCCTCGCCGGGAACGCCGCGTCGTAGTCGGCCATCGCTGCCCTCACGACCCTCAGCGCGTGACGTCGCCCGTACACCCGGGCAATGCGTGCCTGTGCCCGACGTCCGGGCACCAGCTTGTACGTGAGAAAGTAGTGCTGGAGCCGCTCGATCAGCACGGAGGGGACGTCACGGACGTCTCGCGCCGCACGCCACACGTCGTCGTTTTCGAGCACGCCCACGATCTTGTCGTCGGCTTCGCCGCCGTCGATCATCTGAAGGCCGCCGATGACACGGCAGCGCACGATGATCTCGTTTCTCATGATCGCCCGCTCACTGAGCACGCAGATGTCCAGCGGGTCGCCGTCGCCACGTTTCGCGCCCGGCGCAAGCTTCCGGACACGCTCGTCGCAGTACGTGCGGGGGACGAAGCCGTACAGGGTCGGGTGCTGGGCGGAGGAGCGCTGGGGCCGATCCACACGCAGATACCCCGAGACCTTGTCGACCTCGTACTTCATCAGGTCGAATGGCGTGATCTCGATGTACGCATTGAGAATCTGTGGCGGCTCAGGCCCCACCTCCAGGCCATGCCAGGGATGGGGGCGGAAATCGAGCACGGGTGGTGTTGACCGGACGTTGGTCCGCTTTCCGAGCGTTCGTGGTGTTCGTGCCGGCATCAGACAGCCATCCTGACTAGCGCTTGGGGACGCGCAGTACGCCGCTGACCGGAGGGAAATAGCCGACGCGCAGCGTCAGCAGGCGCAGCATGAACCCGCCGGCGAGCGTCAGCGCCAGGGCCACGATGCCGAGCGCGTCACGCGCGGGCACAGCCAGGGCCGCCACGATCGCCAGCAGCAGAGGGAGCACGGTACCGGCGGCGATCACGCCGCCCCAGAAGATCGCGCCGTAGGTCGAGTAGAGCCTCGCCAGCGCCTCGGCCTTGCCGGGCTGGGTCGTGCGCGTCGCCAGGTGCCAGGCGACGGCGGCCAGGAGCAGCACGAGGAAGCCCGCCAGCAGCCAGCATTCCACGTCCTCGATCGGCGTGCCGTTCAGCGTCTGCAGCAGCATCACGGTGGCCATGGACATCACCAGCGACGAGAGCATGAACTGGGTGGGCACGGCGGCCGAGCGCCAGAAGGTGACGGCGGCCTTGTCGGCCAGCACGAGGCCGGCGTAGACGATCACGATGGCGGCGGCGGCCAGCGCCACGCCTTCGAGCACGCGGCCGGTGGCCGTGGACGCCCACGCGTCCCACGGAAGCCACGTGAACGGTCGCGCGCCGCCGAGCGTCAGGCCGGGCAGGATCAACGCGCCGCCCAGCGCGATGAAGATGAAGTCGGCGATGGCGCCCCGGCTGATCCAGCTCGTCTGCGGCTTCAGGATCGCGCGCAGGAAGCGCAGCGGCCGGCCCAGGCTCCACAGGAGGATCAGGCCGCCGACGCCGATCACGACGAACGAGACCAGGTCCACCACCGGCAGGCCGAGCCAGACGCCGAGCCCGCGCTCCAGCCGGAGCAGCCGCGAGACCAGGAAGATTCCGCCGCCCACGCCCATCAGCGTGAACCAGGTCGCGTGATACAGGTCCCACTCGTGCTGGAGCACGGCGGGCATCAGGGCGATGGGCGTGGAGATCGGGCCCTTCACTGCCGGGCGCGTCGCCGCCGCGCTCACTCGGTGATGTAGAAGAGCGAGGGTTTCAGGTTCAGCTCTTCGAGCAGCACGCCGGGCTGGTGCTCTTCGCGGAGCCGGCTGACGTTGCTGTTGGCGTCGTCGAGGTCACCGAAATGCATGGCGTTGGCGATGCACGATGACACGCACACCGGCGTGTACTCGGGATCGACGCCCGGCGTGGCGCCGGCCGGGGCCTTGTCCACCCGGTGCTTGCAGAAGGTGCACTTGCTCATGACGCCGTGGCGCTCGGGGTCGTGCGCCTTCTTCTCCGACGGCGTCGGCGAGAGGAAGTACCACTCCTGGTCGTGGATCATGTGGCGCGCGCGGTAGGGGCAGGCGACCGCGCAGTAGCCGCAGCCGATGCACATGTCGTACTGCACGAACACGATGCCGTCCGCGCGCTGCTGGCTGGCGCCCGTCGGACACACGGGGACGCACGGCGGCTCGGCGCAGTGCTGGCAGCCCATCGGCAGGAACGCGCGCCGCACGTCGGGATACTCGCCGACCTCGACGTCCACGACGTGGCGCCAGAAGATGCCCGGCGGCAGCGCGTTCTCTTCGTGGCAGGCGATCGTGCAGGTCTGGCACCCCACGCACTTGCGGAGGTCGATCACCATGCCCCAGCGCATCAGCGGTCTCCGTGGGCGCGGTAGACCTTCACGCGGATGAGGTCGCTGCCGCTGCCGGTGGCATCGATCAGTGAGAGATCGATCGGCTCCAGCGCGTTGAGGTTGGGCATGGACTCGAGCCCGGCGGGCACCGGTGTCGCCCACTGGCCGAACTGCTGGAGCGCGACGACGACGTCGGGGCGTACGCCTTCGCGCAGGATGGCGGTGCCCTTCTGGCGGCCGATGGGCGACTCGATCCAGATCTCGTCGCCGTCGGCCACCCCGTGCAGCGCCGCCATCTTCGCGTTGAGCATGACGCCGAAGTGGCCCCTGACGTGGCGCGCGACGTCGGCGAGGAGCGGCAGCGACACCTGCGAGCCCCACGAGTACTGCATGCTACGGCTGGTGAGCAGCCAGAGGGGATAGTCCTCGGGCTTCTTGCCGCGGCGCCGCGCCACGTCCACCCAGATGTCGGGGAAGTCCTTCCAGGGCGGCAGCGCCTGGTACTCCTCGAGCTGCGTGTCCCACCAATGGATGTCCTGCTCGTGCAGCCGGTGCTTGAGCTCCTGGCCGATCCGCTTGAGCCGCTCCTGGTAGGGCAGCTCGTAGCGCAGCCCCTTGCGGACCATCTCCGGGTGCAGGTACCAGTTGAGCCGCGAGAACGGCACCAGGTAGACGCCGTGCTCGCTGAACCACGCGAGGTCGTGCTCCTCCCGGCCGTTCGACAGCGACAGCGTGGCGGCCCGGCAGGCGCGGTCCCAGATCTCCGCCGCCGGGTGCGGTGTGGCGGGGTCGAGGCTGACGTCGTACTGCGGCGTCTTGAGCGGCACCCCCAGCGCGACGCCGCTGTTGAGCGCGTCATTGTACCGCTCGAGGAGACCGAGCCGACGGGCCAGCTCGGTGCCCACGTCGGTCAGGTCCTTCGTGTCACAGGGCGAGTCGGCGACGGGCTGGCGCAGCGCCACGCCCTGGTGGTCCCAGTAGGACTCGACGTACTTCGTCGCGCCCACCCGGAAGAGCTGGTAGGACTCCAGATCGGTCGCGTCGGGCAGCAGCAGATCGGCGAACCAGTTGGTCTCGTCCTGCGTGTAGGCAAAGGCGGCGACGAAGGGGAAGCGCGTGAGCTTGGACATCACGAGGTCGGTGTCCCAGCACGAGACGGCCGGGTTGCTGCGGCCGACGATCCAGACCTCGGGCGGCGTGGGCTCCGGCCAGTTGGGCGGCGGGTCGCCCATGAAGAGCCAGGGCAGCTGCGCGGGCGACAGCGCGCCCGACCACGAGCCGTCGGAGACGAGCGGCACCAGCGTCTTGTGCGCGCTGCGGCTCGTCGGCCGCGCCTGCCAGTCCTTCTTCGACGTCGGGTTGAGCGGCTGGGCCATGAAGCCGTCGGGGCCGGGCCGCACCGATTCCATCCGGTTCGAGGAGGGGCGGTTCAGTCGGATCGTCGTGCCGAGGATGCCGCCGGGCACCTCGAGCGCGCCGACCAGCGCGGCCAGCAGCGTGCGCGCCCAGCAGCACTCGTAACCGCCCCAGCCGTTGTTGACCGACTTGCCGAGCAGGATCGCCACCGGTCGCAGCGGCAGCGTGACGCCCTCCACGTCGATCGTGGCGCCCACCCGGGCGTGCTCGAGATACTCGCGCGTCACCTCGCGGATCGTCTCGGCCGGCACGTCGGAGATCCGCGCCGCCCACTCGGGCGTGTAGGGGTTGACGTGGGCGCGCAGCAGCGCGAAGGACGGGCGGGCCGACACCGCGTCGTGGCTCCAGCGCTCCTCGTCGGGGCCGACCTCGACGCCGCCCACGGTGAACTCGCCCTCCAGCGCGTACGCCGCCACGCCCGGGGTGTCGAAGGGCACCGCGGCGCCGCGCCGCTCGTCCCAGACCAGCGGCGCGCCGGAGACGGCGTCGCGCAGGTAGTAGCCGTGGGGGCCGATCAGGTAGGGCGCGTTGGTCATGCGGCCCAGGTAGTCCACGTCGCAGACGCGGCGCCAGTCGTGCTCGTGCAGGATGCCGTGCAGGATCGCGTAGAGCACGGCGGCGTCGGTCTTGGGCTTGATCGGCACCCAGCGCGCCGCGGTGGCGGCCGTCACCGACATGTGGGGCTCGAACTGGATCCAGCGGGCGCCGCGCCCGCGCGCCTCGGCGTGGCGCCAGACGCCGATGACGCCGCCGCTCACGTCGCCGTTGTTGCCGAACGACAGCACGTAGGTCGTCGTCGGCATGTCGGGCGCCACCGTGAACGCGCGGTGCCAGTACTCTCCGTAGAGGTGCTCGGAGTGGACGCACTTCATCCCCTGCCCGCTGCCGATGCCCTGGTCGAGCGGCCCGCCCCACGCCGAGAGGAACGCCGGGAAGCCGCCGAGGTAGGCCGGCGCGGTGCCGCCGGCGCCGAACGTCACCGCCAGGCGGGGGTAGCCGTTGTCGTCCACGAAGCCGGCGTCGCGGATCGCGCGCAGCTTGCCGGCCAGCAGGTCGAGCGCCTCGTCCCAGGTGACGGCCGCCCAGCCCGGGTCCTGGTCGCGCCCCTTGCGCGGGTTCGTCCGCTTCAGCGGGGTCTTCACGCGATGGGGGTTGTAGAGCTTCTGCACCAGGCTGTAGGCGCGCACGCAGGGGCGGCCGCCGGCCGGGTGCTCCTTGACGCCGAAGTTGGGCTCGACCTTCACCGCCACGCCGTCCTCGACGACGACGGTCAACAAATCCGGGCCGGCCACGCACTGGTAGCAGTAGGTGGGGACCTTGCGCGTTCCGGTGGGGGGCGTCATGCCGGTGCCTTGATCGGGATTATACTTGCCACCTGCCCGAGATGAGCGCGGACACCGTCCCCGAGATCGCGCCCGTTCGTCCCGGCGAGGCGCTCGACTGGGCGCGCCTGGAGGCGTGGCTGCTGCCGCGCCTGGCCGAGGCGCTGCCCGGCGTGAACGGCCCGCTGACCGTCCTGCAGTTCCCCCACGGCTCCGCCAACCTCACCTACCTGCTGCGTCTGGGCGACCACGAGCTGGTGCTGCGGCGGCCGCCGATGGGCGAGCTGGCCCCCGGCGCCCACGACATGCGCCGGGAGTTCAAGGTGCTCTCCCGACTCTGGCACCACTTCGACCGCGCGCCGCGCGCCTACGTGTTCTGCGACGATCACGCGGTGCTCGGGAGCGACTTCTTCGTCATGGAGCGCCGCGGCGGCGAGGTCGTGCGCACCGCGCTGCCCGCCGCCATGCGCGCCCACCCGGACGTGGCCCGGCGCATCGCCTTCGCCCTGGTGGACGCGATGGCCGACCTGCACGCCCTCGATCCCGCCGCCTGCGGCCTCGCCGACCTCGGCAAGCCCGACGGCTTCGTCGAGCGGCAGCTCAGCGGCTGGGCCCGGCGCTGGGAGCTCGCGCGGTTCGAGGACTCGCCGGCAGAGATGGAGACGCTGCACGCGCGCCTGGCGCGCGACGTCCCGCGACCGAGCCGCGCGTCGATCGTGCATAACGACCTCAAGCTCGACAACTGCCAGTTCGATCCGGCCGACCCCGACCGCGTCGCCGCGATCTTCGACTGGGACATGGCCACGCTGGGCGACCCGCTGATCGACCTCGGCACGCTGCTCAACTACTGGCCGGACCCGGCCGATCCGCCGCACGCCCAGCGGTTCAACAACGCGGGCGTCGCGCGGCTGGGGCTGCCGCCCCGCGCGGAGATCGCCGCCCGCTACGCCGCCCGCACCGGCGCCGATCTCGCCGCGGTGCGCTGGTGGGAGGCCTTCGCGCTCTGGAAGACCGTGGTGGTCGTGCAGCAGCTCCACCGCCGCTGGGTGCGCGGCGAGAGCAAGGATCCGCGCATGGCCACGATCGCCGACCGCATCCCATCCCTGATCGCCGCCGCCGACGTGGCAGTGCGAGGCGCAGCCGCAGGCGAGCCGAGCCTGTGAACGGGGCAGTGCGAGGCGCAGCCGCAGGCGAGCCGAGCCTGTGAACGGGGCAGTGCGAGGCGCAGCCGCAGGCGAGCC
>JBGQFW010000072.1:0-22663 GCA_041497115.1 Methylomirabilia bacterium
GGGCGCCGCGCTCGCCGCCGGCGCGGCCGGCGCCGGCCACCAGGTCGAGCAGGGCGCGGCAGAACGCCGGATCGTCGAGGGCGTCGCGCGGCGGCGCGGTGTCGCGCAACGGCACCACGTAGGTGTCGGCGCCGCCGTCGTCGAGGCGCACGTCGACGAGGTGCACGGTGGCCTCGCCGATCCGGATGCGGTCCGTCACCGCGGTGGCGACGATCCGCCGGCTCTTGGCGGCGAACCAGCGCTGGCCCGCGATCCAGTCCGCGAGGTCGCCGCTCACCGGCGGCGCAGGACGAAGATCTGCACGAGGTCGCGGGCCGGATCCAGGTCGACGAAGCCGCGCGGGCCCCGCCACTCGTAGGTCACGTCGCTGAGCACCTCGTGCATCCCGTACGGCTCGTCGGAGGCGATGCCGAGCTCGCCGATCGGCACCTCCACCATCGCGGCGTGGGTGGCGTGGACGTCCACGTTGGCGGCCACGAAGACGACGTCGTCGCGCTCCTCCGTCATCTTGCTGTACCAGACGACGTGGGGATCGTCGGCGTGGTGGAATCTCAGATTGCGGTAGAGCTGCAGCGCCCGGTGCTCGCGCCGGAGCCGGTTGATGCGGGTGATGAAGCCGACGAGGTTGCCCGGCGCCCGCCAGTCGCGCACGCGCAGCGCGTACTTCTCGGAGCCCAGGTACTCCTCCGAGCCCGGCGCGAACGGCACGTTCTCGCACAGCTCGTAGCCCGAGTAGATGCCGTAGAGCGAGGACAGCGTGGCGGCCAGGACCAGCCGCAGCCGGAAGGCGGGCGGCCCACCGTGCTGCAGCGTCTCGTGCAGGATGTCGGGCGTGTTCGGCCACAGGTTGCCGCGGAAGTACTCGGCCACCGGCGGGCCGGTGATCTCCGCCAGGTAGTGCTGCAGCTCGTGCTTGTCGTTGCGCCAGGTGAAGTAGGTGTAGGACTGCGTGAACCCCGCCTTGGCCAGCGCCCTCATCATCTTCGGCCGGGTGAAGGCCTCGGCCAGGAAGACGGTCTCGGGATGGGCGCGCTGCACCTCGCGGATCAGCCACTCCCAGAACCGGACCGGCTTCGTGTGCGGGTTGTCCACGCGGAACGTCGTGACGCCGTGGGCCAGCCAGAACTCGACGATGCGCTTCATCTCCTGCCAGAGCGGGCGCGGATCGTCGCCGTAGAAGTTGAGCGGGTAGACGTCCTGGTACTTCTTGGGCGGATTCTCGGCGTACTTGACCGTTCCGTCGGGGCGGTGGAAGAACCACTCGGGATGCTCGCGCACCCAGGGATGGTCGGGCGAGCACTGCAGGGCGAAGTCGAGCGCGACCTCCAGCCCCAGCGCGCGCGCCCGCGCCACGAACCGGTCGAAGTCGGCGAGCGTGCCGAGCTCGGGGTGGACGGCGTCGTGACCCCCCTCGGGGCCGCCGATCGCCCACGGGCTGCCCGGGTCCCCCGGCTCGGCGGTCAGCGCGTTGTTGCGCCCCTTGCGGAAGGCGCGGCCGATCGGATGGATCGGCGGCAGGTAGACGACGTCGAAGCCCATGGCCGCCGCCCGCTCGAGCTGGGCCTCGGCATCGCGGAAGGTGCCGTGACGCCCGGCCACGCCCGAGCGCGGGAAGAACTCGTACCACGCCGCGAAGCGCGCCCGCTCGCGATCCACCACGACCTCGTACACGGCCTCCGACCAGGTGGCGTCGGCGCGGTCGAGGTGGCGGTCCATGAGCGCGGCCAGCGTCTCGTCGCGCGCGCGCTGGACCGCCTCCGCCTGGTCGCGCGCGCGCTCGATGCGCTCGGCCCAGCCGCCCAGCGCCTGCGCGTCCGCGCCGGCGGCGCGGCCGGCGGCCGCCCGCACCAGGGCCGCGCCCTCGCGCAGCTCGCTCGCCACGTCCTGCCGCGCCGCCACGCGCTTGGCGAGGTCGGCCAGCCAGGAGCGGAACGGATCGGGCAGCGCCTCGATCGCGTACACGTAGCGCGCGTTGTCTTCGAGGACGACGGCGCCGGCCCAGCGGTCCTCGTCCACGAGCCGCATCGGCGCCTCCTGCCAGACTGCCGCATCGGCGCGGCGGTACTTGACGAACGCCGCCAGGACGTCGTGTCCCTCCTTGACGATGTCGGCGGTGACCTCGAGCCGTCCGCCGGCCTCGCGCTTGATCGGGTAGCGCCCGCCGTTCACGACGGGCGCGACGTTCTCGATCACGACCGACCGGCGCAGCGCCTTGGGGTCGAGCATCATGGCTCGGCGAGGAGCTTGAAGCCGAGGACGGTGGCCAGCGGGGCCAGCCGCGGGCGCGCGTCGGTCCGCGCCCGCCAGATCTCGAAGAAGCGATTCTGGGTGGCCCACAGGCCGAAGCGCAGGTCGAGCCGGCGGGCGTCGGCGATCAGGTGGCAGGCGTCGGCCACGCGGCCGTCGCTCGGCTCGGCGGCGACGGTGTCGAGCGCGCGATCCACTGCCGCCTGCAGCGCGGGCTTGGCCGCCGCCAGGTCGAGCGTCAGCCCCAGCGCGCGGGCCTCGCCGATGAGCTCCAGCACCCGCTCGGGCAGCGGCCCCGGGCGCTCGAGGCGGCCCAGCACGGCGAGCGTCTCCTGCTCGAGGACGTGACGGGCCACGATGGCCAGCGCGTCGGGGATGGGAGCATCGGCCTGGCGCAGGTAGCGCACCAGCTTGCGGTTCTCCTCCCAGATGTGGCGGTACGTCTCCTCGTGCTTCTCCAGCACGGAGGCGATGACCCGCGCCAACACCCGGCGCCGCTCCTCCAGGAACAGGTGGGGCAGCCCGAACGCCTCGCCGCGAAAGTACTCGTCGATGCCGCGGACCATGTCGGCCAGCGAGTAGCGCGCGTAGCGCCGCAGCAGGTCGGTCTTCATGCGCTCGTAGGCGGCCCGCCCCTCCCACGCCTGCAGGGCGCAGGAGATGTCGTGGCCGCCGAAGTGCAGGAGCGCGTAGGTCGCCTCGCGCGTCTCGCCGGTGATCTCCGAGTGCACCTCCACGTGGCCGATGCGGAGCGCGGTGACGCCGGAGGCGTCGCGCGCCTCGTCCAGCCGGCGCACGCGGTAGGCGTAGACGCGCGTGTCGTCGGGATGCTCGTCGATGAGCCCGGTGATCGCGTAGTGGGCGACGACGCGCCGGAGGTCCACCACCGCCGGCACCACCAGGCGGCGATAGATCTCGCCGCCGTCGCCGAAGGCGGCGAGGTTGCTGGGCGCGGCGGCCAGCCGCCGCTCGAATTCGGGCTCGAGGTGGCCGCCGCCGAGGTCGCGCAGATACTGCAGCGTCATCGCCGCGTACCGGAGAATCTGGACGGGCTCGAGGGCGGAGATCTCGTCGAAGAACCAGCCGCACGAGGTGTACATGAGCAGCCGGTTGCGCTGCATCTCGAGCAGCCGGAGGGCCTCCAGCCGGCCGGCGGGCTCCGGCGCCCCGCGCAGGTGCGCGGCCAGGAAGCGCTCCACGCGCTCGCGGCGGCGGTCGAGCAGCACGCCGACGTAGTCGTCGCGGGCCTCCCACGGGTCCTTGAGCAGCGCGCCGGCGCGCGTCTCGTACACGCCGTCGGCCTGCTCGCCCAGCCAGTCGAGCGCCTCGCGCAGCGGCCCGCGCCAGCGCTGGTGCCAGTCGTCGCGCACGCGGCAGCCGCAGTCGGCCCGCCAGCGCTCGACGCCGTGCGGGCACGACCACGAGGTGGCCTCGTGGATCTGCGCCTCGTGGGTGGGCGGGTGGGCGGCCAGGAACGCGGCGTAGTTGGTCAGCGTGACGCCGTCCTCGGCGTCCAGGGTCTGCAGCGCGGCGGCCAGCCCCATCTCGCCGAAGCGACTGTGGTGGCCGTACGACTCGCCGTCGGTCGCGCAGTGCACCAGCTCGGGCCAGTCGCGCGCGGGCGAGAAGGCGGCGCGCAGCCGCGCCGCGAACTTCTCGCTGCTCCCGAGCAGGTGCTCGAAGGCGATCGCGCGCGAGACGGGCCCGTCGTAGAAGAAGAGCGCCAGCGACAGCCCACGGCGGCCGCGCCAGCGATAGGCGCGGCTGGGGTCGATGCCGCCGTTGACCTCCTCCCACGCGTCGCCGCCGAGCGGGCGGATCCGCCAGGCCTGGGCGGGCGCCAGGATCGTGAAGCGCACGCCGGCCTCGGCGAGAACCTCCAGCGTCTCGCTGTCGGCGGCCGTCTCCGGCAGCCACATCCCCTCCGCCTCGCGGCCGAAGCGATGGCGGAAGTCCTCGAGGCCCCACCGCACCTGGGTGACCTTGTCGCGCCGGGAGGCGAGCGGCATGATCTGGTGGTTGTAGACCTGCGCGATGGCGTTGCCGTGGCCGCGGGCCGCCGCGCTGGCGCGATCGGCGTCGAGGATCTTGCGGTATACCGCGGGCGCCCACCGCTCCAGCCACGAGAAGAGCGTGGGGCCGATGTTGAACGAGATCCCCTCGAAGTTGTTCACGATGTCGAGGATGCGGTTGCCGTCGTCCACCCGGCGGGCGGCGGTGTTGGGCGCGTAGCACTCGGCGGTGACCCGCTCGTTCCAGTCGTGGAACGGCGCCGCCGAGTCCTGGACCTCGACGGTCTCGAGCCAGGGATTCTCGCGCGGCGGCTGGTAGAAGTGCCCGTGGATGACGATCGAGCGGGGGGCGGCCACGGCCGGGGGTCTCTAGAACTCCTCCAGCCCGAGCAGGAACTCGCGGCGGCCGCCCCGGGGAACCACGACGATACCGGACGGGTCCACGTAGTGTCGTCGGCGGTCGATCACCGGATCCACGCCGATCTCGCTGTCGGCCGGAATGATGTTGAAGCGGTCCACGATGGCGCGCTTGAGGCGGGCGCCCTTGCCGACGGTGGTGTGGTCCATGACAATCGAGTCCTCGATCACCGCGCCCTCGTTGACCCACACCGAGCGGCCGAGGATCGAGTTGCGGATCGTGGCCCGCTTGATCAGCGAGGCTTCGCCGACGTGCACGTTGTCCACCTCCCCGCCGATGAACCGCGCGGGCGGCCCCGGGTGCTGGCCGGTGCGGATCGGCCACCAGCGGTTGTCGAGGTCGAAGCGCGGCGACTCGCCGAGCAGGTCCATGTGGGCGTCCCAGTACGCCTGCACGGTGCCGACGTCGCGCCAGTAGCCGTGCTCTTCGTAGGGCTTCACCCCCGGCACCTCGTTGGACTGGAAGTCGTAGGCGTACACGCGCCCGGTCGGCACCAGCTCGGGGATGATCGAGCGGCCGAAGTCGTGGTCGGTGGAGCGGCGGGCGTCGGACAGCAGCGCGTCCACCAGCGCCTGGCGCGAGAAGAGATAGTTGCCCATCGAGACCATGCAGCGCTCGGGATCGGCGGCCATCCCCTTGGGACGGGCCGGCTTCTCCTCGAAGCTGACCACGCGGCCGGTGCGGTCGGTCTCCAGCACGCCGAACTGGCTCGCCTCCCGGCGCGGCACCGTGCGGGCAGCCACCGTGACGTCGGCGCCCGACTCCTCGTGGAAGATCAGCATCTGGTTCACGTCCATCCGGTAGATGTGGTCGGCGCCGAAGATCGCGACGATGTCCGGGTTGAAGTCGTCCACGACGTTGAGGTTCTGCAGCACCGCGTCGGCGGTCCCGCGATACCAGGCGGGGCCGAAGCGCATCTGCGGCGGCACCACCGTGATGAAGTAGTCGGGGAGGATCCCCGACGTGCGCCAGGCCTGCCGCAGGTGCTCGATCAGCGATTGCGACTTGTACTGCACCAGCACGTACAGCGCCGCCATCTCGGAGTTGACGAAGTTCGACAGCACGAAGTCCACGATCCGGTAGCGGCCGCCGAAGGGGACGGCGGGCTTGGAGCGGTCGCGGGTGAGCGGGTGCAGCCGCTCGCCCTTGCCGCCCGCCATGATCATGCCGAGGACGCGCGCGCGCCGCCGGGTCGGCATCACGTCGCCGGCGCCTGCGCCCACGAGGTGTCGAGGTCGGGGAAGACGAAGTCCTGGCGCTCGAGGCGGTGCAGCGTGTTGGCGGCCTCGATGGAGAGCGGCTCGCCGCCGCGCAGCGTGGTGGCCAGCTCGCTCAGCCGCTTGAACTCCGCGTAGTGCTCGGCGACCCGCCGCTCGGCGTAGTCGCGGGCGGCGCCGGTCGTGATGAGGAACTGCCAGTCGGAGGACTGCAGCAGCAGCAGCTCGCGCGAGGTCTGGTTGAGCACGCGCTTGAGATCGGCGTGGCCGCCGTCGCCCTGCCGCAGATGCTCGACCCACTCGCGCTCGGCGGAGTACACGCGGTCCCACGTCCACTCGGTCTCGCGGTTGAGCCACACGCGGTGGTCGCCGCCCTCGCCCCACGACCCCTCGGGCAGCGCCAGCGGCCCCTGCGGCGGCACCACCGCCAGCGCCTCGCTGAGCGTCATCGGCTGCACGCCGTCGCGGTGCATGTCGCGCACGACGTGCTCGAGCCACGCCGGCCCCTCGAACCACCAGTGGCCGAACAGCTCGGAGTCGTAGGGCGAGCACACCAGCGCGGGGCGGCCGCCGCGGTTTGCTTTCATCATCTCGCGCAGCATGCCCACGAAGTGGCTGGCCTGCAGCCCCACCTTCTCGGCGGCGACCTTGGGCTCGTACACCTGCTTGCTGCCGAGGTCGTTGGAGTTGTCGGTGATGCGCCAGAAGCGCAGCCCGCCGGGGAAGTGCTTCTTGTGGAACTCGAGGAAGTGATACTCGCCCGGATAGCCGTGGTCACGGCTCCACACCTGCAGCGTCGAGCGCGGGTCGCGGATGAATGCCACCGCCGAGCCGGTGCCGCCGCGCGAGGCGACGCGATAGGGGACGTAGGGCGAGCGCGGCTCGCCCAGCGGCAGGGGCGTGGCGCGCTCGTGCACCTCGCCGCGCGGCGACAGGTAGTCCTTGTAGAGGGAGACCGGCTGGCCGGCGGCGACCAGGTGCGAGTCGGCCACGAAGTACTCGAGGCCGTGGGCGGCCAGCAGCTCTTCGAGGCCGGGCCGGATGCGGCGCTCGCGCCCGCGGTCGGGCCCGGTCGGCGGCGTCCATTCGTAGCGGGGCCGGTACGCGCACTCCGGCAGCCAGATGCCGCGCGGCGCCCGGCCGAAGTGGCGCTTGTGCGTCTCGACGGCGGTGCGCAGCTGCAGGTGGATGGACTCGTCGCGCGAGAGCAGTGGCAGGTAGCCGTGGGTGGCGGCGCAGGTGATGATCTCCACGTGGCCGGCCCGCTGCAGGTCGGCGAAGGTGCCGGGAATGTCGCCGCCGATGCGCCGGTGCAGCTCCCACATGCGCTCGTAGAACTCTTCCCAGAAAAAGGTGAGCGCGACGATCTCCTGCTGCTTCTCGCCCACGAAGTACGCGCGGCTCTCCACGCACGCCCGCCGCACGTTCTCGTAATAGAAGGAGAGCTCTTTCTGGAACTCCGGCGAGGCCAGCTGCTCGGTGAGCACGGGGGAGATGTTGATCGTCCACTTCGGCGACAGCCCGTCGGCGACGAGCCGGTGCGCGGTCTCCAGCAGAGGCAGATAGCACTCGAAGGCAGCCTCGTTCAACCAGTCGCTGCCGTGGGGCCAGCGCCCGTGATTGACCACCATCGGAAGATGGGTATGGAGTACCAGTGAGAACGGATAGCTCATCCGCGCGAACCCTTTCACCTCGACCCGGGCGACGCACCGTGGACAACGGTCATTGGACCGTATGACGTCGTTTGGCGCAAGTCTTGATCTCGGCGCCACCCTGCGTGACGACGGTGCCGCGTTCCGGGTGTGGGCCCCGCGCTGCCGCTCGGTGGAGGTGCTCGTCGAGGGGCGCCCGGCCGAGCCCCTGACGGCCTGTGCCGACGGGCTGTTCGAGCGCACGCTACCGGGGGTGGCGGCCGCCGCCCGCTATCAGTACCGCCTGGACGGTGCGCGCCATCGGCCCGACCCCGTGTCCCGCTTCCAGCCCCAGGGGGTCCACGGCCCCTCGGTGGTGGTCGATCCGGACCGCTTCGCGTGGACCGACCACGGCTTTCGCGGCCACGCGCAGGCCGACCTGGTCTTCTACGAGCTGCACGTGGGGACGTTCACCGCGGCCGGGAGTTTCGAGGCCGTCATCCCCCATCTGCCCCGCCTGGTGGACCTCGGCATCACCGCGCTGCAGCTCATGCCGGTGGCGGAGTTTCCCGGCTCCCGCAACTGGGGCTACGACGGCGCGCACCTCTACGCCCCCCAGTCCACCTACGGCGGCCCCCGCGGCCTGCGCCGGCTGGTGGACGCCGCCCACGCGCGGGGCCTCAGCGTGTTCCTCGACGTCGTCTACAACCACCTCGGCCCCGAGGGCAACTACCTGGGCGAGTACGGCCCCTACTTCACCGACCGCTACACGACGCCGTGGGGGAGCGCGATCAACTTCGACGGTCCCGACAGCGGGGGCGTACGGCGCCACGTCGTCGACAACGCGCCGTATTGGATCCGCGAGTTCCATCTGGACGGCCTGCGGCTGGACGCGATCCACGCGATCTTCGACGCGAGCCCGGTCCACGTGCTGACCGAGGTGGCCCAGGCCGCCCGCGCGGCGGCCCGCCGTCTCGACCGGCCCGTGCACATCGTCGCCGAGTCGCACGACAACGACCGGCGGATCGTGCTGCCGCCCGCCGCCGGCGGCCTCGGCCTCGACGCCGTGTGGTCCGACGACTTCCACCACGCCGTGCACGCCCGCCTCACCGGCGAGACGACCGGCTACTACGCCGACTTCGCCGGCGGCCGCGGCCTCGCGCGTGCGCTCGCCGAAGGGTTCGCCTTCCAGGGCGAGCCGTCCGAGTACTTCGGCCGCCCGCGCGGCACGCCCAGCGCCGACCTCGACGGCGAGCGCTTCGTCGTGTGCCTGCAGAACCACGACCAGGTCGGCAACCGCGCCCAGGGCGACCGGCTATCCGCGATCGTGCCGTTCGCCGCCGTGAAGGCGGCCGCCGCGCTGCTGTTCGCGGCGCCCGCGCTGCCGCTCGTGTTCATGGGCGAGGAGCACGGCGAGACGGCGCCGTTCCAGTACTTCGTCTCGCACCTCGATCCCGCGCTGGTCGAGGCGGTGCGCCGCGGGCGGGCCGCCGAGTTCGAGCGCTTCGGCTGGCACGGCGACATTCCCGAGCCGTCGGAGCCGGCGACGTTCGTGCGCTCGCGGCTGAACCACGCGCTGGCGGGGGCGCCGCGCCATGGTGAGCTGTACCGGTACTACCGCCGCTGGCTCGCGCTGCGCCGCGAGCATCCAGCGCTCGGCGCGCAGGGCAAGCCCCGCGCGCGCGTGGAGGTGGACGCGAGCGGCGGCGTGCTGACGCTGATCCGCCCCGGCCCCGGCGCCGGGGGCGTGCGGCTGGTCGCCAACCTGACGGCGGCGGCGCATCCGTTCACGCCGCCCGCGGACTGGCGCGTGCTCCTCGACAGCGAGGACGCGGGCTTCGCCGGCGGCGGCGGCGCGCGCCCGCTCGCCCCCTATCAGGCCATCCTCTACGAGGTGGCGTACCAGGTGTGATAGCGTCCTGAGCCGTGCCCGCCGCGCGCCCGCTCCACGCCGATCCGATCGATCACCTGCTGGCCCTCGATCCCGGCGGCCGCGGTATCGCCGCCTTCTTCCAGCCGGGCGGCGCGCTGGCGGCGGCCCGCGCGCTGGCGCGGGCGCCCGTCGTGCTGATCGCCACCGGCTTCGTGGTGGCCGAGGGGATGCCGGAGACCGACGGGCCGCCCGGCGCCGCCGTGCTGGGCCGGGCGCTGCGCCGCCTCGGCGCCCACGTGCGCTACACGACCGATCCCGCCGCGCTGCCGCCGCTGGAGGCATCGCTGCGCGTGCTCGGCGAGCCCCCCGACGCCTTCGCGTACCCCGCCGGACCGACCGCCGCCGCGGACGTCCTCGCCCGCGAGCGCCCCACCCACCTGGTCGCCATCGAGCGCCCCGGCCGCGGCCGAAGCGGCGACTACCTGAACGCCCGCGGCGTGTCGGTCGCGGCCTGGAATCGCCCGCTCGACGAGATGTTTGTGCTGGCGCAAAGATCGGGCAGGGGAAAACCGGGCGGGCGGAAATCAGCCGCGCTCGCGGGAAGACCGGGCACGGGAAGACCGCGCGTGTCGGAGCCACGCGCTCCTCAGACCAGCCCACCTGCGCTTCGAGCCGCTCTCACGCCACTCGCTACAATAGCGATAGGCGATGGCGGCAACGAGATCGGCATGGGGCGCGTGTACGCGCGACTGGCGCGCGAGGGGCGGCTGATGGCGCGCATTGCGTGCGTCGTGCCGGCCGATCACCTCGTCGTCGCCGGCGTGTCCAACTGGGGCGCCTACGGGATTGTGGCCCAGCTCGGCCGGCTCACCGGCCGCCCGCTGCTGCACACGCCGGCCGAGGAGCGCCGGCTCATCGAGGCGTGCGTCGCCGCCGGGGCCGCTGACGGCATCACCCGGCTGCACGAGCCCACCGTGGACGGCCTCGGCACCGACACGCACGCGTCGGTCGTCGCGCTGCTCGGGTTATCATGGGGGCGCCTGCGAGGAGAGCGGACATGACCATTCACGAGGAGTTTCGCGCGAAGCACCCCAAGTCGGCCGCGCTCGCCGAGCGCGCGCGGGCGGCGATCCCCGGCGGCATTACCCACGACATCCGCCACCTGGTGCCGTTCCCGGTCTACGTGGACCGCGCGGCCGGCAGCCGCAAGTGGGACGTGGACGGCCTCGAGTACGTGGACTACTGGATGGGTCACGGCGCGCTCTTCCTGGGCCACTGCCATCCCGCCGTCGTGGCGGCGGTGCAGGCGCAGATGGCGCGCGGCACGCACCTGGGCGCCAGCCACGAGCCGGAGGTGCGGTGGGCCGAGCTCGTCAACCGCCTGGTGCCGTGCGCGGAGCTGACGCGCTTCACGATGTCGGGCACCGAGGCCACGCACCTGGCGATGCGCGTCGCGCGCGCGTTCACCGGCCGGTCGAAGATCCTGAAGCTGGCGGGCCATTTCCACGGCTGGCACGACGGCGCGGTGGCCGCGGTGAACCCGCCCTACGACGTGCCGATGTCGGCCGGCGTGCCGGGCGTCACGATGGACCAGGTCGTCATCTGCCCCCCGAACGACAGCAAGGCCGTCGCGACCGCCCTCGAGCGCGGCGACATCGCCGCCGTCATCCTGGAGCCGGCCGGCGGCCAGGCGGGGACGACGCCGACGATCCCCGGGTATCTGCAAGAGCTGCGCGCGCTGACGACCCGCCACGACGTCGTGCTGATCTTCGACGAGGTGATCACCGGCTTCCGCTACGCGCCGGGCGGCGCCCAGCAGTACTACAACGTCACCCCCGATCTCACCACGCTGGCCAAGATCGTCGCCGGCGGCCTGCCGGGCGGCGCGCTCTGCGGCGCGCGCGAGCTCATGTCCATGCTCACCTTCCGCGGTGACGCCACGTGGGACCGCGCCTCGCGGGTGGCCCACGCCGGCACGTTCAACGCGAACCCCCTGTCGGCGGCGGCCGCCATCGCCACGCTCGAGCTGGTCGGCGACGCCGCGCTGCAGGCGCGCGCCAGCAAGGCGGGCGACTTCCTGCGCGGCGCGCTGGCCGAGGCGATGCGCCGGGCCGGCGCCCCCGGCACCTGCTACGGCGAGGCGTCCATCTATCATGTGTCGTTCGAGGGCAAGCCCGGCCTGGCCGGCTTCGACCGCCCGCGCAAGGGCGCGCTCTATCATCTGCTGCGCTGCGCGCTGCTCAACAACGGCGTGGACTGCTCGGCGAATCACGGGTGGATCTCGGCGGTCCACTCCGAGGAGGATCTCGAGCGGACGGTGCAGGCGTACGAGCGCGCGTTCCGGGCGATGGCGGCCGACGGCGCGTTCAAGGGGCTGTGATGGTCCGGCGCGCGGTCCTCCCGGCGCTGTTCCTGCTCCTCGCCGGCTGCGTCTACTACCCGACCGTCATGGACACGGGCGGCGTGCGCATCCGCACCGAGAACGGCCGGGCGGTGCGGCAGGCGGACGGCATCCTCGTCACGTTCGACGTCTCCAGCAGCGGCAAGTACGGCGACGTCCTCGTCGGCGTGAGCTCGCCGGTGGCCCGGCAGGCCCGCCTCGTCTCCGGCGCCGGCGCCCCGATCACCCGCATGGAGATCCCCGGGGCCGTCACCGTGCGCTTCACCCCCGAGAGCACCCACGTCGTGCTCGCCGACCTGGCGCGGCCGCTCGCGCCGGGCGAGACGTTCATCGTCACGCTGATGTTCGAGAAGTCGGGCGGGATCGGGATCGTCACGCTTCTCCAGTAGAGACGGCCGGGGCGCGGCGTGGGCACCGCGCCCCGGTGTCCCGAACGACTACAGCGAGCGGAGGAAGTTCAGCAGGTCCTGCTTGCTCCCTTCGTTGAGCCGGTTGAAGGCGTCCACCACCCCGTTGGCCTCCGAGGGGCCGAACTTGGCGTTGCCCGCGCTCCGGTGGGCGCGAATGGCCTCGATCAGGTCCGTCGTGCGGCCGTCGTGCAGGAAGAAGATCCGCTGGCCCAGCCCCCAGAGCGGCGCCGAGCGGAACTCGTCGCCCCTGGCCTGGCCCTGCGCCACGTTGTCGGCCAGCCCCGGCCCCATCTGGTGCAGGGCCAGGTCCGAGAAGAGGTTGACGTCACGGTTGCGCAGCGCGACCACCGTCGTGTTGCCCGTCCGGAGCGTGGGCGTGTGGCAGAGGGCGCAGCCGATCGCGCCGAAGACCATCCGCCCGCGCGTGATGGAGCCGGCGCCGCCCGGCGTGTCCGGGCTGGGCGCCGGCGCGTCGAGGAAGCGCATGAAGAAGGAGAACTTCTCGACGTCACTGATGGTGGCGGTCCCGCCCGCGGCGTTGGTGTCGGTGGTGTCGTTGGGGACCGTCGCGAACTGGCAGGTCGGGTTCTCGTCGCGCTCGCTCTGGAACAGCTCGTTGCTGATGCCCATCTCGACGTTGTACGCCTCGCCGGAGAAGAGCAGCAGCGACTTGTTCTGCGCCTTCCAGCCGAAGCGCGCGATGGTGCCATCGTTGCCGTTGTGATTGGGATCGCCGGTCACCGACACCCGGTGCGGGCGCCCGTGGATGCCCCAGAGCTTCTTGGCCATCGTATTCGCCGCCAGGTTGTCGACGATCGCGTGGTCGGGCACCATCTCGATCAGCCCGGCGCCGAAGGTCGGCGTGGGCGTGCGGAAGATGACGTTGCCCCGGCGGACCTGGGTCTCGAAGTCCTCCTGCATCGCGGTGCAGCCGCCGGCGTCGCCGGTGGGATCGTTGCGGCCGCTGATGACGAACAGCGCGTGCACGCCGCCGTCGGGCGTGCCGTCGGGCTTGAGCGGGAAGCGCGCCTCGCGCACCGGCCCCGTCAGGCTGATGAACGAGGGAACCGTGTTGCGCGCGCCGAAGGCGGTGGCCACGCCGACTTGAGGATTCATCGCCGGGCTCGTGCCGCCGGTGGCCGGCTGGGTGTGACAGCCCGCGCAGCTGTCGAGGTTGAAGCGCGGGCCGAGGCCGTCGCCGACGCCCTCCGCTTCCTCGAAGGCGTCCTGGCCGTCGGTGAAGAAGGCCGTCTCGGTCGGGCTCAACCCGCCGAGCGCGCCGCCGGCGCCCGGCGGGCCGCCCCGCACTCCTGGATCGCGCGCGAAGGAGAAACCGGCCTGGAGGCCGCCTGCCGTTCCGAGCACCACGATCGCGACTGCCGACAGCACGAGCCTGAAACGCGTCCTCGTCATGGCATCGCTCCTGGTGGGGTCGGGCGGGGGAGGAGAACGTGTTCTCGCGGCGCGCCGCCCGGCGCGCGCCCTACCTACTACTAGCGGGCCGGGCGCCGCGGTGTCAAGGCCCCGGGATCGTGGTATCCTCACGACCCTGCGCAGGTCGCTCCAGTCGTGCATGGGCAGGTAGCTCAGTTGGTAGAGCACAGGACTGAAAATCCTGGTGTCGGCGGTTCAATCCCGTCCCTGCCCACCATTTTTTTCTACCAGTTCGCATGCCGTCAGCTTCGCGTCAGAGCGGAAATGTGTCCCGATGTGTGTCCTCTTGGCCGCTGGGTTCGCCAGGATAATGCCGTCGTCCACGGCTGAATTGAGCATCACTCGCAGCGTCGCGTGACTGATTCGGACAGACGTTAACGTCGGGAACTCGCGGGGCTCCAAGAGAGCCAACCGTCGGCGTTGCGTTCCGCCCAGGGATGCTGGCCCATCTTGACTCCGTCGTGCCCCGGCAGCATGCTGCCAGATCACGAGGGGATCCCTTGGAGCCAGAGATCGCGCCGATCGATGCCACGCTGGGCGCCGTAGTCACCGGCCTCGACCTCTCCCGGATGGACGCGCTCACCTGGAAGACCGTGGAGCAGGCCTTCCACGCGTATGCGGTCCTGGTGTTCCCCGCACAGGACTTGTCACCAGAGGCGCAGGTGGCGTTCGCCAATCGCTTCGGGGATATCGAGCTCCTGGCTCCGGACCCTGAGCAGAAGGCGGTGGCGATCAGCAACCAGAAGCCCGATGGATCGGTCATGGGGGCGGACGAGCATCGCTTCAAATCCTTGCGCGGTAATGAGGGCTGGCATACCGACAGCTCGTACATGCCGTTGGCGGCCAAGGCCTCCGTGCTCTCGGCCCAGGTGGTCCCGTCGGCCGCTGGCGAAACCGAGTGGGCCGACATGCGGGCAGCCTACGATGCGCTGGACGAGGCAACGCGCCGGCGCATCGCGGGGCTCTCGGCGCACCATTCTCTTTATCGCTCCCAGGCCAGGATTGGTCACACGGTTCAGACCGGGGCCGGTTACGGCTATCACACGAAGGGGGCGCCGCTCCGGCTGCACCCCGTCACGGGTCGCCCCGCCCTCTTCATCGGCCGTCACGCCTACGGCATTCCCGGCCTCGACGAGGCCGAGTCGGAGAAGCTCCTCTCCGACCTGATCGACTTCGCCTGCCGACCACCACGGACGTACGCCCATCGGTGGCGGCCCGGCGACGTGGTCATCTGGGACAACCGCTGCGTGCTGCACCGGGCTCGGCCGTACGACTATCGCGAGGTGCGCGTCATGCGTCACACCCGTGTCGCGGGGGACCCGGCCACCGAGCTCGCGCCCACCCATCGCGACGACCGCGCCAGCGCGTACGAGCCGTCCAGTTCGAACCGATAGACAACGGGAAACGACACATGGCACAGACCAGCACGGGGCTGCAGCTTCGTTCCACGGTGAGGCAGGACGGCAGCCTCGAGCTCTCGCTCGTGAACGTCCCGATGCCGGAGCCCAAGCCAGAAGAGGTGATCGTCCGCATGGGCGCGGCTCCCATCAATCCCTCCGACCAGGGGCTCCTCTTCGGAGGCGCCGACATGAGCACGGCCAAGACATCCGGGACGGTGGATCAGCCCGTGGTGACGGCGAGCATTCCTCCGGCCGCGCTCAAGGCCGCGGCGGGACGAGTCGGTCAGTCCATGCCCGTCGGCAACGAGGGCGCCGGCGTGGTCGTCCAGGCGGGCGCCTCTCCGGCCGCACAGGCGTTGATGGGAAAGACCGTCGCGATTCTGGGTGGCGCCATGTACTCGCAGTATCGCTGCATCAAGGCCGTGCAGTGCCTGGTGCTGCCGCCGGGCACCACACCCGCCGAGGGGGCATCGTGCTTCGTGAATCCCCTCACCGCCCTTGGCATGGTCGCCACCATGCGCGCGGAAGGACACAAGGCGCTCGTGCACACCGCGGCCGCCTCCAATCTGGGGCAGATGCTCGGCAAGATCTGCCTCAAGGACAGCGTGGGCCTGGTGAACATCGTGCGCCGGCAGGAGCACGTGGATCTTCTGAGGAAGCTCGGCGCCGCTCACGTGTGCAACTCGAGCGCGCTCACGTTCATGGAGGACCTGACCGAGGCCCTCGTGGCCACGGGCGCCACCGTGGCCTTCGATGCCATCGGCGGGGGCTCCATCGCGGGGCAGATCCTCACGGCCATGGAGGCGGCGGCGAACAGGACGGCGAAGGAATACAGCCGCTACGGGTCGACCGTCCACAAGCAGGTCTACATCTACGGCGGTCTCGACCGCGGGCCCACGCAGTTCAGCCGGACGTTCGGCATGGCGTGGGGAGTCGGTGGCTGGCTGCTCACACCGTTTCTCCAGAAGATCGGGTTCGAGGCTGCCCAGAAGCTGCGTGAGCGGGTGGCCGCCGAGATCAAGACCACCTTCGCGAGCACCTACACCAAGGAGATCTCTCTCGCCGAGGCGCTGCGCCTCGAGGAAATCGCCGTGTACTCCAGGCTGGCGACGGGCGAGAAGTACCTGATCAACCCCAACAAGGACCTCGCGCAACGGTCGACAACTCGCGGGTAAGCTGGTCGCGAGTCGGCAGGCGAACCATCAAGAGATTTTCCGGCACGTCGGCGATCGAGGTCGCCGTCGGGCAGCGGAGCCCCTGGGAAATCATGAAGACAAGAATGTGGCGGGCGATCGTGATGACGTTCGCGTTGATCGTGATGTCAAACACCGCGTCGTCGGCACTGGCGGCGCCAGGCGCCACGTTTTCGTGGGGATACAACGCGTACGGTCAATTGGGAGACGGCTCGACGAAGGACAGTTCTGTGCCCGGCGCGATCACGATCGCGAATCCCAAGGATAACGGTACCGCAGCCCTGGCCGCCGGCGGGTTTCATAGCCTCGCGCTACGAAAGGACGGGACGGTGTGGGCCTGGGGATACAACGGCAATGGTCAGCTGGGAAACGGCTGCATCGTCGGTGTGGATTGCGTCAACAGCACCACTCCGGTTCAGGTGAAACTGAGTCCCAACGGTCCGCCTCTGAGAGGCGTCGTCGCTATCGCAGCAGGTTTCTGGCACAGCATGGCGGTCACCTCCTCCGGACAGCTCTATGTGTGGGGCGACAATACATACGGGCAGCTGGGCGATGGAACACACACATCGCGTGGGTCGACAGGAGCGCCACCATTCGCCTTGGGATCCGGCATCAGAGCCATCGCCGCCGGATGGCTTCACAGCCTCGCCGTATTGAACGACGGAAGTGTCTGGGCCTGGGGCTACAATAGCAATGGTCAACTCGGCAACGGTTCGTCCGCTTCAACCGCCTCGCCCGTGAAAGTGCTGAATGGCGGCATCACGAAAGTTGCCGCCGGCGGTTATCATAGCCTCGCGCTGAACCTCTCCGGAATGGTGTTGGCGTGGGGACATAACGCCGACGGGCAGGTTGGAGGCGGGGTCTTCGTCGACTCGTTCGTCCCCGTGTGGCAGCCCTTCATCGATGACTCGGTTGTCGACATCGCGGCCGGTGGTTTTCATAGCCTGGCTCTGAAAAACGACGGCAGCCTCTGGTCCTGGGGCAGGAATGCGCAGGGCCAGTTAGGACGACATACGGATACAAGCAGTAGCCCCGTGCCAAGCCAGGCGTCTGTGTCGAGCGTGGTGGCGATGTCCGCCGGGGGCTTGTTCAGCGTCGCGACGACGCTGGACGGGAGGGTGTGGGCATGGGGCTCCAACGATCACGGTCAATTGGCCATTTCCGGGGGAGCCGGGGTTTCGAGCATTTCGTCTCCTCAGCTGGTCAAGGGTGTCGCCGGAATCACGGCGGTCGCTGGAGGATGGGCCCACACTCTCGCGGCCGCGATACCGACGATGTCGATGTGGGGAGGCGAGGCGCTCGGTGAGTTGGGGAATGGAACCTGGTTCCAGAAACAGACTTTCCCGACGCATGTTGTGGGGCCCACGTGGCCGATCGCTCTGGCTACGGGACGGTTCTTCAGCCTCGCGGTGTCTTCGGACCGCAGCGTCTGGTCATGGGGCTTGGACGGGACCAAGAACGTCCCGCAAAATCCGGTCGGAGCGCTCGGGAATGGCTGCAGCAGCTTTTTGCCGCCGAATTATGCCTTCAGTCCTTTCGCCGTGCGGGTCCAGAAACAGGGGGGAGGATTTCTGACCGGGATCAGCGCCGTCGCAGCTGGAACTTTCCATGGTCTGGCGCTGCAGCAGGATGGCCGCGTCTGGGCATGGGGCAGCGGCGGTTACGGCCAAATCGGCGACAACGCCCAGAATATCCACTGTGTTGCTACGGACATAGGGTTGCGCTCGGTCAAAGCCGTCGCAGCCGGCAGCGTGTCTTCTTTCGCCATCAAGAGCGACGGCACACTGTGGGGATGGGGCGACAATTTCTACGGCGAGCTGGGAATCGGACAGTTACCGGGGACACTCGTGCCGGTCCAGGTACCGATAAACGGGAAAGTCGTGGCCATCTCGTCAGGAGTCACTCACACGCTCGCTATTACCGACGATGGAGCTGTGTGGGCGTGGGGGGTCAACTACGCTGGCGAGCTCGGTGATGGCTGTTCGTTCTGGAACTGGAACTGCAGTTCGAGCTACGTCCCGAAGCAGATTTCGCTTCCCGGGGTGAAATTCGTAGCGGTCGCCGCCTTCGGGTGGGACGAGGGCATTTGGAATCCTAGCTACCCCGGCAGTATGGCTTTGGACTCCAAGGGGAATGTTTGGGTCTGGGGAGACAACGCAATGAGCCAACTCGCGAACAAGTGTTCCGCTATCCCCTGCTGGAGCAGTGTTCCAACGACGGTATCCGGACTGCCTCCGATCGCAGTCATCGGAGGGGGGGTGGGCCATCGTCTCGCAGCAGGTCAGGATGGATCCTTGTGGGCATGGGGCGACAACGGCTACGGCCAACTCGGGAACTTGAGCTTCACAAACAGCAGCACGCCACTCCAAGTCCTTAAATCGAGCCACGTGATGATTCCGGTGGGCGGGCTCGGAGGCAACACACTGGCGACCTTCCCGACTCCGTCGTCACCGTAGGATAGATCTGAAAATCCTGGTGTCGGCGGTTCAATCCCGTCCCTGCCCACCATTTTTTCCAGGGGAATCGTATGACGCCCGACCGAGCTGAGGTCGTCAAGCAGCAGGTCGCCGCCCACTGGGATCGGCGGGCGCCGTGCTTCGACGACGACTTTGGCCACAGCATCCGCACGCCGGCGGAGCGCGCCGCCTGGGATCGCATCCTCGATCTCGTCCTCGCGGGCCGAGGCGTGCTCGACGCGCTCGATGCCGGCTGCGGCACCGGCTTCCTCGCCTTCGAGCTCGCGGCCCGGGGTCATCACGTCACCGGCGTCGATTTTGCGCCGGCGATGCTCGCCGAGGCGCGGCGCAAGGCGGGGGAGCGCGGCGCCTCCATCCGGTTCGAAGAGGCCGACGCCGAGCAGCTCCCGTTCACGGCGGCCAGCTTCGACTTCGTGATCAGCCGGCATGTGCTGTGGACGCTCCACCACCCGGAGGCGGCGATCGACGAGTGGATCCGCGTTCTCCGGCCGGGAGGGCGTCTGGTCGTCGTGGACGGACAGTTCGACGCCGCTGCCGCGCCCCCGTCGTCGGAGAATGCCCGCACGAGCCCGGAGTACGCGGCGGTCGGTGACCAGCTCCCGTTCCTGGGGGGCCGGGCGCGGGAGGAGATCGCGACGCTGCTGGCGGCGCACGGTCTCGTGAGCGTGGGCAGCGATCCCGTGCTCGATCTCGTGGCGGCCCAGGAGCAGCGCATGGTCGAGGAAGGACGGGAGCGGCGGACCCGCCGGCGCTACGTCGTCTGGGGCGACGTGGACGTATCGGGGGCGTGATCGCACCGGGACCTCGCGCGGTGTGCCCGACCCTCGGCCGCGACGGCATGCTGCTCGTCCTGACCTGGGCGGCCGGCAGCATGGACGCGATCAGCTACCTGGGGCTCGGCCAGGTGTTCACCGCGATGATGACGGGGAACACCGTGCTCCTGGCGCTGGCCCTCGGCCGGGGCGAGCTCCTCGCGGTGCTCCGCTCGCTGCTGGCGCTCGGCGGTTTCGTCGCGGGCGCGGCCGTCGGGGCGCTGATCCTCGAGCGCGACGACGCGCAGGCCGAGTGGCCGACGGCCGTCACCGCCACGCTCGCCTGCGAGGCCGTCGCCCTCGCGGTGTTCGAGGCCGTGTGGCATCTCGCCGGCGCGCCACGAGGGGCGACCGTCGTGTACGCGCTGATCGTGGTGTCCGGCCTCGCGATGGGGCTGCAGGCGATCGCGGTGCGCCGTCTCGGTGTCCCCGGCGTCGCGACGACGTACATCACCGGCACGATCACCAGCCTGGCCGGGGACCTCGTCGTCTGGCTGCGCTCGCCGGCTCGAGGCTCGACGCCCGCGCACACCGCGAGCGAGGAGCCCCGCGTGGGGCTCCTCGCCGGCGTGTTCGCGGTCTACGGACTCGGCGCGCTGATCGGAGGCCTTCTGCAGACTCACGCCTCGCCGCTCGCGACCCTGTCGCCCCTGATCGCGGTGGCGCTGGTCGTCGGCAACGCGTGCCTCCGTCGTCCTCCGAGAGGCCCGGGAGTGTCAAGGCTCGGCGGTGTCGCTTGACGCCCGCGACCGATTTCGTGTACATCCACGGGGACTCTCGCACTCGACTGGAGGACGAATGATCCGCATCGCGCTCCTCGCTCTCGCGTTGCTCAGTCTGGCGGTCGCCGGCCACGCCGGCGACGTCGGGCTCACGATCGACGGCACGAAGTTCGGCGCCGACACGGTCACGCTGAAGCGCGGCGACCGGCTGGTCGTCGCGAACCACTCGCAGGAGAACCACTTCATCTGGGGGCATGCGGGCAGCTACGCGTTCGACTTTCGCTCGACCGACTCGAACGTCGCGACCCACAAGCCGGGTGAGACCCACGGCGTCACGATGAACGTCCCCGGCCGGTATCACGTGGGGTGCGCCCTGCACCAGGGCATGCGCGCCACCGTGATCGTGGAGGAATGAAGATGAACGCCCGCACCTGGCTCGTCACACTCACCGGCCTCGTCGTGCTCGCGACCGCCACCGCGGTCCTCGGCGCCGATTCCACGCGGCCCCCGGTGGTCAACCCGGTGGGCAAGTGGGACGACTACGAGCTCATCATCAAGGTGGACGTGCCCCTGCGCGGGACGCTCCGCCACGTGTACATCGATCGCGCCTCCGGCGCCGAGGCGCGTCGTACGGGCACGCTGCCCTACGGCAGCAAGATCGTCATGCGCGACTACGCCGGGGTGGCCGACGGGCACGGCGGCTGGAAGAGCGAGGGCAATCGGCTCGTGCCGGGCAAGGCGGTCGTCGTCCTGGTGCAGCAGAAGGAGAAGGGCTGGGGGACCGCCCATCCCGAGGCGATCCGCAACGGCGAGTGGGAGTACGCGATGTACACGCCGGACGGCAAGCCCATCAACGTGGACGCCGAGAAGGCCTGCATGCCGTGCCACAAGCGGTACGCCGACACGGACTACACCTTCGTCGTCGGCAATTTCTTCGCCGACCTGAAGAAGTAGCGGACACCGCCCGGCAGGGAGGAGGGCCGCTCACCGCCGCGCGGCGGTGAGCGGCCTTGCTGCGTGCACCCGGTCGGCTACGTCTTGGCCTTCACGAGCTCTTCGGCGCACGCGCTCGCCACGCCCGAGTTCGGCGTCTTCTCACCGCGCGCGGTGGCCCAGCCGCCCGCCTCGACGTAATCGCGCTGCTTCCACGAGTCGGTCGCCTGCAGCTCCTTGAGCTTCACCGAGGCGTTGGGCTGCCCCATGAACTTCGCGACGCAGGACGGGGTGAGCGCGACGATCACCGCCGAGTTGGCACGCTCGACCGCAATCCGCTCGGCCGTCCCGCCCGAGACCCAGCCCATCCATGAGAAGCCGACGATCATCGTGACGACGGCGCCGATGATCGCACCCCAGACTGCCGGTTTGATCCATGGTGCTTGCAACTGCATGAGACACCTCCTGGTTCTGGGAGAGGGAGTTCCCCCCCCAGTGCGGCAACGACGACGCTCACCCCGCGCGTGAGCGAGGGCGCTCGTACGCCCTCGCGCGACGGCGGGCCGGGGCGGTGTGCACCGCGAGGAGCACACAGCGGCAGCCGGGATGAAATGGCGGCATGGTGTCGAGGTCGGGTCCGGCGTCGCGCGTGTTGAAGGGATCGCACGCGGGGCACGGCGGACCGGCATGCTGTCGCGCGACGCGCGGCTGGATGCCCTGGCGGGCGTAGTGCGCGAGCCCTGCTGCGCGGTGGCCGCGCATCTCGAGCCATTCGGAGAACAGCTCGAGCTTCCGGCGCCGGTACGCCTCGGCCTCCGGTGTCGCGGGCGGGGGCGCGGTGTGCAGCCCGTCCCAGCGGGCCGGAAAGACCGCGAGCCCGGTGAAGAAGGCCTGCCAGCGATCGAAGTCGGGCCAGGCGAAATCCGCCGCCGCGATCCCCGGCGTCGCCTCGGGGCGCTCGATCAGCGCCGTGGTCTGGGCGACGAAGCTCACACGGATCTCCTCGGCGCGGCGGCGGGCGCCCAGGCGACCGGCGGCCCCTGGATCGCCAGCAGGCGCAGCGCCGCCAGCGACCGGATGATGGGCCACGAGGGATCGAACTCCCAGCGCCGCATGCTGAACTTCGCCGAGCGCGGGTGGGCGTGGTGATTGTTGTGGAGACTCTCGCCGCCGGTGATCCAGGCGAGGGCGCGCCAGTTGTGGGCGGTGTTCTCGAAGTTCTTGCTGCCCCGCCAGTGGCCGAGGGCGTTGATGAGGGGCGCCATCACGAAGACGTAGAGAATCGCGTGCGCAAACCCCGCGATGAGCCCGGGCCAGAGGCCAATGAGGAGGCAGAGCATGGTCAGCCCGACCCCGAGGCCCAGCACGCCGTGTGAGAACAGCGCGCGATCGAGGCGATCGGGCTTCAGGTCCGGGGCGAACGTCTCGAGCGTCTCGGCGTTGCGGGCCTCGCGCATGTAGTAGGCGACGTTGAAGAGCTGGA
>JBGQFW010000073.1:0-21704 GCA_041497115.1 Methylomirabilia bacterium
CGCCGGGCCCGCCGCTGCCGGCGGCGGCGCCGAACTGGGACGCGGTGCTGCGTCCGAGCGCGCCGTCGGGGTGGAACGCCGGCCCGGGGCCGACGGTCTTCGAGCGTGCGGAGCGCCCGCGCGCCCGCGATGCTGCGCCTTCGCCCGAGTCGGCGCCGGAGCCGACGCGCGAGTCCCCGGCGCGCGAGCCCATGGCGGCGCCGCCGCCGCCCGTTGTTGCGCCGCCGCCCGTCGTCGCGCCGGGACCCGTCGTCGTGCCGGCGCCCGCGCGCGCGGCCGCGCCGGCGCCGGTGCGCGCCGCCGCGCCGGTCCCGCCACCGCCGCCGCCCGTCGCCCCCGCGCCGGTGCCCGTCACGCCCGCGACTCCCGCGCCCGTCGTGACCGCGCCCGCGTCGCCGTCGGCGGCCGTCGCCGACGAGGAGCCCGTCGTGCGCGTGCCGCTCGCGCGCGTCGCGGCCCAGCTGCCCCTCGAGGTGTTCGTGCTGCCGCCGGCGCGGCTGGGCGAGAGCTTGCGCGAGCCGCACACGCTGCTCGTGCCCCGACGGCTCGTGCTGCCGCAGCTCCCGGAGGGGCGGGTCGAGATTCCGTGGACGCTCATCGAGGACCAGTTCCCGGCGCTCGCTCTCGCCATGCCGGCCTCGGAGGTGCGACGGCGCTTCCCCGACTTGGTCCTCTCGCTCCCGATGGACGAGGTCGTCGCGCAACTGCCCGCCGATCTCTTCCAGGTGTCCATGCCCGCGGCCGATCTCTCCGAGATCGGAAAATTCCCGGCGCCGTTCACGCCGGGCCCGCCGGCGCCGGAGCCCATCGCGGTGACGCGGGCGCTCGCCGCGCTGCCCGCCTCGCCCGCCGCGCCACCGGCACCGCCCGCGGCGCCGCCCGCGCCGCGACTCGCGGAGCCGCCCGCGCCGCCGGCAGGATCGCGCGACGCGGCGGTGACCGTGGACAGCGAGCTCACGGCGCTGGCGCGCGCGCTCGCGCTGGCGCTGGCGCCGCTCGGCGCGCTCGAGTGGCAGGCCCGGCGCCCGGCCGGCCGCCCGCTCGTGTGCCTCGTCGCCCCCGCGCTCGCGCGCGAGGCGGTGGACGCGCTCGCCGCGCGCGCGCACGCGCTGCTCGAGCGCCTGACCGCGTGGCCGGTGGATCAGCTGACGGTCCGGACCTCCCGCGTGGCCTGTGTGCTCACGCCCCTCGCGAGCGGCGGCACGTTGGCGGTGACCATCCGTCGCGGCGGGCCGGTCGCCATGGTGGAGACCCTCGCGGCGCGGGCGCGCGGCATCGGCGGGCGCGGGGCGCCCGCGGTGACGGCGGCTCCGCCGATCACACCGCGCCTGACGCCGATCGCCGACGGCACTGGCAACGTCCGCGTGGGCGAGGCGTCGCGCGCGCTGGCCCCGTTCGGCCCGGTGGTGGCCTCGCTGGCGGCCGCCGAGAACGGCGCGCCCGGCGTGTACGTCTTCGCGCCGGCGGCCGACGCCACGCTGGCGGCGGCGGCCCGCGCGGTGCACGAGGCGCTCATCGCCGGTCACGACGAGACCGCGCTGGGCCGGCTGGACTCGGTGGGGCTGCGGCGGGGCCGCGAGCGTGTCGTCGTGCGGCCGGTCCACGGACCGGCGCCCTCGCTGCTGGCGGCCGCCGGCGAGGTCGCGCTGGTCGGGCGCGCGCAGCGGGCGGCCGCCCGGGCCGCCACGCTGCTGGAGGCGCGCTGACGTGTCGATCATCAACTACGCCGCCAAGCTGATCAACTTCAAGGTCGTCTACTACGGGCCGGGCATGGCCGGCAAGACGGCGAACCTCCAGTACGTTCACCGCTGCCTGCCCGAGATCAACCGGGGCAAGATGGTCTCGCTCGCCACCGGCGACGACCGCACGCTGTTCTTCGATTTCCTGCCGGTGTCCGCGCAGAGCGTGCGGGGGTTCACCACGCGGTTCCAGCTCTACACGGTGCCCGGGCAGACGCACTACAACATGACGCGCAAGCTGGTGCTGCGCGGGGTGGACGGCGTCGTCTTCGTCGCCGACTCCCAGTGGCCGCGGTTGCGCGAGAACGTCGAGAGTCTGCGCAACCTCGACGACAACCTCCGGGAGTACGGGCTGTCGCTGGCCACCACGCCCTACGTGGTGCAGTACAACAAGCGCGATCTCGGGCACGTCGCCCCCCTCGATTACCTCGAGTACCTCCTCAATCGCGGGGCCCGGCGCGTCCCCTCGTTCGAGGCGGTCGCGGTGGACGGCGGGGGCGTCTTCGACACCCTCAACACCGTATCGCGCATGGTGCTGGTGCGGGAATTCGGCCAGCTCCAGGAGGCCCGCTCGTGAGACTCCACGACGTCGTCATCCACGAAGCCGACGCGGCGCGCATCGACGCCGTCCTGCGGCGGTTTCTCAGCGACTCCGGCTGCCCGGCGGTCCTGCTCATCGACCGCAGCGGGCAGCCGCTGGCCGAGGCCGGCACCTCACATGCGCTGGACGTCGGGTCCATCGGCGCGCTGGCGGCGGGCGCGTTCAGCTCCACCGCCGCCCTCGCCCGGCTCCTCGGCGAGAGCGAGTTCTCGGTCCTCTTCCACGAAGGCGTAAAGGAGAGCCTGCACGTGTCGACCGTGGACGAGCAGACGATTCTGCTGGCGATCTTCGACGAGCGCACGACGATCGGCATGGTGCGCCTGTTCGCGAAGGAAGCCAGCGCGTCCGTCGGCGCGGTCCTCGAGGAGACGCGCAAGCGTCCGCGGCGGGTGGGGGTGCTGGCGTCGCCCCTGACCGCCGAGGAGACGCGGCGCGCGAGCGACCATCGCCGCGCCTGACCGCCGGCTGTCCGTCGAGGAGGGGCGGGAGCTGCGGGCGACCGCCGACCTCTTCGAGAGCGTGGTGGAGTCGAGCGGCCTCGACCTGCCGACGCTGGAGTCGCTGCGCGAGATCTACGAGCGGCTCGGCGACGAGCCGCGCCTCGCGCGCACCCTCGAGCGCCTCGCCGCCGCCCCCGTCGCGCCGCCGCCAAGCCCGCGGGTGACGCTCGTGCCGGTGGACAGCGGGCCGCCGCCGTCGCGCCGCTCGGCCCCGCCGGCCCCATCGCCGGCGGCCGCCGCGCCCGCCTACATCCCGCCGCCGGCGGAGGCCGAGCCGGGCCGCCGCCGCGGGCGCCTCGGCGAGCTGCTCGTGGCGGAGGGCGTCATCTCGCCCGACCAGCTCCAGGACGCGCTGCGCGAGCACCGCCGCTCGAAGGAGCGGCTCGGCACCGTGCTCGCCCGCCGCGGCCTGGTCAGCGAGGAGCGGCTGGTCGAGCTGCTCTCCAGGGAGCACGGGCTGCCCGCGGTGGCGGTGGAGCAGCACACGAGCGCCGCCGACGTGCTGGCGCTGGTGCCGGCGCACGTCGCGCGCACGTACGAGGTGCTGCCGCTCGGCCGCGCCGCCAACGGCCTCACGCTGGCGATGGCCGATCCGGCCAACGTGGTGGCCATGGACGCCATCGCCGCGATGACGCGGCTGACCATCCTGCCCGTCATCGCCTCCGGCACCGCGATCCGCGCGGCGATCGAGCGCCACTACACGCCGGCCGCCGCGCCGATGGCCGACCTGCTCGCCGAGCTGAACATGGACGGGGCCAGCGTGGAGGTCGTCGCCGAGGAGGAGCCGGTCGCCGGCAACGTGATCGAGCTGAAGGAGTCGGCCGACGAGGCGCCGGTCGTCAAGCTCGTCAACATGATCCTGGCCGACGCGATCCGGCGCGGGGCCTCCGATCTGCACTGGGAGCCCTACGAGAAGGAGTTTCGCATCCGGTTCCGTATCGACGGCGTGCTGCACGAGATGCTGTCACCGCCCAAGCGCCACGAGGCCGCCATCATCTCGCGCCTCAAGATCATGTCGAACCTCGACATCTCCGAGCGGCGGGCGCCCCAGGACGGGCGCATCAAGCTGCGCTACGGGACGCGCGAGATCGACTTCCGCGTGTCGATCCTGCCGGCCATCTTCGGCGAGAAGGCCGTGCTGCGCATCCTCGACCGGGACGCCCTCCAGCTCGACATGACGAAGCTCGGCTTCGACGAGTGGAGCTACGAGAAGTTCCAGCACGCGATCCGCCAGCCCTACGGCATGGTGCTGATCACCGGGCCGACCGGTTCGGGCAAGACGACCACGCTCTACTCGGCCATCGCCACCATCAACTCGCCCGACCACAACATCATGACCGCCGAGGACCCGGTCGAGTACAACCTGCGCGGCGTGAACCAGATCCAGATCAACGACGGCGTCGGCCGCTCGTTCGCCTCGGTGCTGCGCTCCTTCCTGCGCCAGGACCCCGACGTGATCCTGGTCGGTGAGACGCGCGACCTCGAGACCGCGCAGATCTCCATCCGGGCGGCGCTCACCGGCCACCTGGTCTTCACCACGCTGCACACCAACGACTGCCCGTCCACCGTGGCGCGGCTGGTGGACATGGGCGTGCAGCCGTTCCTGTTGTCTTCGGCGCTGCTGCTGATCCTGGCCCAGCGGCTCGGCCGCCGCATCTGCAAGGACTGCAAGGAGCCGTTCGAGGGGCACGAGGACGACCTGGTGCCCTACGGCCACGTGCCCCAGGGGCTGGGCCGGGTCACCTTCTACAAGGGCAAGGGCTGCCAGACCTGCACCTTCACCGGGATGAAGGGGCGCGTCGCGCTCTACGAGGTCATGGCGGTCAGCGACGAGCTGCGCGAGCTGATCCTCAACGACGCCTCGACCCGGGAGATCCGCGAGGTCGCGCAGAGCCAGGGGCTGAAGACGCTGCGGCAGGCGGGACTGCAGAAGGTCCTCGAGGGTGTCACGACACCCGACGAGATCCTTCGGGTGACGCTCTCGTGAGCGGGCGGTGAGGGCGATGCTGGAGCGCCTGTGGTCCCCCGGCCGGCGACGGCGCACGCGGACGCCGGCCGAGCTGTTCGCGCTCGCCGACCGGCTGCGCCGCGAGGGACGGCCCGGCGAAGCGGCGCGCATGGTGGCGGCCGGGCTCACGCAGGCTCCCGACAACCTCACCGGTCACTTGCTGGCGGCCCGCCTGCACGTGGCGGCGCGGACCCTCGAGCCGGCCCGCCGCGAGTTCGCCTGGATGCTCGCCCGCGATCCCGCGCACCCGCGCGCGCTCCTCGGCCTGGCCCGCCTTGCCCTCGAGGAGGGGGACGTGAACGGCTGCCGGGAGCTGCTCGGGCGGGCGCTGCGCCGGCACCCCGATTTTCCCGAGGCGCAGGCGCTGCTCGGCGCGCTCACCGCGCGGCCGCCGGCGCCGGCCCCCGCGCACCGGCTGGAGCGGCTGCGGCCGCCGCCGCTGGCGCGGGCGCTCGTGGCCGCCGGCCCCGGCGGCGACGTGATCGCGGCGCAACCGGGCTCGGCCAAGGCCGACGGCGACCGTCTCGCCCGGACCGTCGCGCTCGCAGGGGCGGTCCTGCGCAGCGCCCGTCTCGGTCCGCTGCGCCGCGTGGTCGTCGTGGACGACGACGCGGCGTGGTTCGCGCGGACCGACGCCGGCCTCACGCTGGCGCTCGCGCTGCCCCGCCCGACCCACGTCACGCAGGGACTGCTCGAGGTCAACCGGTTGTGGGCCGCCGCGCGCCACGAGCTCGCAGTGCGCGCGGACCCGGCGCCCGGCGCCGCCATGGTGAGCGAAGCGGCCAGGAGAGTGTCATGACGCGATTGCGGCTCGGGCTCGAGCTGGATGGGTCCTCGCGGGGCGGTCAGGTCCGCGACATCGTGCGGGGGCTCGCGCGCCTGCACGGCGTGCGCGGCGCGCTGGTGGTGGCGCCCGACGGCTTCGTCATCGTCGCCGAGGTGCCGGCCGGCCTCGCGGTGGAGCCGCTCGCCGCGCTGGCGGCGACGCTGGGCCGCGACCTCGAGGTCGGCGCCAGCCGGCTCGGGCGCGGCGCGTTCCAGACCGCGCTGTTCTCGTCCGACGACGGCACGCTGTTCCTGGCCGGCAGCCCGATCGGCTTCGTGATCGCGCTCGCCGAGCCGCAGGCCAACCTTCAAGCCGTGCGCGGCGCCGTCGCCGAGTCGGTAGGCCTGATCGAAGCCGCCTGGGCCGCGCCCGCCTAAGGCTGCTGAAAAAGGCCCATCTGCTTCGTTGGCGCCCTTGGCCGCACGCTCAACGTACAGGCAGTACGCCTCGCGTGCGGCCGGCGGGCGCCGCCTCGCATCTGGACCTTTTTGAGCAGCCTGACTAGCCGAGGCCGATCGCGCGGGCGACGGTCTCCAGGTGAAGGGTGTCGCTCCCGCAGTCCAGGCTCGCGGCCTGGATGCGCTTGTGCAGCAGGTGCATCGGGTGCTCCTCGCAGTAGCTGATCGCCCCGAAGATCTGATGGCCGCGGCGGGCCACCGCCAGACATGCCTCGCCGGCGTAGGCCTTGGCCGTCGCGATCTCGGCATCCGCCGGCGCGCCCTCGGCGGCGCGCCACGCCGCCGCGTGGAGCAGGCCGCGCGCGGCGTCCACGTCGCGCACGATGTCGGCGCAGGCGTGCTGGATCGCCTGATAGCCGCCGATCGGCCGCCCGCCCTGCACGCGCGTGCGGGCGTGGTCGACGACCAGCTCGAGCACGCGCCCGGCGGCGCCCACCATCTCGGCGGTGCGGGCGAGCGCGCCCGCCCGCAGCGCGTGCTCCAGCGCCGCCCGCCCGCCGCCGGGCGCGCTCACGCGGTCGGCGTCGCCCACCGCCACGCCGTCGAACGTCACCTCGAACAGCTTCTCGCCGCTGATCGCGTCGAGCGACCGCCGCGTCACGCCGGGCCGGTCGCCGGGCAGCGCCAGCACGCCGAGGTCGTCGCCCTCGCGCACGACCACCAGCAGCTCGGCGGCGACGTGGGCGTCCTTGACGAACAGCTTGCGCCCGCTGAGCCGGCCGGCCGGCCCGACGGCCAGGCGGACGGCGTCGGGCGCGTAGGAGCCGCCGTCCTCGACCAGCGCCAGCGTCGCGATCCGCGCGCCGGCCGCCAGCGCCGCCAGCCGGGCCGCGTGGCGCGCGGGATCAGCGGCCAGCAGCAGCGAGGTGGCGACGACCGCGCTGGCGACGAACGGCCCCGGCACCACGGCGCGCCCCAGCTCCTCGACGAGCAGGACGACGTCGAGCAGCGAGCCGTCGCTGCCGCCGAGGTCCGCCGGGATCAGCAGCCCCGGCCAGCCGAGCTCGGCCATCCGCCGCCAGAGCGCGTCGTCGAAGCCGCGCGCGTCGAGGGCCAGCCGCTGCGCCGTCTCCGGCGGGCACTCCTTGCGCAGGAACTCGCGCGCCGTCGCGGTCAGGAGCTGCTGGGGCGGCGAGGGACGGAAGTCCATCACGACGCGCGCGCGCCCGCCGGCAGGCCGAGACCGCGGACCGCGACGGTCGTGCGCAGGACCTCCGCAGTGCCGCCGGCGATCGTGTGGCCGAGGCTGGTGAGATAGGCGTGCGCGATCTCGCCGTCCAGGCGCGCCTCGGGCGAGCCGGCGCGCAGCGGGCCCCACGGCCCCAGTAAATCCATGCCCAGCCGCGCCAGCTTCTGGCCGGACTCGTCGGCGTACACCTTGGCCACCGCCGTCTCGTAGGTGATCGGCGCGCCGTCGCGCAGCAGGCACGCCGCGCGATAGAAGAGCAGCCGCAGCGCCGCCAGCTCGACGGCCATCGCGGCCAGCCGGCGCCGCAGGACGGGATCGCGGGCGAGCGGCACACCGTCCACGCGCGTGGCGTTGGCGTGCTCGACCAGCCGCCCCAGCACGCGCCGCAGGGCGGGCGCCTTGTAGAAGCGTCCCCAGAAGCGATCGGAGTCCAGGCCGTTGAGCAGGGCGACGAACCCCTCGCCCTCCGGCCCCAGCATGCAGTCGGCGGGCACGCGGACGTCGTCGAGGAAGACCTCGTAGTGATAGACGTCGCCGGTGAGGCTGCGGATGGGGCGGATCTCCATCCC
This sequence comes from Methylomirabilia bacterium, assembly GCA_041497115.1. Taxonomy (GTDB): domain Bacteria; phylum Methylomirabilota; class Methylomirabilia; order Rokubacteriales; family CSP1-6; genus AR5. Next base: position 7,891 of record JBGQFW010000073.1, read on the forward strand.
GGGCGTGCCGTTGGGCACGACGAACATGCTGAAGCCGCGGCTGCGCCGTGCCTCGCGGCTGGTGCGCGTGAACACCAGGCCGTAGGTGGAGATGCCGGCGTGGCTCGACCAGATCTTGTGGCCGCGGATGATCCAGTGATCGCCGTCGCGCCGCGCCTCGGTCGTGAGCGAGAGCAGGTCGGAGCCCGCCCCCGGCTCGCTGTAGCCCTGCCAGAAGGTGGCCTCGCCCCGCGCGATCGCCGGCAGCACCTCGCGGCGCAGCCGCTCGGTGCCGTACTCGATGATCGCGTCGGCCGTCTGCCAGCAGCCGGCCAGCGGGCCGAACGGCGCCCCCGCCAGCGCCAGCTCCTCGAAGAGGACGAGCTTGAGGAACATCGGCCGCTCGAGGCCGCCGTACTGCCGCGGCCAGCCCATGCTGAGCCACCCCTGCCCGGCGAGCGCCTGCATGAAGGGGCGCGAGTGGGCGCCCGAGCCGTAGCCGGCGTCCATGCCGTCGAGCGGATAGCGCGCGGGCGGGTGCTCGGCGAGGAAGGCCCGGACGTCCCGCCCGAACGCCTCCTCCTCGGGCGTGAACGCGAACTCCATCGCTCAGCGGCGGACGGCGATCGCGCCGTCCTTGACGACGAGGCGGAGGCGGGCGGGATCGGCGAGCGCGGTCATGTCGGCGAGCGGGTCGCCGTCCACCACCACGACGTCGGCGCGCTTGCCCTTCTCCAGCGTGCCGATCTCGCGCTCGAGGCCGACGCACTCGGCGGCCCAGCCGGTGGCGGCCTGGATCGCCTGCATCGGCGTGAGGCCGGCGGCGACGAGCAGCGGCAGCTCGCCGGCGTTCGGCGGGTGGCCGTGGCCGCCGGCATCGGTGCCGGCCACCACGCGCACGCCGGCGGCGAGCGCGCGCCGGATGGACTCGCGGTGATGCTCGCGCAGCGCCCGCGAGCGCTCGCGCACGTGCGGGGCCTTCGACTCCGAGTGGTACTCGTAGACGAGGAGCGTCGGGGTGAAGCACGTGCCACGCTCGGCCATCATCGGGATCAGCTCGGGGTCCTCGTCGAGATAGCAGCCGTGCTCGACCGAGTCCACGCCCGCCTCCAGTGCCAGGCGCAGGCCGGAGCCGCCGAGGGCGTGGCACATCACCCGGCGGCCCTGCGCGTGCGCCTCGTCGCAGAGCGCGCGCATCTCGTCCAGCGTGAACGCGGGATCGCGGGGGCCGTGGCCGGCCCGCGACGAGGCGCCGCCGGTCGTCGCGCACTTGATGACGTCGGCGCCCGCCCGGATCATCGTGCGCACGACGCGGCGCACGTCCTCCACGCCGTTGGCGACGCCGCGGGGCAGCGCGGGGTCGTTCGGGACCAGGCACGCCTCGTGGCCCGACGGGCTCACGCGGTCGCCGATGCCGCCGACGGGAGAGATGATCGCGACGGCCGTGAGCAGGCGCGGGCCGATGATGAGCCCCTCGTCGACGGCCGCCCGGAAGCCGGCGTCGAGGCCGCCGGCGTCGCGGATCGTCGTGTAGCCGGCGCGCAGCGTGCGCTCGATCACCCGCGCCGTGCGCAGGTGGCGCGTGCTGCCCGCCTCGTTGAGCTCCCAGCGGCTGGCCAGCTCGTAGCCGTGGAAGGCGAGGTGGTCGTGGCAGTCGATGAGCCCCGGCAGGATGGTCGCGCCGGCGACGTCCACGATCTCCGCGCCGGGCGGCCAGGTCGCCGCCGGCCCGGTGACGACGGCCTCGACGCGCCCGTCGCTGAGGACGAGGCTGGCCTCGCGCACCGGCGGCCGCCCGGCGCCGTCGACGAGCGTGCCGCCGCGCAGGACGAGCACTCAGCCCCCGAAGCCGTAGAGGGCGGCGGCGTTGTCGCAGACGATCCGGCGTCGGGTCGCGGCGGGCAAATGGCCGAGCTCGCGCTCGATGTACTCGCGCGAGTCGGGCCAGACACCGTCGGGGTGCGGGAAGTCCGATCCCCACATGATCTTGTCGGCGCCCAGATCGTCGAGCAGCTTGATGCCGATCGGGTCGGTCTGGTAGGTCGCCCAGCACTGGCGCTTCCAGTACTCGCTGGGCGCCATCGTGAGCGAGAGATCCTTGAACTGGTCCTCCCACTCGGCGTCCATGCGCCAGAGCACGTAGGGGATCCAGCCGATGCCCGACTCGCCCAGCACGAGGCGGATGCGCGGGAAGCGCTCCAGCACGCCGCTGAAGATCATCGAGGTCAGGACGTGGGACATGTTGATCTGGAATGCGGTGATGTTCGTGGCGAACGCCGCCCGGGCCACCGGCAGCTCGACCTTCGGCGCGTCGGGGGCGCTGGCCCGCGTGGGGTCGGAGCCGATCAAAATGATCTTGCGGATATGGTCGGGCACGTAGCCGCCGACGGTGTGGAAGTGCAGCGGCAGCCCGGAGGCGCTGACGGCCTCCCAGAGCGGAGTCCAGTAGGGATCCCACAGCGGCTTGAGGTCCGGCGAGTTGGCGATGTCCAGCCCGCGCACGCCGCCGCGCTTGGCCACCCGCTCGACCTCGGCGATGGCGGCGTCGATCGGGTTGTTGGGAATGGACGCCAGCCCCGCGAAGCGCCCGGGCTTCGCGGCGCAGAAGTCCGCCAGCCACTCGTTGTAGACGCGCATGACCTCCACCGCGGCCTCGGGATCGTTGAGACGGCTGCTGGCCCCGAGCACGCCGTAGAGGACCTCGGCCTGCACGCCGTCGCGGTCCTGATCCTTGACGCGGAGGTCCGGATCGGTGAGCCGGCGGATGCCCTTCTTGCCGTCGTCATAGAGGCCGGTGGCCGCCATCCGGTCGGCGCGATGGATCTTGCCCGGCACGTACTGGCGGCCGGCCGAGCCCATGCCGTTGGCCAGCCCGAGGCTCGCGCCCGCCTTCGTCGTCCACACGCGGCCCTTCGGCCCGTCGACGACGTAGGGCATGCGCTCGCGCATGCCCGCCGAGGCGTTGGCCGTGAACAGGTCGGGCGGCAGCCAGCAGAGGTCCACGTGGCAGTCGGCGGAGATCAACTCATAGCGCATGACGATCCTCCCGGGTGGCGAGCAGAGTAGCGCGCTCGTTCGCCTCGCGCAAACGGCCCGTCAGGCGCCGCCGCGCAGGCGCGGATCGAGCGCGTCGCGCAGGCCGTCGCCGACGAGATTGAACGCGAGCACGGCCACCATGATCGCCAACCCGGGCACCGTCGCCACGTGCGGCGCCACCAGCAGGACGTCGCGGCCGGTGGAGACCATGAGGCCCCACGACGCCGTCGGCGGCTGCACGCCGAGGCCCAGGAACGACAGCGCCGCCTCCAGCAAGATGGCGTTGGCCATGAAGAGCGTGGCGTAGACGACGAGGCCGGGCAGGATGTTGGGCAGGATGTGGCGCCGCACCAGGTCGCGCCCGGGCGCGCCCAGCGCGCGGGCGGCGCCGACGTACTCGGTCTCGCGCAGGGCCAGCACCGAGCCGCGCACGATGCGGGCGACGGCCGGGATGCCCCAGATGCCGACGGCGATCGTCGTGTTCAGCGCGCCGGGACCGAGCGCCGCCACGATGGCGAGCGCCAGCAGCAGATACGGGAACGCCAGGAGGATCTCGACGGCGCGCATGAGCGTGGCGTCGAGCCAGCCGCCCGCGAAGCCGGCCGCCATCCCCAGCACGAGGCCGCCCGCGAGCGCGATGAGTGCGGACAGCACGCCCACCAGCAGGGCCACCCGCGTGCCGTAGATGACGCGGGAGAGGATGTCGCGCCCGAACTCGTCGGCGCCGAGCAGGTACTTGACGCCGGGCCGTGTGCGCTTCTCGACCAGGCTCTGGCGCGCGGGATCGTAGGGGGCCAGCCACGGCGCCAGCCCGGCGGTCAGCGCCAGCACGACGACGAGGGCGAGGCCGAGCAGCGCCAGGCGATTGCGGCGGAAGCGCGCCCAGCCGTCCATCAGCCCTGCCGCCCGACGCGCGGGTCGAGCAGACCGTAGGAGAGATCGACGAGCAGATTGATGAGCACGAAGGCCAGCGCGAAGAGGAGCACGGCGCCCTGCAGCAGCACGTAGTCGCGCGCGAAGATCGCCTTGACCATGAGCCGCCCGAGCCCCGGCCACGCGAAGACCGTCTCGGTGAGCACGGCGCCGCCCATGAGCTGGCCCGACTGCAGCCCCAGCAGCGTGACGATCGGGATGAGCGCGTTGCGCAGGGCGTGGCGCGCCAGGACCAGGAGCTCGCCCACGCCCTTGGCCCGCGCGGTCCGCACGTAGTCCTCGCGCAGGACGTCGAGCACCGCCGAGCGGGTCATGCGCGCGAGCATCGCCACCGAGGGCAGCGCCAGCGTGACGGCGGGCAGCACCAGGTGGGCGGGGGAGCCGGCGCCGCCGACCGGGAGCCAGTTGAGCCAGAGCGAGAAGATCACGATCAGCACCAGCCCCGTCCAGAAGATCGGCATCGAGAGCCCGAACAGCGAGCCGAGGCGCGCGAGGGCGTCGAAGAGCGAGTTGGGCCACACGGCCGAGGCCACGCCGGCCGCGATGCCGACAGCCGCCGCGATCACGAGCGCGGCCAGCGTGAGCTCGAGGGTGGCCGGCCAGGCGTCGGCCAGCTCGTCGGCCACCGGCCGATTCTGCTGGATCGAGCGGCCGAGGTCGCCGCGGGCCACGCGGCCGACGTAGTCGAGGTAGCGCACGACGAACGGCTTGTCGAGCCCGAGGTGGTCGCGCAGCCGGGCCACCGCGTCGGGGGTGGCGTGCTCGCCGAGCATCAGCGTCACGGCGTCGCCCGGCAGCAGGTCGATCGTGAGCATGACGACGAACACCACGCCGAGCAGCACCGGCACGGCGAGGAGCAGGCGGCGGACGACGAACGTCAGCGTATTACTTGTCCACCCAGGTCTTCCCGAGCGCCAGGTTGTACTCGACGGGGTGGATGTGGAACCCCTTCACGCCGCTGCGGGCGACGATGATCTCCTTGGTCGTGTAGACCGGGATCCACACCGTGTCCTTGGCGAGGATGTCCTGCACCTCTCCGTAGAGCTTCTCGCGCTCGGCCTGGTTGAGGCTGCGCCGCGCCTGCTCGACCAGCGTGTCCACCCTGGGGTTGGCGTAGCGCGAGGTGTTCCAGCCCGTCGGCGGCACCTGCTTGCTGTGGAAGAGCGCGTAGAGCGAGTAGTCGGCGTCGGCGTTCGAGGTGACCCAGCCCAGCGTGAACATGTGGTGGTTGAACGGGTTGGCGCGCACCTGCTGGAAGACCGCCGCCCACTCCAGCACCTGCACCTTGGCCTCGACTCCGACCTCCCTGAACATCGCCTGGATCGCCTCGGTGATCTCGCCGTCCTTGGGATAGCGGCCGCGCGCGGCCAGCCACGAGAGCGACAGGCGCTGGCCGCCCTTGACCAGGATGCCGTCGGGCCCCGGCGTCCAGCCGGCCTGGGCCAGCAGCGCCTTGGCCCGGTTGCGGTCGAACGGGTAGAGGCGGTCGAGCTGCATGTCCTTGTAGCCGAACACGCCCGGCGCCAGCACGCCGCGGGCGGGGCCGGCGGAGCCTTCCATGATGTTGTCCAGGATGGACTTGCGATCGACGGCGTGGAGCAGCGCCTGCCGCACGCGCACGTCGTCGAGCGGCGGCAGGCCGGCGTGGAACCCCGCGAAGACGACGCGGATGCCGGTCGTCTCGTGCACGGTGAACTTGGGGTCCTTTCGCAGCGCGGGCAGCTGGGCCGGCGAGGGGAACAGCACCATGTCGGCGTCGCCCGTCTGGAGCGCGATCATGCGCGCACCCTCCTCGGGCACGACCTTGAAGATCACGCGGTCGAGGAGCGCCTTGTCGCCCCAGTAGTCGTTGAAGCGCTCGATGATCACGTGGGTGTTGGTCTTCCACTCCACGAACTTGAACGGCCCGGTGCCGACCGGCGCCCGGCTGAAGTCGGCGCCCTGCTTGCCCACCGCCGTCGGCGACACGATGCCCATGCAGTACATCGCCAGCGTCCGCAAGATCGGGCCGTACGGCTCCCGCGTCACGATGTCCACCGTGAGGTCGTCGACGACCTCGGCGCCGTCGAGCGAGCCGGCCAGGCTGGCCCAGCGCGCGGGCGGCGTGCCCCGGAGCGCGCGGTCGTACGTGAACTTCACGGCGGCGGCGTTGAACGGCGTGCCGTCGTGGAACTTCACGTTGGGCCGCAGCTTGAAACGCACGCGGGTCGGCGACATCACCTCGTAGGAGGTCGCCAGCTGGGGCTTGACCTGCATCTTGTCGTCGAGCGTCAGCAGTCCCTCCAGCATGTTGAAGTAGACCCAGGCGCCCGGCGCGGTCGTCTCGAGGTTCGGGTCGAGGGAGACGGGATCGGTCGGCCGCACGATCGTCAGCGTGCCGCCGCGTTTCTGCGCGCCGGCCGAGGGGACGAGCGCGGTGAGGAGGCCGAGCACCAGCAGGCCGAGCAGCAGCCGGGAGCGCGTACGCATGGGGGTCATCTCCTGTCGTCGAGAGAGAGCAGCTCGTCGGCGATCGAGGCGGCGGAGTCGAGGGCGTGCACGGCGCGGTTGCGCTCGCGCACGAGCGCGGCGCGGGCGAACTTGAACGCATCGCCGTCGGGATCGAGCGCGGCCAGCTCGCGCGCCCGCTGCAGGCCGGCCAGCGGCGGGATCGGCAGCGCGAGGTCGTGGGTGAAGCGGTCACCCGTCGTGTAGGCGAGCGGCACCAGCACCCGGGAGAGCCGCATGAGGCCACGGTTGATCGCCTCCAGCCGGGCGGCCGGCGGCGCCGCCACCAGCGCGCTCACGCGCTGCAGCCGCTCGTCGAGGCCGCGGGCGGCCTCCAGCACGGGCGAGAGATCGAAGCGGGGCCCGGCGGCGGCCTGCAGCGCCTCGAGCTCGGCCGCCAGCGCGCGGGCGGCGCGCGCGTGGTCCAGCGGCAGCACCGGCGCGTTCAGCCAGCGCAGGGCCGAGGCGAGATAGACCTTCGTGTCGAGCACGAGCACGTCGGCGTCGATCTTGTCGACGGTGTCGTCTTTCGTGTGCCACCACCAGGGAAAGCCCGCGCTGCCCACCAGCCGCTCCATCGCTCGCGACAGCTCGGTGTCCTGCTTGGGAAGGCCGGAGAGCGACATGAACGCGGAGGGCACGCCGCAGCCCCAGAACGACTGATCGCCCGCGCGCGAGAAGCGCCGCCCGCGGCTCGCCTGCCCGGTGACGTCGGCGACGACGCTCTCGGCGAACGCCGCCGCGTCCTCGGTGGCGTGCAGCACCGAGTAGTCGGTGGCGCCGCGGGCGCCGGTGGAGTCCACGTTGAGGTGGGCCACGCAGCGCGCGTGCAGGTCGCGCCAGGCGTGGTCGGCGTACCACGCGGAGCCGGCGTAGCGGCCGTGCGAGTGCCCCGACCAGAACGCCAGGCGGATCCCGCGGCGGAGCGTGTCGCGGCGGGACGCGAGCAGCCGCGCGACCTCGAGCATGGTCGCGTTGGCGGTGCCGTTGTCCATGGCGCCGTGGTGCCAGGCGTCCACGTGGCCGGAGAGCAGGAGGAAGCGGTCCTCCTGGCGCCCCTTCAGCTCGCCGACCAGGTGTGGGATGGGCATCCAGCCCGTGCGCACGCGCGTCGTCATGGTGAGCCGCAGCGGGCCGCGCGCGAGCTGTGCGCGCAGCCGCTCGCCGTCGGCGCCGAGGATCGACAGGCACGGCGTCGCCGGGATCCGCGACGCGGTCTCCGGGGCCGGCGTGCCCCAGATCGTCGTCACGATCATGTTGTGCAGGTGATCCATGAGGACGTGGATCTGGCCGAGCGCCCCCGCCTGCTGGGCCGCCCACGCCCGCCCCGGCGAGGCCAGCCCGCGGATCAGCGCGATCCTGCCCTTCGCGCGCGCCAGGTCCTCCGGCCGCGCGTCGCCGACGTCCACCACCTCGGCCTCCAGCGCCTCGACCGACGTGGAGAAGGAGTGGGTGAGCCCGCCGATCGTCGTGCCGTCGGGCAGCGTGAGGTGGGCCTCCAGCGGCAGGCTGATGTACGCCTCGATCTCCCGCCGCTCGACCTCGACGCCGTACGACTTGAGCGCGCGCTCGATGTAGTCGAAGGCCTGCGCCTCGCCCGGGCTCCCCGACTCGCGCTCCCAGGCGCCGATCGTGCGCACGTGCTCCATCAGCGTCGCGGGCGACACCTGCGCGGCGAGCACGGACTCGAGCGGATCGCGGTACTGCCAGGGCGCGGTCACGGTCTCACCTCGGGGCGAAGATGCCGCGAATGATGCGGCGACTCCCCGGGCGTGTCAACGGTGGCGGTCTACGGCGCCCCGACCGCTGGCAAATTCTGTCGGTTTGCCGGGCACGTCATGTCGGATTGCCCAACAACTCGTCACTCGGGGTCACTCCGCGCGCGACAACTGCCCGGAATCAAGGTGATGGCCACTCGGCACGCCGTTTGCCCCGACGACGGCGTCATGACGGACTACCTCGCGGACACCCCGTCGCTGGCCCGGACGTACTGCCCCGGCTGCGAGCCGGCCGCCGACCCGGCCTTCGAGATCCTGGACGTGATCTGGTGCGCCTCGCACGCGCCCCAGTGGCAAGGGGTCGACGACGGCGTCGTCGCGACGGCCGCCTCGTGGATCTCGGGCAGCGGCGAGGCGGGCGGCGAGGACAACCGCCGCTGGTGCGACCTCTTCCACCACCACCGCTGAGCCCCTAGGTCGCCCTCGCCAGCTCGTCGAGGTTGGCCCAGGCCATCGCGCGCCGGCCGGCCTCGAGATCCTCGATCATCGCGATCAGCCGCTCGGTCAGCGGCATCGCGAGGCCGTAGTGCTTCGCCTTCGCCACCGTCGCTCCCAGCAGCGCGCCGACTTCCGTCTTCCGCTTGCGCACGGCCAGGTCGCGCCAGATGCCGGTCTTGGTCTTGGTGGCCGCGCGGTAGTGGGTGGCGATGCCGGCCATCGCGCGCTGCCGGGCGGCGGCGTCGCCGCGCGCGGCCGCACGGTAGTCGGCCGGGTCGTACTCGTCGAACGCCAGCAGGCGGATACCGGCGCGCTCGGCCACGTCCATGCTCTCGATCACCAGCGCGACCAGCATCGTCTGGATCTCGGACGAGCGCTCGACGACCTCGTAGACGTGCGCGTCCACCACCGCCGTGGCCACCAGCAGCGCGCCGTAGACGTGCTTGCCCCACGTGTAGCCCAGAATGTTGTCGCTCACGCGCGTCGGCGCCACCACGTCGAGCAGCTTGGCCAGCCGCTGCACCCGCTCGCTCGGCCGGCCGTCCAGCTCGCCCAGCACCAGCGCGCCCTCGCCGCCGTGCAGGATGCGCCCGGGCGCCTGCCAGTCGGCCGCCCAGTTCACCAGGCAGCCGACGGTCCGGTGCTCGCCGACGGCCGCGGCGATCAGCTCCTCGTTGAGGCCGTTCTGCAGCGAGACGATCGTGCCGTCGGCGGCCAGGCGTGGCGCGAGCACCTGCAGCGCCCCCGGCGTGTCCTGCGACTTGACGGCGAGCAGCACCAGCGGCAGGCCGTGCCCGAGCGCGTCGGGCGTGATCGCGCGGACGGGGATGGTGACCGACCCCTCGCGCGTCTCGATCGTGAGGCCGCGCGCGTTGATGGCGGCCACGTGGTCGGCGGCCCGGTCCACGAGGAGGACGTCGTGGCCGGCCTGGGCCAGGCGGGCGCCGGTGATGCCGCCGATGGCGCCGGCGCCGTAGACGGTGATGGTCATGGGATCGGCCGCATGATGCGGGGCTCGACGCAGGCTGTCAACGGTCCCGCCGTGCTAGGGTGTGGCCCGCCATGGCGCGCGCGCGATTCGGCATCGTCTTCCTTCCGGAGTCGCTCACCGGCTTCGGCGCGCTCTGCCGCGAGGCCGAGGCGACCGGCTTCGACTGGCTCGGCGTCGCCGACTCGCAGTCGGTGTTCCGCGAGCTGTACGTCGCCCTCGCGCTGGCCGCGCAGAGCACCTCACGCGTGCGGCTGGGGCCGCTCGTCACCAACCCCCAGACGCGCCACCTCGTGGTCACCGCCAGCGCCATCGCCAGCGTGGACGAGCTCTCGGGCGGGCGCGCGGTCCTCGGCCTCGGCTCGGGCGACAGCGCGATCTACACGCTCGGTGCCCCGCCCGCCACGGTCGCCGGCCTCGAGGACGCGGTCCTCACGCTGCGCCGGCTCACGAGCGGCGAGCGGATCCAGCGCGAGGGGCGCACCTGGCAGGTCCACCGCGCGTCACGGCGCGTGCCGATCTACCTCGCCGCCGAGGGGCCGCGCACGCTCGAGCTGGCCGGCCGCGTGGCGGACGGCGTGATCGTGGGGCTGGGGCTCACCCCCGACGTGATCCGCCTCTCGCTGGCGGCGATCGAGCGGGGGGCGCGCGCGGCCGGTCGCACGCTCGCCGACCTCGACGTGTGGTGGTTCGCCAAGACCAACCTGGCCGGCACGCGCGAGGCGGCGGTGGACCACATCAAGATGGCGCTGGCGGCGAGCGCCAATCACGCGTTCCGCTTCACGCTCGAGGGCAAGGGCGTGCCGGCCGCGCTGCACGCGCCGATCCTTGGACTGCAGCGCGACTACGACGCGCACCTGCACGAGATCGCCGGCGCCGGCAACGCCGCCCTGACCGACCGCTGGGGGCTGACGGACTTTCTCGCCGATCGCTTTGCGATCGCCGGCACGCCGGCGGAGTGCGTCGCCCAGCTCCGCCGCGCGATGGCCGCCGGCGCGTCGCAGTTCGTCATCACCGGCTTCGTGCCCGACCCGCCCGCCTTCATGCGTCGCTGGGCGAACGAGGTCGCGGGCGCGCTGGGCTAGCCGGTCACGCCGGCGCCGGCGTGCCCAGCCAGAACGGCGTGGTCTTGCCGATGCGCTCGAGCACCGCCTTGCGCTCGGCGCCGCGCCGGGGATACCACGTCGAGAGGTAGTCGGCGTCCAGCATGTGCTGCCGCGTCTCGGTGCCGAAGAAGGCGACGAGCTCGGGCAGGCCGATGAACCCCTCCTCGGCGGCGGGGTTGAACTGGGTCCAGCGGCGCGCGTGCTCTTCCGACCGGAAGAGGTTCATCCCCGTTCAGAGGAACGGCGGCCGCCCGCGCGAGGGACCGAAGCCGTAGTTGAGGTGGCCGACGACGCCGGGCGGGTCGACGGTCAGCACCCGGCCGTCGCGCATCTCCACCCGCACCGGCTCACCGCAGTCCAGGCAGGGCGCCTCGATGCGCACGGTGGCGCCCGGGAAGAGCCACGTCGCGGAGGTGGCCTCGAAGCCGCACTGGGCGAACCACCGCTGCTCACCGCGCACGCTGATCCGGTACTGGGTGGGCAGGTTGTTGAGCGGGGGGAACGAGGCGATGTAGTCCGTCTCGGGGTGCAGCCAGCCGATCGGGTACGCCTGCATCACGTCGAGCAGGAGCCGGCGGCCGCCCTCGACGGTGAGCCCCATGGCCCGGGCCAGCTCGGCGTAGTGGGGCGCGCGCCCGCTCTCGACGAGCGCCAGCATGATGCGGTGGAACATCTGGTCCATCAGTCGCGCATCGGTCACGGTGCGCCTCCCATCTCGGCCAGGATCGCCCGGGCGGCGGCGGCGGGATCGGCCGCGGCCGTGATCGGGCGGCCGACGACGATGTAGTCGGCGCCGGCGGCGATCGCGGCCCGCGGCGTTGCCGTGCGTATTTGGTCGTCGTTGGATCGGGGGGCCCCGACATGGCCCCCCGAACCCCCCTGGCGCGACTCGTCAGCGGGGCGAATCCCCGGCGTGACGATGACCCACGGACGGCGCAGCGCGTTGCGCAGCAGCGTGATCTCGCGGGGCGAGGCGACGCAGCCGTCGAGGCCGGCGGCGCGCGCCTGCTCGGCCAGCCGCAGCACGTGCGCCTCCACGCTGGAGGGCACGCCCACCTCCGTCTCGAGCGCGCGGCGGTCGAGGCTCGTCAGCACGGTGACGCCGAGCACGAGCGGGCGCGCCACCGCGAAGTCCTTCGCCGCCTTCGCCGCCGCCTCGGCCGCCGCTTTCAGCATGGCGGCGCCGCCGGAGGCGTGCACGTTGAGCATGAAGACGCCCAGCCGCACCGCCTCGCGCACGGCGCCGGCGACCGTGTTGGGGATGTCGTGATATTTCAGATCCAGGAAGACGCGCACGCCGCGCGCGAGGGCGCGCTCGATAGCGGCGGGGCCGGCGGCGGTGAAGAGCTGGGAGCCGATCTTGCAACCGGTCACCTCGCCGCCCAGACGCTCCAGCAGCGCGTCGGCCTCGTCGAGGCGCTCGACGTCGAGCGCGACGAGCAGCCGGTCGCGCGCGGCGACCTCAGTCATCGGCGTGGTATTCCTGCAGGCTGCGCACCTGGTGCTCGCCCTTGAGCAGCGCCTCGATGGCGCCGATCGCCGCCTGGGCGCCGTCCACCGTGAGGTAGTAGGGGATGTTGTGGTTCACCGCGGTGCGGCGGATCAGGTAGGAGTCCTTGCGCGCGCGGCCGTCCTCGGGGGTGTTGAAGACGAGCGCGATGTCGCCGCGCTTCATGAGGTCCACGACGTTGGGGCGGTAGCCCTCGGCCACCTTGTGGATCAGCTCCACCGTCATGCCCTGCCGCTCGAGCACGCGCGCGGTGCCGGCGGTGGCGACCAGCGAGAAGCCCATCTCGGCCAGGCGACGGGCCAGCGAGGCGGCCGCGCGCTTGTCACGGCTCTTGACGGACACGAAGATCTTCCCGGAGGTCGGCAGCGTCGAGCCGGCGGCGATCTGCGATTTCAGATAGGCCTTGCGGAAGTCGCGGTCGAGCCCCATGACCTCGCCGGTGGACTTCATCTCGGGCCCCAGCACCACGTCCACGCCGGGGAACTTGATGAACGGGAAGACCGACTCCTTCACCGCGATGTGACGCCGCTCGCGCTCCTCGCCGGCGACGAGGGACGCCACGCTGCCGCCGAGCATCACGCGGGTGGCCACCTTGGCCAGCGGCAGCCCGATCGCCTTGGAGACGAACGGCACCGTGCGGGAGGCGCGCGGGTTAACCTCCAGCACGTAGACGACGTCGTTACGGATGGCGAACTGCACGTTGATGAGGCCGACCACGCCGAGCGCCGTCGCCAGCGCCTTCGTCTGGGCGCGCAGCGTGCGGACCTGGTTGTCGTCCAGCGAGTAGGGGGGCAGCGCGCAGGCGGCGTCGCCGGAGTGCACGCCGGCCTTCTCGATGTGCTCCATGACGCCGCCCACCACGACGCGCTCGCCGTCGCTCACCGCGTCCACGTCGATCTCGAGCGCGTCCTCGAGGAACTTGTCGATCAGGATGGGGTGCTCGGGCGCGACGCGGACCGCCTCCCGCACGAACTGCACCAGGTCCTGCTCGTCGTAGACGATCTGCATGGCGCGGCCGCCCAGCACGTAGGACGGGCGCACGAGCACCGGGTAGCCGATGGCGCCGGCGATGACCCGCGCCTCCTCGAACGAGCGCGCGGTGGCGCCGGCGGCCTGCTGCAGCCCCAGCTCGGTGATGAGCTCGTTGAAGCGCTGGCGGTCCTCGGCGCGGTCGATGGCGTCGGGCGAGGTGCCGAGGATCGGCACCCCCGCCTCGCGCAGCGGCACCGCCAGCTTCAGCGGCGTCTGGCCCCCGAACTGGACGATGACGCCGAGCGGCCGCTCCTTCTCGACGATGTTCAGCACGTCTTCGAGGGTGAGGGGCTCGAAGTAGAGCCGGTCCGACGTGTCGTAGTCGGTCGAGACCGTTTCGGGGTTGCAGTTGACCATGATCGCTTCGACGTCGAGCTCTTTCAACGCGTAGGCGGCGTGGACGCAGCAGTAGTCGAACTCGATGCCCTGTCCGATCCGGTTCGGGCCCGCCCCGAGGATCACGACCTTTTTCTTGGATTTGCTCGGGGTCAGATCCCCCGTCTCCTCGTAAGTCGAGTAGAAGTACG
>JBGQFW010000074.1:0-21506 GCA_041497115.1 Methylomirabilia bacterium
ACTCGTGTTTGAACGATTCACCGAACGGGCGCGACGGGTCATCATCCTCGCACGTGAAGAGGCCGGACGGTTCCGCCACGACTTCGTCGGAACCGAGCACGTCCTGCTGGGCCTGATCCGCGATGGCGAAGGGATCGCGACGGCTGTCCTTCAGCGGCTCGGGCTGCGTCTGGAGACCGTGAAGGCCGAGGTCGAGCGGGCCCTCGCGGGGTTCCCCAAGACGCTGACGTTCGGTGAGGTTCCGTTCACTCCGCAGGCCAAGCGCGTCCTCGAGCTGTCGATCGAGGAGGCGCGTCAGCTCGGCCACAACTACATCGGCACCGAGCATCTCCTCCTCGGCCTGATGAAGGAAGGCCAGTCGATCGCCGCCAAAATCTTGGAGTCGCTCGGCGCCCGGCTGGACGAGGTCCGTCAGGAAACGCTGGCGCTGCTCGGCGACCAGTACTACCCCCGGCCCAAGAAACGCTCGCAGACGCCCGTCCTCGACGAGTTCGCCCGCGATCTCACCCAACTCGCGCGGGAGTCGAAGCTCGATCCGGTCATCGGGCGCGAGCAGGAGATCGAGCGCGTCATTCAGATCCTCGCCCGGCGGACCAAGAACAACCCCGTGCTCATCGGTGAGCCCGGCGTGGGCAAGACGGCGATCGTCGAGGGCCTCGCCCAAAAAATCGTCACTCACGACGTCCCCGACGTGCTCGTGAACAAGCGTCTCCTGCAGCTCGACCTCGGCGCCCTGGTGGCCGGCACCAAGTACCGCGGCCAGTTCGAGGAGCGGCTGAAGGCCGTGATGAAGGAGATCCGCCAGTCGGAGAACGTCGTCCTCTTCCTCGACGAGCTCCACACGCTGATCGGCGCGGGCGCCGCCGAGGGCGCCATCGACGCCTCCAACATGCTCAAGCCCGCGCTCTCCCGGGGCGAGATCCAGACCATCGGGGCGACGACCCTGGACGAGTACCGCAAGTACATCGAGAAGGACGGCGCGCTCGAGCGGCGGTTCCAGCCGGTCATCGTCAAGGCGCCGAGCGTCCCCGAGGCGATCGAGATCATCAAGGGGCTGCGCCACAAGTACGAGGCGCATCATCGCGTGAAGATCACCGAGCAGGCGATCAACGCCGCCGTGATGCTCGCCGATCGCTACATCACCGATCGTCAGCTGCCCGACAAGGCGATCGACGTCATCGACGAGGCCTCGTCCCGCACCCGCCTGATGGCCCTCACGCCGCCCGCCGAGCTGAAGGAGATCGAGAAGGAGCTCGAGCGGGTGCGGCGCGAGAAGGACATGTACCTCGAGGCGCAGGAGTTCGAGAAGGCCGCGTCGCTCAGGGAGAAGGAGAAGATCCTCCAGCACCGCGAGGAGGAGATGAAGCGGGAGTGGGAGCGCACCAAGGGCAAGGGCGTGCAGTCGGTGGGCGAAGAGGACATCGAGTTCATCGTCTCCCGCTGGACGGGCATCCCGCTGGCCAAGCTCGAGGAGAAGGAATCGCAGAAGCTCGCCCGCATGGAGGAGGTCCTCCACGGTCGCATCATCGGCCAGGACGACGCGGTCAAGGCGGTGTCCCGCGCCATCCGGCGCTCGCGCGCCGGCCTCAAGGACGCCAAGCGCCCGGTGGGCTCGTTCGTGTTCCTCGGCCCCACCGGCGTCGGCAAGACCGAGCTGGCGCGGGCGCTCGCCGAGTACCTCTTCGGCGACGAGAACGCGCTGATCCGGGTCGACATGTCGGAGTACATGGAGAAGTTCTCGGTGTCGCGCCTGCTCGGCGCGCCCCCCGGCTACGTCGGCTACGAAGAGGGCGGCTTCCTCACCGAGAAGGTGCGGCGCCGTCCCTATTCGGTCGTGCTCTTCGACGAGATCGAGAAGGCGCATCCGGACGTCTTCAACATGCTGCTCCAGGTGCTCGACGACGGCCGGCTCAGCGATTCGCTCGGCCACGTGGTGGACTTCAAGAACACCATCCTGATCATGACGTCCAACCTGGGGACCAGCCTGATCGGCAAGCGGACGACGCCCGGCTTCCTGACGGAGTCGGACGAGCAGTCCTACGACAAGATGAGAGAGCGCGTGATGGAGGAGATGAAGCGGGCGTTCCGGCCGGAGTTCCTCAACCGGATCGACGACATCATCGTCTTCCACGCGCTGTCCGAGCAGCACATCAAGAGCATCATCCGGTTGATGATCACGCGGATCAACAAGCAGCTGACCGACCGGGGTATCGAGCTCATCCTCACAACGGCGGCGGAGACCACCCTCGTCGAGAAGGGGTACGATCCGACCTACGGCGCCCGGCAGCTTCGCCGGACGATCCAGAAGTATATCGAGGACCCGCTGGCGGAAGCCATCGTCCGCGGCCAGCTCGTCGACAGCGCGCGAGTCGAGGTCGACGTGGAGGGCGGCAGCTTCGTATTCCATGAAGCGCAGCCCCAGGCAGCCGACGCTCCGCTCGAGCTTGCTGAGCACTAATCGGCGGGCCTCGCGAGCCTGACGTCCGGTGAGCCCCCTGGGGTCGGTATGTCGATCGGTCGTCCTTGCCCTGGTCGCCAGCCTGCTGATTCTCTCGCTCGCCGAGGCCCAGACCGCGCCGCCCGGCCCGCCCGTGCAGGGCCCCCCCGTGCTCATCAAGGAGATGACGGTCGAAGGGCACCGGCGCGTGCAGGAGGCGGTCATCCTGAACCGGGTCCACTCAGCGGTGGGGGCGACCTTCAACCCCTCGCAGGCTTCCGAGGACATCCGCAGCATCTTCAACCTGGGGTTCTTCGACGACGTCCAGCTCAAGGTCGAGGACTTCGAGGGCGGCGTCAAGATCACGTTCGTGGTGGTCGAGCGCCCCTTCGTCCGTGACGTCGAGTTCGTGGGCAACTCGGCCATCGCGACGAGCGACCTGCAGGAGAAGATCGACATCAAGCTCGGGAGCGTCTACAACCCGGTCGACGTGCAGCGCGCCCGTGAGAAGTTGAAGGACGCCTACGAGGACGAGGGGTACTTCGAGGTCCAGCTCAGCCCCGAGGTCGAGAAGTTCGGCGACGGCGACGTCAAGGTCGTCTTCACCATCAACGAAGGGCGCAAGATCAAGATCGACAAGATCGTCTTCCGCGGTAACAAGGGGCTGAAGGACGCGCAGATCAAGGACGTCATGGCGACCCGGGAGCGCCAGTACTTCGTCCTGCGCGGCACCGTCCAGCGCCAGCGACTGGACGAGGACACCGACCGCATCGTGGCCCTCTACCAGGACAACGGGTACGTGCAGATGCGGGTCGAGCGGCAGGACGTCTCGGTGGACCGCGCGAAGGCCCTGGTCACCATCACCATCGACATCGTGGAGGGGGCGCAGTACCGCGTGGGCGCCCTGAAGGTGACCGGCGTGACCCTGCTCCCCGAGTCGGAGCTGCGGCGCCAGCTCGGCTTCAAGTCCGGCGACGTGTTCTCCCGCTCCCAGCTGCGGGACGGTGTGCGAAACATCACCGACCTCTACAGCACGATCGGCCGCGCCTCCGCCGACGTGTTGCCGCGCACCGATCAGCAGAACGCCAACACGACGGTGGACGTCACCATCGAGGTCGTCGAGGGGCCGGAGGTCTACGTCGAGCGCATCAACATCACCGGCAACACTCGCAGCGAGGACCGCATCCTGCGCCGCGAGCTGCCGTTCGTCGAGGGCGATCTCTTCACCCTGCAGAAGCTGCAGCGGGCCCGCCAGCGTCTCATCAACCTCGGTTACTTCGAGACCGTCAACGTCACCACGCAGCCGGGCACCGACAAGACGCGGATCATCGTCAACGTCGAGGTGGCCGAGCGGCCGACCGGCATCTTCTCCATCGGCGGCGGTTACTCGTCGGTGGACAGCTTCGTCGGGACGCTGGACATCTCGCAGAACAACTTCCTGGGGCGCGGCTGGCAGCTCGGCCTGCGTATCCGGGCCGGCGCCAACACCCAGCAGGGACAGATCAGCTTCACGGAGCCGTGGCTCTTCGACCAGCCGCTGTCGGCCGGCTTCGACCTGTTCAGCACGAAGCGGATCTACACGGAGTACACCTATGACACGGTGGGCGGCGACGTCCGCCTCAGCCACCCCTTCGAGGAGTACTGGCGGTGGAACACGACCTACCGGCTGACCAACGACCGGATCACCAAGGTCGTCACGGCCGATCCGATCCTCCAGGCCGAGGCGGGGGAGCGCGTCACCTCGGCGGTGACGCTCGGACTGACTCGGGACAGTCGGGACAACATCCTGGCGCCGACCAAGGGCGGGCTCACCGCCTTCAGCCTCGACTTCGCCGGTCTCGGCGGCGATTCGAGGTTCGTCAAGACGTTTGCCTCCACCAACTACTTCAAGCCCATCTGGTTCGGCCACGTCCTGTCGGGCCGGCTGGAGGGGGGGTACGGCTTCGGCTGGTCCGACGAGCCGCTTCCGGTCTTCGAGCGCTACTACCTGGGCGGCCCCAACTCGGTGCGCAGCTTCAAGGCCCGCCGGATCTCCCCGCTGGATGCCGCCGGCCAGCGGATCGGCGGCGCCGGGTACGACCTGGCGAACGTCGAGTACATCGTGCCGCTGCCCTACAATTTCCGGCTGGCGGGCTTCTTCGACGTGGGCAACGTGTACGGCTTCGGCACCCCATTCGACCTCACGGACCAGCGGTACGGGGTCGGCGGCGGCGTTCGCTGGCAGTCGCCGTTCGGGCCGATCCGCGTAGACTACGGGATCAACCCGGATCGCCGCACGATCGGGGGAAAGAAAGAAGACTTCGGCGCCATCCAGTTCTCGGTGGGGTCGCCATTCTGAGGAGGCGGTGGATGAAGGGTTTGCTCGGCAGCATGGCCCTGCTCGTGGGGGCGCTCGGTGGCGCGGCGGTCGTCCTGGCTCAGGCCCCGGCGGGGGCGCCGTCCGGTGGTGTCCAGCGTATCGCGTTCATCGACGTGCAGCGCGTGCTGGCTCGCTCGGTGGCGGGCGTGGCCGCCCGCGAGCAGCTCGAGCGCGAGAAGGCGGCGATGCAGAAGGAGATGGACGGCCGGCGCGCCGAGCTCGAGAAGCTGCGCGACGAGTTCGAGAAGAAGGGCGCGCTGCTGACCGCCGACGCGCGCCGGGACAGGCAGGATCTCTTCGAGCGCAAGCGCCGTGACGCCGCCCGGCTGGCCGACGACTTCCAGAAGGAGCTGGAGAAGAAGGAGGCCCTACTGCTCCAGAAGGTCCTCCACGAGGTCTCCGGCATCATCGAGCGGCTCGGCAAGGACAAGGGGTACTACCTCATCCTCGAGAAGACCCGCTCGGGGGTGATCTACGCCTCCACCGACGCCGACATCACCGACGTGATCATCCGCGAGTACGACAAGCAGTCCGGGCCCGCGGGAGCGCCCGCGCCGCCCCCGAAGAAGCCCTAGGGGCGATGACCAGAGCCGGGTTCACGCTCGGCGAGATCGCGGAGGCGCTGCACGCGCGGCTCGATGGCGACCCGGCGCGGGTCGTCACCGGTGTGGCCCCGCTGGACAGCGCGGGCCCGGAGCAGATCTCGTTCCTCACGGACCCGCGCTACCACGACGCCGCCCGGGCCTCACGGGCGGGCGCCTTCCTCGCCCCCGCGGACATCGCCGATCTGCCCGCGCCCACCCTGCACAGCCCCCAGCCCCGGCAGGCGCTCATCGAGCTGATCCGGCTGTTCCATCCGGCGGCGCCGGCGCCGCCGGGGGTGGACCGCACCGCCGTGGTGGCGCCCGACGCCCGCGTCGATCCGACGGCCGCGATCGGCCCGCTCTGCGTCGTGGAGCGCGGCGCCGCGATCGGGCCGGGCGTGCGGCTGCACGCGCTCGTCTACGTCGGCGCGGGCGTGGAGATCGGTGAGGGCACCGTCGTCTACTCCCACGTGAGCCTGCGTCCGGGCGTCCGGATCGGCCGGCGGGTGGTGATCCACCCGGGCGCCGTCCTCGGCGCCGACGGCTTCGGCTTCGTGTTCGACGGCGGCGCCCACCGCAAGATCCCCCAGGTCGGCGGCGTGCTGATCGAGGACGACGTGGAGATCGGCGCCAACACGACGATCGACCGCGCCACCTTCGGCGACACCGTCGTCGGGCGCGGCACCAAGATCGACAACCTCGTGCAGGTCGGCCACAACGTCGTGATCGGCGAGCATTCGCTGCTCGCCGCCCAGGTGGGGGTCGGCGGCTCGTCGCAGCTGGGGCGGGGCGTGGTGCTGGGCGGCCAGGTCGGCGTCGCCGATCACATCACGGTGGGCGACGGCGCCATCGCCGGCGCCCAGACCGGCCTCGCGGTCAGCCTCGCGTCGGGCGAGAAGGTGTTCGGCACGCCGGCGCGTCCCATCATGCAGGCCAAGCGCATCTGGGTGAGCGCGGCCCGCCTGCCCGAGCTGCTGCAGCGGGTCCGCGCGCTCGAGCAGCGGCTGGCGCAGCTGGCGGCGCGGCTCACCGGGGGAGACGACGCGCGTGGGTGACCCGGTGCACCCGACGGCGGTGGTGGAGCCGGGCGCGCGGCTGGGCGCGCGGGTGCGCATCGGCGCCTACACGGTGGTCGGCGACGGGGCCGTGCTGGGGGACGACGCCGAGCTCGGCCATCACGTGGTCCTCGAGGGGCGGGTCGTGCTCGGCCCTCGCGCCCGGATCGGCCACGGCTCGGTGATCGGCGGCGTCCCTCAAGATCTGAAGTTCAAGGACGGCACGCCGTCGGGGGTGCGGATCGGCGCCGGCACCGTGGTGCGCGAGCACGTCACGGTGCACCGCGCGACGACGCCGGAGGGGTGGACCGAGATCGGCGACGACTGCCTCGTGATGGGGCTGGCCCACGTCGCCCACGACTGCCGGCTCGGTCACGGGGTGATCGTGATCAACTATGCGGGGATCACCGGTCACTGTGTGATCGGCGACCGGGCGACCGTCGGCGGTCTCACCGGCATGGTGCCGTTCACGCGCATCGGCACCGGGGCCTACGTCGGCGGCATGGCCAAGATCACCGCCGACGTGCCACCCTACATGCTCGTGGAGGGGCAGCCGGCCACCGTCCGAGGGGTGAACGTGATCGGGCTCCGGCGCTCCGGCATGCCGGCGGCCGAGCGGAGCGCGCTGCGCGAGGCGTACCGCCTGCTCTACCGCAGCGGGCTCGGGCCCGCACGGGCGGTGGAGCGGATCCGGGAGAGCGTGCCGGCGTGCGCGCCGGTGCTCGAGCTGATCGAGTTCATCGCGGGCGCCACGCGCCACGGGATTTGCGGCCCGCCGCGGCGCGGCTCGGACGAGCCGGCGGCGGACGCGGAAGGGATAACGCTCTGATGGCCGTGAACGCGCGCGTTCGGGCCGGCGTCGTCGGCGCCGGTCACATGGGCCAGTACCACGTGCTGGTCTACGCCGAGCTGCCCGACGTGGACCTCGCGGGCGTGGCCGACATCGACGGCGACCGGGTGCGCGCGGTGGCCGCCCGGTACGAGACCGGGGCCTTCAACGACCACCGTGACCTGATCGGCCGGGTCGACGTGGCCAGCGTCGCGGTGCCGACCGAGCAGCACTTCCACGTCGCCCGCGACCTGCTGGAGGCGGGCATCAGCGTGCTGGTCGAGAAGCCGATGACGCCCACGCTGGAGGAGGCGCGCGAGCTCTTCGCGGTCGCCAACCGGACCGGCGCGATCCTGCACGTCGGCCACGTCGAGCGCTTCAACGGGGCGGTGGACGAGCTCAAGCAGCTCGTCAACGCGCCGATCCTGATCGAGTCGCGCCGGCTCGGCCCCTTCACGCCCCGGGTGCAGAAGGACACGGTGATCATGGACCTCATGATCCACGACATCGACATCGTGCTGGGGCTGGTGGACTCGCCACCGGTACGGCTGGCCGCGCAGGGCGGCTCCGTCCACACCGAGGTGGCCGACGTGGCGGCCGTGCAGATCCGCTTCGCCTCCGGCGCGGTGGCGACCATCACGGCCAGCCGCGCGACCGAGGAGAAGATCCGCACGCTGTCCATCACCCAGCCCGACGCGTACATCGTGCTCGACTACACCGAGCAGGACATCCACATCTACCGCCGCGCCGCCCAGGAGTACACGATGAGCCGGGGCAGCATCCGCTACCGCCGGGCCTCGTTCGTCGAGCACCTCAAGGTGCACCGGGACAACCCGCTCAAGCTCGAGATCCAGCACCTGATCGGCGCCCTGCGGCGCCGGCGGGCGGGCGAGCGGGTGGCGCTGGCCCAGCACGACGACCTGCGCTCACTGGCCATGGCGCTCGAGATCGAGCGCATGATCCGGGACGGCATCCCCGAGGTGGCCTGGCGCGAGCCGGACTATTAGCTCCGGCGCCCGGTGCCTCGGGCTGATGTGCGGCGCCGGCGCGCTGCCGGCGCGCATGGCGACGCAGGCGCGGCGGCAGGGCTGGCGGGTGGTGGCCTTCGCGTTTCCCGGAGCGTCCGACCTGGCGTCCGTCGCCGACACCGTGATCCCCACGCGCCTGGAGGCGATGGGGCCCGTCCTGGAGGCGCTGGCACGTGAGAACGTCTCGGCCGTCGCGTTCTCCGGAAAGTTCTGGATGGGCGATCTCCTGGCGGCGGGGCCGCCCGACCAGGCCCACGCCCGCATGGCGGCCCACGCCGGCGCGCTGCTCGACACCAACATCACCGACACGATCGTGACCACGCTGGGCGGCCTCGGCATCGAGCTGCTCGACCAGCGGCCGTTCCTCGGGGACTGGCTCGGCGCCCCGCGCACGTGGTCGGCGCGCCCGCCGACCGAGGCGGAGTGGGGCGACATCCGCCGCGGCTTCGCCGTCGCCCGGGCGGTGGCGGACGCCGGCGTCGGCCAGACGGTGATCGTGCGCCGCGGCGCGGTGAGCGCGGTGGAGGCGATCGAGGGGACGACCGAGGCGGTCCGGCGCGGTACTGCGCTCGCCGGTCCCGGCGCCGTGGTCGTGAAGGCCGTCGCCCGCGCCCACGACTTCCGCTTCGACGTTCCCGCGGTGGGGCTGGAGACGGTGGAGGCGGCGGCCGCCGGCGGCGCCACGGTGGTGGCGATCGAGGCGGGCCGTGTCTTGATCCTCGATCACGAGGCGACCGCCCGCCGCGCCGACGCGGCCGGGATGGCGCTGGTGAGCGTGGATGCTTCCGCCTGACGCCCCCATCATGGTGGTCGCCGGCGAGACCTCCGGCGATCTGCACGGCGCCACGCTCTGCCGGGCGCTCGCCGCGCTGGCGCCCGGCCGCCCGCTCGTCGGCATGGGGGGCGAGCGCATGGCCGCCGCCGGCCTCAGGCGGCTGGCCGACGTCACGGCGGTGTCGGCGATCGGCGGCACCGAGGCGCTCGGCCCCATTCCCACGCTGTGGGCGGCATGGCGGCGCCTGCGGGCGGCGCTGACGGGACCGGCGCGGCCGGCCGTGCTGGTCCTGATCGATTTTCCGGAGTTCAACCTGCGTCTGGCCGCGGTCGCGCGCCGGGCCGGCGTGCCGGTGGTGTACTTCATCCCGCCCCAGGTGTGGGCGTGGCGGCCGTGGCGGGTGCGCGCGATTCGCCGGCGCGTCTCGCTCGTCCTCGCCGTCTTTCCCTTCGAGGTGGACCTCTACCGCCGGGCCGGAGCGCGGGTGGAGTTCGTCGGCCATCCGATCCTCGACGCCGTGGCGGGCGCCCCCGGCCGTGACACGGCGCGGCGGCGACTCGGACTCGCGGCCGACGATCTCGTGATCGGTGTGCTCCCGGGCAGTCGCGCGCAGGAGATCGCCCAGACGCTGCCGGTGCTGCGCGCGGCGGCGGCGCGGATCGCGGCGGCGCGGCCGCGCGCGCGCTTCGTGCTGGCGGCGGTGGGCGGAGCAGCGGACACCGGGACTGTTGGAGCGGGTGGCGCGAGGCCGGCTCGGGACGTGGGTGGCCTGATCGAGAAGGTGCTTGGCTCCGTTCCTCCGATTCGGATCGTTTACGGTGACACTTATGGGGTCATGCGGGCGGCCGATCTGTTGCTGGTTACCTCGGGGACGGCGACGCTGGAGGCGGCGCTGCTCGGCACGCCCATGGTGGTGTGCTATCGATTTTCGCGGCTGACCGAGGCGTGGGTGCGACTGCTGGTGCGCGTTCCCTGGATCAGCCTGCCCAGCATCGCGCTCGGGCGCGCCGTCGTTCCCGAGCTCTACCAGCGCGCGTTCACGGCCGAGCGGGTGGCCGACACCGCGCTGGGGCTGCTCGGCTCGCCGGCCGCGCTCGACGCGCAACGGCAGGCGTTCCGCGAGCTCGGCGAGATCATCGGTGAGCCGGGCGTCGGCGTGCGCGCCGCACGGCACGTGCTCGGTCTCATCCCCCCCGGTCCTTCCCGGCTCGCGCGTGAGGTTACGCGGCGCGATCCCGCCGGTGCGGCGTGAGCCCGCGGCTGCTCGTCCTCCCCGGGCTGGCGGCCGTCGCCGTGCGGGCGCTCGGCGCCACGCTGTCGCTCACCGCCGAGGGCGTGGAGGCGCTGGAGCCGCTGTGGGCGGCGCGGCGTCCGCTGATCTACATGGTCTGGCACGGGCGCATCTTGATGGTGCCGTGGCTGAACCGGCACCTGTGCCGCACGCACGGCGCCCGCCCGGCGCGCGTGCTGGCCAGCCGCTCGCGCGACGGCGAGCTGGTCGCCCGGTGGGTGGCGCGCTTCGGCCTGCCGGTCGTGCGCGGCTCCTCGTCGCGGGGCGGCAGCGACGCGCTGCGCGCGCTGCTGGCGGCGGTGCGCGGGGGCGAGGACGTGGCGGTCGTCCCCGACGGCCCGCGGGGGCCGCGCGAGCGGCTGCAGGGAGGCGTGGTCGCGCTGGCCGCGCTCACCGGCGCGCCGGTCGTGCCGCTGGGGTTCGCCGCCCGCCCGGCGCGCCGGCTCGCCTCGTGGGACCGCTTCCTGGTGCCGCTGCCGTTCGCGCGCGCGGCCGCCGTGTTCGGCAAGCCCGCGGTGGTGGCGCGCGAGGCCGACCGCGAGAGCGTCCGCGCCGACCTCGAGCGGGTCCTGCACGAGGTCACCGAGTCGGCCGACCGGCTGGTGGGCGCGTGATGTACGGCGTGTACACGGCCGCGTTCGCGGCGGTGGTGATGGGTTACGCGCCGGTCGCCCTCGCGCGCCGTGTGACCCAAGGCGTGCCGATGAACGTGCGCGAGCGCCTCGGCCTGGTGGCCCACGAGGCGCCGGCGCAGCCGGCCGGCTGGGTCCACGCGGTCTCCGTGGGGGAGGCGATCGCGGCGGCGCCGCTGCTGCACGAGATGCGGCGCGCGTGGCCGTCGCTGCCCCTGGTCGTCTCCACCGTGACCGAGACCGGCGCCCGGGTCGTGCGCGAGCGGTTCGCCGGGATGGCGCGCCACCGGTATTTCCCCCTCGACTTCCCCGGCGCCGCCCGGCGCGTGATCGCGTCCATCCAGCCGGCGTTCTTCGTCTGCATGGAGACCGAGCTCTGGCCGAACACGCTGCGAATTCTGGCGGCGCGCGGCGTGCCGGCGATGATCGCCAACGGGCGCCTCTCCGATCGCTCGTACCGGCGCTACCGGCTCGTGCGGTCCGGCATGCGACGGGTGCTGGCCGACGTCACGGTGTTCGGCATGCAGTCCGACGAGGACGCGCGCCGGGTGATCGCGCTCGGCGCGCCGGCTGAGCGCGTGGTCGTCACGGGCAACCTCAAGCACGAGCCGCTGCCCGATCCGGCCGGCGCCGTGGATCTCTGGCACCGGCTGCTGGGGCTGGCCCCCGGCCAGCCGGTGTGGATCGCGGGCAGCACCCACCGCGGCGAGGAGGAGGCGGTCCTCGAGGCCCACAGCCGCGCGCGCCTGCAGCGGCCCGAGCTGGCGCTCGTGCTGGCGCCCCGTCATCCGGAGCGGGTCGGCGAGGTGCTGGGCGTGCTGAAGTCCCACGGGCTCGCCGCCGTGCGCCGCAGCGACCTGCCGGCCCGGCGAACCCCCGGCGCCGTCATCGTGCTCGACACCGTGGGCGAGCTCGCCCAGCTCTACGCGATCGCCGACGTCGTGTTCGTCGGCGGCAGCCTGGCGGCCCTCGGCGGCCACAACATGCTCGAGCCGGCGATGCGCGGCAAGCCCGTGCTGTTCGGCCCCCATACCACGAACTTCCGCGAGGCGGCCGGCGTGCTCGTGGCGAGCGGGGGCGGGCAGGTGGTGCATGACGCCGCCGAGCTGGGCGCGGAGCTGTGCCGCCTCCTCGCCGATCCGGCCCTGCGCGAGCGACAGGGGCTGGCCGGCCGCGACGCGGTGCTCTCGCGCCACGGCGCCGTGCGCGCCACGCTCGACCTCATCGCCCGGTACCTGCACCCCGCGGGGGGCCAGTGAGCGCGCGCGACAAGGTGCTGCGGGGCTGGGAGCGCGGCTTCAACGCCGGCGCCGGCGGCCTGCTGTCGGCGGTGGCCGGAAGCTACCGCGGGCTGCTCGGCGCCCGCGAGTGGCTGTACGCGCGCGGCGTGCTCGCCTCGCGGGCGCTCGACTGCCCGGTGGTGTCCGTCGGCAACCTCACCGTCGGCGGGACGGGGAAGACGCCGGCGGTCGAGCTGGCGGTGCGGACGCTGCTCGAGCTCGGCCATCGGCCGGGCGTGCTGAGCCGCGGCTACGGCCGACGCGGCGGGGGCGTGCAGGTGGTGGCCGACGCCGCGTCGATCCGCCTCGACGCCGAGGAGGCCGGCGACGAGCCTTTCCTGTTAGCCCGCCGGCTGCCCGGCGTGCCGGTCGTGGTCGGGCCCAACCGCTACGAGGCCGGCGCGCTGGCCCGCGACCGGTTCGGGATCACCGCGCTCGTCCTCGACGACGGGTTTCAGCACCGCACGCTGCACAAGGACCTCGAGATCGTGATGGCGCGCGCGAGCCAGCCGTGGGGCAACGGCCGGCTGCTGCCCGGCGGCCCGCTGCGGGAGCCCCTCGCGGGGCTGGCGCGCGCGCACCTGGTGGTGGCGACGGGCGCGCGACGCGAGGCCGACGCCGGCGAGGTGCGGGCCACCGTCGAGCGGGTGGCGCCCGGCGTGCCCGTGCTCACGGCCGTGCACGTTCCCACCGAGTGCTTCGAGTCGAGCGCGATGCGCTTCGTCCCGCTCAGCGCGCTCGGCCGGGCCCGCCTGCTCGCCTTCGCCGGCATCGGCTCGCCGGACGGCTTCGCGCGCACGCTGGAGGAGACGGCGGTGGAGGTGCTGGGCTTCGAGCAGTACGCCGACCACCACTGGTACACCCGCGAAGACCTGGCGCGGCTGGAGCAGCGGGCGGCCGACCTCGGGGCGGCGGGGCTGGTGACGACCGAGAAGGACTGGGTGCGGCTGCGCGGGCTGCCGCCGCTGAGACGGCCGCTCTACGTGCTGAGCGTTCGCTTGCGCCTGACCTCGGGCGAGGCGCCGTGGCGCGCGGCGTTCGAGCGTCTCGTGCCGAGGGGCTGATGAACATCGCCGTCCGGCTGCCCAACTGGCTCGGCGACACCGTGATGGCGGTGCCGGCGCTGGCCGCGGTGCGCGCGGCCTGGCCCGAGGCGCGCGTGCTCGCCGCCGGACCGTGGGCGCCGCTGCTGGCCGGCCAGGGGCTCGCCGAGACGCTGGTCGCCTACCCGCGCGCGTGGGGCGGCCGCCTGCGCGCGGCCGACACGGTCTCCCGCTTCACCCCCGAGCTTGCGCTGGTGCTGCCCAACTCCTTCGAGTCCGCGCTGGCCGCCTGGTACTGGGGCGCGCGCCGTCGCGTCGGCTTCGCCGGCGGCGGGCGCTCCGAGCTCCTCACCGACGCGGTGCCGGTGGCCGACCCGCGCCCGCACCAGGCGGACGAGTACCTCGTGCTCGCCGCGCGCGCGGGCGCGTCCGCCACCACGCGCGAGCCGCGGCTGGTGCCGCCGGCGGAGGACGCGCCGGAGCGCGGAGAGGCGCGCCGCCTCCTCGAGGAGGTGGGCGTGCCGCCGCGGGGCGCGCGCGCGCGCATCGGCGTCCAGCTCGGCGCCGCCTACGGCCCGGCCAAGCTATGGCCGGCCGAGCGCGTGATCGAGTTCTGCCGGCTGGGCGCCGCGCGGGGCGCCGCGGTGGTGCTGCTGGGCGCGCCCGAGGACGCCGCCGCGGCGGCGCGGATCACCGGCGCGGTCGCCGTCGCGAGCCTGGTCGGGCGCGACCGGCCGGCGCTGCTGCCCGGGCTGCTCGCCGAGCTCGACGCGCTCGTGAGCGGCGACACCGGGGTCGCCCACCTGGCGGCCGCCCTGGGGACGGCCGTGGTGACGCTGTTCGGGCCGACGGACCCGCGGCTGTCGGCCCCGCGCGGACGCGTCGCCGTCGTCACCCATGACGTGCCGTGCGCGCCGTGCTTCTACCGCGCCTGCCCGATCGACCATCCGTGCCTGCGCGGCGTGACGCCGGAGGCGGTGTACGAGGCGGCCGCGTCGCTGCTGGAGCGCGCGGCGTGAGCGCCCGTGCGCTCCGCGTCCTGCACCTGGCCGCCAATCGCTGGTGGACCGGCAGCGCGGATCCGATCATTCGCCTGGTCGGCGGCCTGCGGGCGCGCGGCCACCACGTGCTCCTCGCGGTGACGCCGGGGGACCGGTTCGAGGCCAAGGCCCGCGAGGCGGGCGTGCCGCTGGTGGACGGCGTGCGCCTGCGGCCGAGGGTGGCGCCGGTGGATCTCGCGCGCGACGTGGCCCGCCTGCGCGCGGTGGTGGTGGCCGAGGCGATCGACATCGTGCACGCCCACCACTCCCACGATCACTGGCTGTCGCTGCTGGTGCGCCCGCGCCGGGCCGACGGCCGTCGGGCCGTCGTCGCGCGCACCTTCCACAACCTCCGCTCGGTCCGCCGCTCGCCGGCCGCGCGGCTGCTCTACCGGAGCACGGCCGCCGCCTTCGCCGTCTCGCGCCAGATCGAGGCGCGCTGCCGGGAGGCGGGGCTGCCGGCCGACCGCGTGTGGTGGATCCCCGGCGCCGCCGACCCGCGCTTCCGCGAGGCCGGCGACGGCCGGGCGATCCGCGACGAGCTCGGCCTCGGCCAGGCGCCGGTCGTCGTCTCCGTCGCGCGGTTCGCTGCCAACCGGCGTCACGACCTGCTGCTGGCCGGCTTCGGCCGCGTGCTCGAGAAGGTGCCGCAGGCCCGGCTGCTGCTCGTCGGCAAGGGCGAGCGGCGTGACCGGCTCGAGCGACTCGTCGCCGAGCTCGGGCTGGAGCAGCGCGTGATCTTCACCGGGTACCGCGACCGTGATCTGCCTCAGGTCCTTGCCGCCGCCGACTGCTTCGCGCTGATGGCCGCGGGCTCCGACGAGTCGTGCCGCGCCGCGCTGGAGGCGATGGCCGCCGCCCGACCCGTCGTCGCCCGGCGGGTTGGCGCCCTGCCGGAGACGGTGGTGGACGGCATCACCGGACGGCTCGTCGACGACGATCGCCCCGAGAGCGTGGCGGCGGCGCTGGCGGAGATCCTCGGCGACCCCGGGCGCGCCCGGGCGATGGGCGAGGCCGGCCGCCGCCGCGCGGAGGGCGAGTTCAGCCTCGAGCGGCTGGTGACGCTCGTCGAGGAGGTCTACCGGGGCCTCGTGCCGGCGTGAGGATCCTGCACCTCGTCTCCTGCCGCGGCTGGTCGTCGGACGCCTACTGGGCCGCGCGCGTGACGCGCGAGCTGGAGCGGCGCGGCCACCGGGTGACGCTCGGGCTGCGACGCTCCACCGCGCGCGTGATCGAGCGGGCGCGCGAGGAAGGCGTGGCCGATATCGTCACCTTCGAGTTTGCCGGCGGCGCCCGGCCGGGGGCCGATCTCGGCGACGTCCGCCGCCTGCGCGCGGCCATGCGGGGCGCCGACGTCGTGCACGTTCACCGCGGCAAGGAGCACTGGCTCGCCGCCGTCGCCGCGCGGCTGGCGGGGGGACGGCCCATCGTGCGCACCCGTCACATCGCCCACGCCGTGCGCGCGCACGCCGGCAACCGGTGGCTCTACGGCCGGGCCACCGCGCTCGTCGTCGCCGTCACCGAGGCGATCCGCGGCCAGTGCGTGGCCGCCGGGCTCGTCCCCGCCGACCGGATCGTGACGCTGGCCGGGGGCGCCGACGCCGAGCTCTACCGGCCGCTGCCCGCCGATCCAGCCGTGCGTCACGCGCTGGGCGGCGAGGTCGGCCGCCCGCTCGTCGGGCTGGTGTCGGGGCTGCGCGTCATGAAAGGGCATCGCGTCGCCATCGAGGCGGCGGCGCGGCTGGCGGCGGCTGGCGTGCGCCCGCGTATCGTCTTCGTGGGCCGCGGCGCGCTGGAGGCGACGCTGCGCCGGGCGATCACGCAGGCCGGGCTCGACGACCAGGTGACGATCGCCGGCTTCGTCCGCGACCTGCCGGCGGTCATGGCGGCGATCGACCTCGGCCTCTACGTCCCGATGGAATCCGACGGCATGTCGCGTGTCGTGTTCGAGTACCTGGCGGCCGGCCGGCCGCTGATCGCCGCCCGCGTCGGCGTCGTCGCCGAGGTCCTCACCGACGGCGAGCACGCGGCGCTGGTGCCGGCGGGCGACGCCGCGGCGCTCGCCGCGACGCTCGGCCGGCTCCTCGAGGATCCGGCCGGCCGCGCGCGGCTGGGCGAGGCCGGCCGCCGGCTCGTCGTCGAGCGCTACTCGGGGGCGCGCCTGGCCGCCGCCCTCGAGACGCACTACGCGCGGCTGGCCGCCGCGTGAAGATCTCGATCCTGAGCTTCGACCTGTCCGACAACGCGACGGGCCGCGCCGATCTCCTCGCCCGGCTGCTGGCCCCTCGATGGGAGGTCGAGGTCGTCGGACCGCGCTTCGGGGAAGGAGTCTGGAGCCCGGTGGCGGGCGGCGCGGTCGCCCATCGCGCGCTGCCGATAGGGACACGGCGGTATCCGGGGTTCGCCGCCCGATGGGACGAGCTGGCCGCGCTCGCCGACGGCGACGCGCTCTACGCCTCCAAGCCGCGGCCGACCAGCTACGGCGTCGCGCTCGCCGCCCGCCGGCGGCGGCCGCGACCGCTGCTCCTGGACATCGACGACTGGGAGGTGGGCTTCTTCCGCCGCGGCGGCGCGTGGGGCACGCTCGGGCGCGCGCTGAACCTGGCCAACCCCAACGGCCTGCCGTGGACCTGGCTGATGGAGCGGCTCGTGCGCCGCGCCGACGCGATCACGGTGGCCTCGCGCTTCCTCGAGCGGCGCTTCGGTGGCACGCTGCTCCCCCACGTGCGCGACACCGAGGCCTGGGACCCGGCCCGCTTCGATCGCGCCGCCGCGCGCCGGGCGCTGGGGCTGGGCGCCGAGCGCGTCGTGATGTTTCTCGGCACGCCGCGCGGCCACAAGGGCGTGGACGACCTCGTCGAGGCGGTGGGCGCCATCGCCGGCGACGTCCGCCTCGTGCTGGTCGGCGCCGATCCGGCCTCGCCGGCCGCCCGGGGCTGGGCGGCGCAGCCGTGGGTGCGCGTGGTGGGCGAGATCCCCTTCGACGACGTGCCGCGCTATCTCGTGGCCGCCGACGCCGTGGCGATTCCGCAGCGCGCGACCTCCGACACGCTCGGCCAGGTGCCCGCCAAGATCTTCGACGCCATGGCGCTGGCCCGGCCGATCGTCTCCACCGCGGTGTCGATGATCCCCGAGATCCTCGACGGCTGCGGCGTGCTGGTGCCGCCCGGCGACGTGATCGCGCTGGCGGCGTCGCTCAAGCGGCTGCTCGACGATCCGGCCACCGCCGCCGAGCTCGGGCGGCGCGCGCGCGAGCGCTGCCGGGCGCAGTACAGCTTCACCGCCGCCCGGGCCACGCTGTTCCCCCTCGTCGAGCGCACGCTGGCGCGGGGCCGCCGGTGAGGCTCCTGATCGTCTCGCGGCCGTTCGTCTTCCACGGCGGCGTCGAGAGCGCCACCGCCGGGTTCCTCGCCGCGCTCGTCGCGCACGGCCACGAGGTGCACCTGCTGAGCCCGCCGGGGCAGCAGCCGCTGCCCGGCGTCACGCTGCACCGCCTGACGCTGCCGCCGGTGCCGGCGCCGGCCCGCGTCCTCGTGCTGCCGCTGGCGGTGCGGCTGGCCGTGCGGCGGCGCGCCTGGGACGCGGTGCAGAGCCACGAGCGCACCCTCAGTCAGGACGTCTACCGGGCGGGGGAGGGTTCGCATCGCGCGTATCTCGCCGCGATGGGGCCGCGCTTCCACCGGCGGGCCGCCTACCATCGGCTCCTGCTCGCGCTCGAACGGCGGGTGTTCGCGCGCACCCCGGAGATCGTCGCGATCTCGCGGCTCGGCGCCGAGGAGATCGCCGCGCTCTACGGCGTGCCGCCGGCCCGCCTGAGCGTCGTCTACAACGGCGTGGACCTGGGCCGCTTCCATCCCGACAACCGGGCGCGCCATCGCGCGGCCGCGCGGGCCGAGGCCGGCGTGCCCGCGGGGGCGTGGGTGGTGCTCTTCGCGGGCAGCGGCTTCGAGCGCAAGGGACTGAGCACCGCGCTGGAGGCGCTGGGCGCGCTCTCCGATCGCGCCGCGCGCCTGCTCGTGGTCGGCAAGGGCGACACCCGCCCTTACGCGCGGCTGGCCGAGGGGCTGGGCGTCGCCGAGCGCGTCGCCTGGCTGGGGCCGCGGCCGGACATCGAGCGCTGGTACGCCGCCGCCGACGCGCTGGCGCTGCCCACCCGCTACGAGCCGTTCGGCAACGTGCACCTGGAGGCGCTCGCCTCCGGGCTCCCGGTGGTCACGACCACGCGCGCGGGCGGGGCGGAAGCCGTCGCGGCCGGCGCGGGCGCCGTCGTCGCGCCGCGCGACGCGCCGGCGGTGGCCGCGGCGCTGGCGCGGCTGCGGGAGTCCGATCCGGCGCGACTCATCGCGGCCGCCCGGGCCGCCGCCGAGCCCTTCACCTACGAGCGCCAGGTCGCGGGGTTCGAGGCGATCTATCGACGCCTGCCCGCCTCGCGTGCCGGTTTTCCCTTGAGAAATCGCTAGCATGAGGCTTACACTTCGGTGGTGACTTCAAAGGCGAGCCGCCTGCTCGACATCGTCGAGGGGTTCCGCGGCCGCACCGTGGCGGTGGTGGGCGACCTCATCGCCGACGAGTACCTGTTCGGCAAGCCTGCCCGCATCTCGCGCGAAGCCCCGGTGCTGATCCTGCGCTTCACCGAGCGCGAGGTGCTGCTGGGCGGCGCCGCCAACGCCGCGCACAATGTCCACGCGCTGGGCGCCCGCGTGCTGCCGATCGGCGTCGTCGGCCG
This sequence comes from Methylomirabilia bacterium, assembly GCA_041497115.1. Taxonomy (GTDB): domain Bacteria; phylum Methylomirabilota; class Methylomirabilia; order Rokubacteriales; family CSP1-6; genus AR5. The sequence goes on from JBGQFW010000074.1 coordinate 19,080, forward strand.
TGACGCCGCCGGCGACGAGTTGCTGGCGCTCTTCCACGCCAGCGGGGTGCCGACCGACGGGATCGTGACCGAGGGGGGACGCACGACGCCGGTGAAGACGCGCATCATGGCCGGCGGCTACCAGGCCACGCGCCAGCAGGTCGTGCGGCTGGACCGCGAGCCCGCCGGCGAGCCGCAGCCGATCACCGAGGACGCGCTGCTGGCGCGCCTGTCCGCGCTCGCCGAGCGCGCCGACGCCATCCTCGTCTCCGACTACGGCTACGGCACCGTGACGCCGCGCGTGTTCGAGCGCATCCGTGCGATCGCGCGCCGGCGCAACGCCGTCGTGACGGCGGACAGCCGCTACCAGCTCCCGCGCTTCACCGGGATCACCGCCGCCACGCCCAACGAGGCGGAGCTCGAGCAGCTCGGCGGCGGCCCCGCCGACGACGAGCGCGGGGTGGAGAAGGCCGGCCGCCAGCTCCTCGAGCGGCTCGACGCGCGCATGCTGCTCGTGACGCGCGGCAGCCGCGGCATGGCGCTGCTGGAGCGCGACGGCGCCACCACGTTCATCCCCATCCACGGCACCGACGAGATCGCCGACGTGACCGGCGCCGGCGACACCGTGATCTCGACCTTCACGGCCGCCCTCGCCTGCGGCGCCTCGGCGCTCGACGCCGCCACGCTGGCCAACGTGGCCGGGGGCGTCGTCGTCATGAAGCGCGGCACCGCCACGGTGTCGCCGGCGGAGCTGGCCCAGGCGCTCGGCGCGTGAAGCCGACCGCGCTGAGTCCCGAGGCGGCGGCCGCGCTGGCGGCGCGGCTGCGGGCCGAGGGGCGGCGCATCGTCCTCGCCAACGGCTGCTTCGACCTCCTGCACGTCGGCCACGTGCGCTACCTCACCGCCGCCCGCGCGCTGGGCGACGTGCTGTTCGTGGCCATCAACAGCGACGCCGCCGTGCGCCGGCTCAAGGGCCCCGGCCGGCCGCTGATGCCGGCGGCGGAGCGCGTGGAGGTGCTGGGCGCGCTGCGCCCCGTCGACCACGTCGTCGTCTTCGACGAGGACACCGCCGACCGGCTCATCGCGCTGCTGCGCCCCGACGTCCACGCCAAGGGCACGGACTACACCGAGGCCTCGGTGCCGGAGGCCGCCAGCGTGCGGGCGGTCGGCGGCCGCGTGGCGATCGTCGGCGATCCCAAGGAGCACGCGACGCGCGACGTCATCGCGCGCATCCGGGAGGGTGGCGGTGACGGTCGCTGACGCGCCCCGCGTCGCGCTGGTGAAGCTCTCTTCGCTGGGCGACGTCGTGCACGCGCTGCCGGTGGCTGCGACGCTGCGGGCGGCCCGGCCGGCGGCGCGCCTGACGTGGATCGTCGAGCGCCGCGAGGCGGCGGTGCTGCGCGGGCATCCGGCGCTCGACGAGGTGATCGTCGTGGACACGCGCGCCTGGCGGCGGGCCCGGCGGCCGGGCGCGGTGGCGGCCGCGCTCGGCGAGATGCGCGCGCTGCGCCGGCGGCTCGCCCAGGCGCGCTTCGACATCGCGCTCGATCTGCAGGGGCTGATCAAGAGCGGGGCGATCGCGCTGGCCTCGGGGGCGCCGCTGCGGATCGGCTTCCCGCGGGGCTGGGGGCGCGAGCCGCTCGGCGCGCTGTTCACGAACCGTCACGTGGCGCCGCCGCCCGAGGCGCGGCACGTCGTCGAGCAGTACCTGGCGCTGCTCGGCCCGCTCGGCATCACCGAGCGCCGGCTCGAGTTCTCGCTGCCCACCTCTGCCGACGCCGAGGCGCGCGTGGACGACTGGCTGGCGGCGTCGGGCCTCAAGCCGCAGCGGCGGCTCGTCGTGCTGAACCCGGGCGCCGGGCGCGCCGACAAACGGTGGCCGACGGCGCACTTCGCGGCGCTCGCGGGGCGCCTGGTCCAGGACGCGGCCGCCCACGTCGTGGTCGCGTGGGGGCCGGGCGAGGCCGACACCGCGCGCGCGATCGCCGAGGGCGCGGCGGGCGCCGGGGCCCGCGCGCTGCTGGCGCCGCCGACCGACCTGGCGTCACTCATCGCCCTCCTGCGCCGGGCCAGCGTGATGGTCGCCGCCGACACCGGGCCGCTGCACCTGGCCGCCGCGGCGGGCACCGCGTGCGTCGGCCTCTACGGACCCACGTCGGCCGAGCGCAACGGACCGTACGGCGCCGGGCAGCGCGGCCTCACCGCGCCGGGCGGCCGCCTCGCGGCACTGGCGCCGCCGGTCGTGCTGGCGGCGGTCGCCGAGGCGCTCGGATGAGCCGAGCCCGGGTGTCGGTGGCAGTGCGAGCTGAGGCGGCGAGCCGCCGCGGCCGCCGGCGAGGCGAGCCGATTACACGGGCGGCGAGGGCCGGGTGGGTGGACGGATGACGCGCGCGCGGTTGTCGGTGGCAGTGCGAGCTGAGGCGGCGAGCCGCCGCGGCCGCCGGCGAG
>JBGQFW010000075.1:0-21492 GCA_041497115.1 Methylomirabilia bacterium
CGCCTGAAGATCACCGAGGTGGCGCCGTGGGCCGGCACGATCACGGCGTCGGGCGACGGGCAGTCCATCGCGCTCGGCCTGCCGGCGGCGGCGAAGATCTGGGTCTATCTGCCGAAGGACTCGGTGTGAACGTCAACCTGAGCGGGGGGCGACGCTCATGAAACTGCTCTTCTGGGGGCTGGTGGCCGTCGCGTTCTGCTACCTGGCGTACTCCGGCATGATCGCGGCGTGGTCGTGGATCGCCGTGAACAACGCCGTGGACGAGATCGTCTCCAAGGACGGCGTGGAGTCCACCCCGCCCCGCGACCTCAGGGACAGGGTGATGAGCTCCGCCAACGAGGCCGGGGTGCCCCTGACCGACCGCGACGTCCTCGTCACGATCGGCGACGACCGGCGGGTGCGCGTGCAAGTCATCTGGACGGTGCCCGTCGTGGTCGTGAACGGCGACGCGGTGGTGGCGCTGCCGCTCACGGTGCGGCGCACGAGCCCCGCCAAGCGCTGACGCGCCGCTAGCGCTTCGGTCCGCCCGGCTGCGCGCGGGCCTCGGCGATCATCTTCAGCACGCGGTCGCGGTCCTCGCCCGGCGGTGTCACCGCCAAGAACTTCTCCCACGACCGGATGGCGCCGGGGGCGTCCTTCTTCACCTCGTAGAGCACCTGGCCGCGGTAGAGCAGCGCCGGCGGGTAGTTGGGATCCTTCGCCAGCGCGCGCTCGAGGAGCTCGAGGCTGCGGCGGACCATCTCGGGCCCATGCTCGCCCTGGGCGGCGATCGCCGCGATGAGCCCCAGGTGCGTCATGGCGTCCACGTTCTCGGGATCGCGCTTGAGCACCGCCTGGTAGGCGGCCATCGCCTCGCCGTAGCGGCCGGCGAAGAGGCTGCTCCGTGCCGCCCCGAGCATGCCCTGCAGCATCTGCGGCGTGACCGGCCCGCGCGGCGCGTTGGCGGCGCTGGGCGCTTCCCCGCCGGCCATGGGCCCGGCCATCGGCCCCGGCATCGGCCCGGCCATGGGCGCGCCGCCGGCGCCGGCCATGGCGGCCTGCTGGTCGGGCTCGGTGTAGCGCATGAGGCCGACGCCGAGCGCGACGCCGAACGTCACCAGCGCCAGCGCGGCGACGGCGAGCGCGGCCGGATGGCGCCACGCCCCGCGCGGCTCGGCCGCGGGCGCGACCACCGGCGTCGCCGCCGCCGGCGGCCCGGCGGGGGCGCCGAGCCGGTCCAGCTCGAGCAGGATCGCGGCGGTCTCGGCCTCGTAGCGCAGGCGCAGGTCGGCGTAGTCGGCGTCGGAGACGTGGCCGGCCCCGTGCTCGAACTCGAGCTCGCGCAGCGCCCGCAGCGCCGCCCGGCGGTCCTCCCCGAGGCGCTCGCGGGCATCGAGCGGCAGCGGCAGCAGGGCGGACGAGCCGCCGCGGCGCCGCAGCAGCGGCCAGAGCGCGAAGGCCAGCGCGGGGGCGCCGATCGCGATGACGGCGACGATCACGCCGGCCGTGGACGTCACGATTCCCGCTCCAGCTCGCGGCGGATCCGCTCGCTCATCGCGGCATCCACCGGCGGCGGCGCCGCCACCGGCCGCCGGCGCGTCCAGCGCACCACGAGGACCGCCACCAGGCTCACGCCGAGCAGCACCGCGACGGCCGGCGTCAGCCACACCAGCAGCGTGAAGCCCCGGCGCGGCGGCGCGAGCAAGATCCACTCGCCGTAGCGCTCGACGAAGAACTGGCGCACCTGGGCGGGCGACTCGCCGGCGGCCAGCCGCTCGCGCATGATCTGGCGCATCTGGCGCGCCATCTCCGAGGGCGAGTCGGCCACCGAGAGATTCTGGCAGACGACGCAGCGCAGCTCGGCGGCGACCGCGTACACCTGCTGCTCGTCCACCGCCGGCCGGGCCGGCGGCTGGGCGGCGACGCCGGCGGCGCCGAGGAGGAGCAGGGCGAGGGCGAGCGGGGCGGCCGGGCGTCGCGCCGTCATCGGGCCTCCAGCAACGGCTCCACCGTCTCGCGGAAGAGCTGGTCGGTGAGCACGCCCACGTGCTTGGCGCGGATCCGCCCCTGCCGGTCGATGAAGAACGTCTCCGGCACGCCGTAGACGCCGTAGTCCACCGACACCTTGCCGGCGCGGTCGGGGGCGTTGCGGAAGCTGATGTTGAGGTCGCCCATGAACTTGCGCGCCGCCTCGTCCTTGTCCTGGATGTCGATGCCGACCACCACGACGCCGCGGTCGCGGTAGGCACGCCAGCCGCGCTCCAGCGCGGGCGCCTCCTCGTAGCAGGCCGGGTAGCACCACGACGCCCAGAAGTTCAGCACGACGACCTTGCCGCGCAGGGCGCCGATGTCCAGCGGCGCGCCGTCGAAGCCGGTGATCGCGAACGGCGCCGCCGGCCGGCCGAGCAGCGGCGAGGGGATCGCGTGGGGATCCACGCGGAAGCCGTAGGCGAGCAGCGCGAGCACCGGCATCGCGGTGAGCGGCAGCAGCCAGCGCCAGCCGCGTCTCACGCGGGCTTCCGCCGCTCGGGCAGGATCGCCAGCACGGTGCCGAGCGTGAGGACGAGCCCGCCGATCCAGATCCACGACACCATGCGGTTGACCTGGAACTTCACGGTGGCGTGCGAGCCGTCCTGGGCGAAGTCGCCGAGGACCAGGTAGAGGTCGTCGAAGAGCCCCAGCCGGTAGTCCACGTAGGCGATCGGCGAGGTCTCCTGCGGGTAGAACTTCTTGGCGGGGTGCAGCACGTCGCCGGTGCCGCGGCCGGCCACCACGGTGAAGGTCCCGGTCACCTTGCCGTGGTTGGACTCCTGGCTCTCGGCGAGGCCGTCGAAGCGCACGCGGTAGCCGCCCAGCTCGGCCTGCTCGCCGCGCTGTAGCGTCGTCTCGGTGTGTTTCGACCACGCCTGGGAGCCGGTGACGCCGACGGCGACCACCAGCACCGCGAGGTGCACGATGAAGCCGCCGTAGCGGCGGTTGTGGCGCAGCAGCAGGCCGCCCAGCGCGGGCAGCGCGCGCTCACCCATGGCGCGGCGGGCGCGGGTGGCGCGCACCAGGTCCACCGCGATGGTGGCGGTCACGAAGATCGTCAGCGCCAGCACCACCACCGCCAGCGCCGAGCGCACGCCGAGGAGGCGGAAGACCAGCGCGGCGAGCGCGCCGGCCAGCACCGGGACGAGGAAGTTGCGCTTGAGGTTGTCGAGCGAGGCGCGGCGCCAGGCGATCAGCGGCCCCACGCCCATGAGGAAGATCAGCGAGAGGAACAGCGGCACGTTGACCTGGTTGAAGAACGGCGCGCCCACGCTGACCTTGACGCCGCGCACCGCCTCCGCCAGCAGCGGGAACACCGTGCCGAAGAAGACGGTGAAGGCGGCGGCCACCAGCAGCACGTTGTTGAGGAGGAAGGCCGACTCGCGGGAGACGACCGAGTCGAGCATGCCCTGGGCGCCGAGGGCGTCCCACCGCCAGGCGATGAGGACCAGCGAGGTCAGCACCACCAGCGCGAGGAACGAGAGGAAGAAGATGCCGATGGCGCCCTGGGTGAACGCGTGGACGGAGGCGATCACGCCGGAGCGGGTGAGGAACGTGCCGAAGAGCGTCAGGCTGAAGGTGAGGATGACGAGGGCGAGGTTCCACAGCCGCAGCATGCGCCGGCGCTCCTGGATCATCACCGAGTGCAGGAAGGCGGTGCCGGTCAGCCACGGCATGAAGGCCGCGTTCTCGACGGGGTCCCACGCCCAGTAGCCGCCCCACCCCAGCACGTGGTAGCTCCACCAGCCGCCGATCAGCAGGCCGAGGGAGAGGAAGTACCACGCCAGGATCGTCCAGCGGCGCGTCGTGGTGAGCCAGAAGTCGCCGATGCGGCCGGTGACGAGCGCGGCGATGGCGAACGCGAACGGCACGGTGAACCCGGTGAACCCCAGGTAGAGCGCCACCGGGTGGGTGATCATCCCCGAGTCTTCCAGCAGCGGGTTGAGGCCGTGTCCGTCGGGCGGCACCGGCACCTGGCGCGCGAACACCGGCGCCGCGACCGTCATCACCAGGAGAAAGAACGAGATCACGCCCAGCATCGTGGTGAGCACCCACGGGTAGAGCTCGCGCGCGCTGGTGCGGTGGCGGAGGATGACGATCAGGGTGTACAGCGACACCATCCACGACCACAGGACGATCGACCCCTCCAGCGCGCCCCACACCGCGGTGATCCGGTAGTAGAACGGCGTGCCGAGGTTGGTGTTGTTGGCGACGTACCGCACCGAGAAGTCGAAGGTGAGGAACGCGTAGACGAGCAGGAGGATGCAGCCGGTGACGAGCACGAACACGCCGAGGGCGGCATGCTGCGCCGACTCCACCAGCGCGACGCGACCGCGGCGGGCGCCGACGGCGGCGGCCACGGCGCCGTAGAGCGCCAGGACGAGCGCGATCACCAGGGCGGCGGTGCCGATCTCGGGAATCATCGCGTGGGCTCCTGCAGGGTCTTGATCAGGCCCTTGGACTGGGCGGCCTTGGGATCGTGGGGTGCCTTGTACTCTTCGGAGTGCTTGGCCAGGATCAGCGACGCCTTGAACCAGCCGTCGGCCATCCACTGGCCTTCCACCACCGCGCCGCGCCCCTCGCCGAACAGATCGGGGGCCGCGCCCTTGTGGCGCACCGGCACGCTGGTCTTGCCGTCGGACATGGTGAACCTGAGATCGAGCGTGCGCGGCTCCCAGCGCAGGGTGCCGGGCAGCACGAGGCCGCCGAGGCGATAGGCCTTGCCGGCGACCGGCGCGGCCTGCAGCTCCGACGGCGTGACGAAGTACACCGCCGACTGGGTGACGCCGGCCCAGATCATGTAGCCGAGCGCGACCAGGATGACGAGGCCGCCGACGAGGAATTTCGGCTTCACGGTTGTAGCGGGGGCCGCGAGGCCGGGTCGGGGCGTGGGAGGCCTGAGATAGAAGGTTGCCGGCTCCGACTTGCAGTCATTTCTCGTTCCTTCCGGTTCAGTCTTTGCCAGTAGGCGCCGAGGACGACGACGGCGAGGCCGTAGGCGGCGGCGACGAACTCCCAGTGATCGGCCATCAGGCCAGGGCCTCCGCCTCGGCGCGCAACAGGCGCACGCGCCGGGCGACGAAGTACGCGTAGAGGAGCGTGAAGGCCGCCAGGTTCACGAGCAGCGCCGCCAGGATGCTCGGCGGCATGCTGGCCGCGCCGGGCTTGAGCACCGAGGGCGGCTGATGCAGCGTGCGCCACCAGTAGACGGAGAAGTGCACGAGCGGCAGGTCGAGGGCCGCCACGATGCCGAGCACCGCGCAGTAGCGGGCCGCCCGGTCGGGGTCGTCGATCATCCCCCGCAGCAGCAGGTAGCCGAGGTACATCACGAACAGGACCGCGACGCTGGTCAGCCGCGCGTCCCACGTCCACCAGGTGCCCCAGGTGGGCTTGCCCCAGATCGAGCCCGCCGCGATGGTGAGCCCCGTGAAGACGACGCCGACCTCGGCGGAGGCGTGCGCGACCCGGTCGGCCGCCGGCGCGCGCCGCGCGAGGTACGCGATGGACGCCACCAGCACGACGCCGAACGCGAGATAGGCCACCCACGCGGTCGGCACGTGCAGGTACATGATGCGCTGCACGTTGCCCTGGATCGCCTCGCGCGGCGCCACGCCGAAGCCCATCGCGACACCGGCCGCGAGGCCGAGGGCGGCGAGCCAGCCGAGCACCGTCGTCATCAGCCCTCCAGGATGAAGTCGAAGGTGAGGAGGCCGGTCACGAGGTAGACGACGTCGGCGGCGACGAGCAGCTGGAGCCAGTGGGCGACGTCGCCGAGCGGCTCGCCGGCCAGCAGCGCCTCGGTGGCCTTCACCGTCGCCAGCAGCACCGGCACCAGCACCGGCAGCAGCAGCACCGGGAAGAGGAGCTCGCGCGCGCGCGCCTGCGCGGTCATGGCGGCGAAGAGCGTGCCGACGGCGGTGAAGCCGACGGTGCCCAGCACGATCACCAGCGCCAGGCCGGGCAGGGCGGGGCCGAGATCGACGTTGAAGAAGAGGACGAACAGCGCCAGCACGATCGCCTCGACGACGAGCATCAGCCCGAGCCCGCCGGCGAGCTTGCCGAGATAGATGGCCGACTTGTCGCCGGGCGCCAGCAGCAACCCCTCCCAGCAGTCGTTCTCGCGCTCGACGAGGAAGACCCGGCCGAGCCCCAGCACGCCGCTGAGGATGAAGGCGAGCCAGAGCAGCCCCGGCAGGACCGCCGCCAGCCGCTCGCGGTCGGGGCCGAGCGCGAACTGGAAGACGAACAGCAGCGCCAGCGCGAAGAACAGCAGCGCGTTGAGCGTCTCCTTCGAGCGCCGCTCGACCAGCAGATCCTTCCACGCCACGATGAGCGCGCGCCGGGCGAAGCTCAGGGCGTGTCCTCCGTGTGGGCGACGTAGAGGCGCTGGACGTCGTCGGGCCCCAGCGTCGCCCGCGGCGCGTCGAGCGCGATCCGGCCGCCGGCGAGAATGGCCAGCCGATCGGCGATGCCCAGCTCGCGCCCGAAGCTGTGGGTGGCCATCAGGAGCGCGCCGCCGCCGGCCTTGAAGGCCTCCAGCCGCGCCTCCAGCCACTTGCGCGCGCGCGCGTCGAGGGCGGCGAACGGCTCGTCGAGCAGCAGCACGCGCGGGCGGCCGAGGCCGACGCGGGCCAGCGCCAGCCGGCGCTTCATCCCGGCCGAGAACGTGCGCACGCGCGCCTCGGCGTAGCGGTCGAGCTCGACCTCGGCCAGCGCCGCCGCCAGCGTGTCGCCGTCGGCGGGGAGCCCGGCCAGCGTGGCCCAGAATTTCAGATTCTCGCGGGCGGTGAGGTCGTCGTAGACGTACACGCCATGAGCGACCACGCCGATCAGCGCGCGCACCGCCTCCGGGTCGCGCGCGCCGTCGTGGCCGGCGACGGCGACGGTGCCGCGCGTGGGCCGCAGCAGCGTGGCGACGATCTTGAGCAGCGTCGTCTTGCCGGCCCCGTTGGGGCCGAGCAGCGCGACCGCCTCGCCGGCGGCGACGTCGAGGCTCACGCCGTCGAGCACACGGGTGGCGCCGAAGACGCGGACGAGGCTGCTGACTCGGATGAGTGGGTCGCCAACCATGCGTCGAATCGGCTCATTCTCACCCACGACCCCTACCCGGTCAAGGAAACGGGGTTGGCGGACGCCCGCCGCCGCGGCCCGCCGACGACCCGGGCCACCACCGCCAGCACGGCGGCCATGTCCACGGCGGCGCTCACCGCCCACATGAGGACGCCGCCCCAGGCCTGATCTTCGAGCGCGCCGGCGCCGCCCGCGGCCGGCCCATAGGCGTAGAGCGGCGCCGGGCTGGCCGCCAGCAGCACGCCGAGCGCGGTGCTGGAGAACGCCGCGAGCACGAGGTAGACGACACGTGCGACGGGCGCCGGTGGCGGCGCCACGCGCGGCGCGGGGCCGATCACCGGCCACCAGAAGACGACGGCCGCCCCCGCGAACGTCACGTGCTCGACGTCGTGCAGCCAGCCGTGCGCCAGCGCGGCGTCGTAAGCGGCCGGCAGGTGCCAGAGCCAGAGCGCGAGCGCGTAGAGCGTCCACGCCACCGGCAGCCGGGTCAGCGCCCGCCACGCGCGCCGCGCCGGCGCGCGGGCGGCCAGCCGCGCCGCCACCCACCGGCGCGGCGCCGCCGGCAGCGCCCAGAGCGCGGCGGGGAGCGGATCGGCGAGCAGCAGCGCCGGCACGCCGAGCGTCATCAGCAGCAGGTGCTGGACCATGTGGGGCAGGAAGCGCTCGTGGGCGGCCTCGTGCAGCCCCAGCAGCGCGATCGCGATGACGACGAGGCCGGCCAGCGAGAGCGCCAGCCGCGCGATCAGCGGTCCGCGGCGTCGTCGCGGGCTGCGCAGGGCCAGCCGCGTCCAGCCGGCGGCGTAGACGAGCACGGCCGCCGCCAGCGGCAGCGTGACCTCCGGCCGCCACCGCCAGCCCACGTCGCGCTAGAGCCCCAGCAGCGCGCGGACGACCTGGTAGAGCGCCTCGCCCGCCAGCACCGCGAGGTTGAGCAGGGCCAGCGCGGTGAGGATCGGCTCGAGCCTCATTGCGGTGACTCGAGCCCGGGGCCGAGGCCGCCCCAGTAGACGATCAGGTAGTAGACGGCCCACAGCGCCAGGAGCACGTAGACGACGAGGAGCCAGCGATTGACGCGCCCGGCGTACGTCTGGACCTCGCCGTCGGCGTAGTCGTGCAGGGGGCCGCGATCGTCGCTATCGTCGGTCATCGTCCGTCTCCGGCTCGGCGCGCAGCACCTGGTGCTTGGCGTCCTCGACGTCGGCGAGCGCGCCGCTCGCCGCGCCCCACACGAACGCGCACAGCGCGGCCAGCCCCATCAGGACCGCCACCGCCAGCTCGCCGAGGGTCAGGTACTCCAGCACGTCACTCTCCGATGCCGGGATAGTAGCGGCGCGGGGGCGGCCCCGCCGCCGCGACGCCGCCGCCCGGGCGGCTCGGGTCGTACGCCGCGCGCGGCCGATCGGCGGCGACGGCGGGCGAGTTCAGGGCGGCCCGCGCGTCGGCGGGGAGCCGCAGCCGCTCGCCGGTCAGCGGATCGGCCCACGCCGAGAACGACAGCACGTAGTAGGCGATGGCCCAGCGCTCGGCGTCGCTCATCGAGTCGGCGAACGACGGCATCGGCGTGCCGTCGAGGCCGGTCGTCAGGGCGCGGTACACGTCGGCGACGGAGGCGCCGCCCCCGAACTGGCCGCGCGTGAAGTCGGCGGCGCGGATCGGGCGCTGCAGATCGTCACGCAGCGTGTCGGCCGAGGGGCCGTCGCCGCGCCCGTTCTCGCCGTGGCACTCGGCGCACTTGGCCTGGGCGTAGAGCGCCTTGCCGCGCGCCAGCAGCGCGGGCGTCGCGCGCGGCGGCGCCGGCAGCGCGATCGCCGTCTCGGCGGGGTCCTCCCGCCAGCGCGCCGAGAGCGTCTTGAGATAGGCGACGACGGCGAGGCGCTGCTTGTCGGGCACCTCGTGCCAGGTGGGCATGGCCGTCCAGCGCACGCCGCGTGTGATCGTGCGGAAGAGATCGCCGTCGGTCGGCAGGCTGCCGCTCGGCGTCGAGCGGAACTTGAAGACCCCGGCGGTGAAGTCGCGCGGCAGCGGCGACAGGAACGTGGCGGCGCGGCCGGCGCCGTCGCCCCGCGCGCCGTGACAGCCGGCGCAGTGGTCCACGTAGGTCTCGCGTCCCAGCTCGCGCAGCTCCGCGCTGTCGGGAATCGTCATCGCGAACACGCCGACGCTCTGCGGCTCGAAGACGTCGCGCCACGCGCCGCGATTGCTGCCGAGCTTCTGCAGATAGCGCACGAGCGCGACCAGGTCGGGCGTGGGCGCCACCAGCCGCACCGCCTCGAGGGCGGGGGCGCGGCCGCCGCGCAGGCTCAGATCCAGCACGGGCGTGCCGTCCACCGGGAGGCCGCCGTCGGGGCGCGGGCGCACGAACGCGAGGCCGTCCTCGTTCACGAACAGGGTGACCGGCCGATCGGCGCGCAGCGTGAACCAGCGCCGGAGGGCGGCCGCCGCCTCCGGCGCGATGGTCTCGCCCCGGACGCGGACCACCGCCTCGTCGAACAGCCACCGGAAGCGCGGCATGATCGACTCCGGCGCGACCAGCCGCGGGTCCCAGTGGTGCGCGTAGTGCCAGTCGTCGGAGTACTTGAGCCCGACGCGCGTGAGATCGGGGCCGATGCGCCGGGTGGAGAGCAGGTGCGGCTGATCCCACGCGTACTCGCCGGCCTCCGACAGCGGTCCCCACCGCATCTCCTCGCCGGCCACCGGGCGCACGTATTGGCTGTGGCAGTACCAGCACCCCTCGCGGATGTAGACGCGCCGGCCGCGCGCCTCGAGCGGCGTGTAGTCGCTCGCGTTGTAGCGCACCCACTTCACGTCGCCCAGCTCGGTGCGGACGGCGCGCGTGACCGAGCGCGTGCGCGACTCGGGCGCCAGCATCGGCAGCACGCCCTGCACGAAGGTCGCCAGCGTCACGAGGGCGAAGCCGGCGCCGACGGCGACCGAGGCGATGGACCTCATGCCGGCCGCCCCCGCGATGTCTTCATCAGCGCGAGGACCACCAGCGACGTGCCGACGTCCATGCTGAGCCCGGTCAGCGTGCGCACCCACCAGTACGGGCGGATGGCGACGACCGTGTCGAGGAACTCGGCGCCGGCCATCAGCATGAACCCCTGCTGCAGCCCCTGCGCGCTCAGCACCAGCGCCATCGAGGCGATGCCGAGCGCGATCAGCCAGAACCCCCAGTTGGCCAGGCGGAAGGACGCCAGCGGTACCCCGGCCAGCCGCGGCCACACGTAGAGCACGCCGGCCAGGGACCACAGGATGAAGGTGCCGAAGATCGTCGCGTGGGAGTGGGCGATGACGAAGTCCGTGAAGTGCGTCGGCTCCTGCAGGCTGCGGAGCGCCTCGACCGATCCCTGGAAGCAGCCGGCCAGGTACATCACCGAGCCGACGATCAGGAACTTCGCCGGGAGGTTGCGGCCCAGGTCGCCCCAGCGGCCGAGCATCGTGCCGAAGAAGTTCTGCAGCACTGTCCACACCGGCACGATCAGCATCATCGAGGAGACGATCGCGATCGTCTCCGCCCAGTCGGCGATCGGCGAGTACAGGTAGTGGTGGATGCCGACGAACGGGTAGAAAAATGCAAGCGACCAAAAACCGATGAGGGACAGCTTATGACTATAAATTGGGGCACGAATACTTGCAGGGAGGAAGTAGTAGATCAGGACGTAGCCGGCCGGCGTGATCCACAGCCCGACCACATAATGGATGAACAGCCCGTGCCAGGCGGCGTTGTTGATGCCGGGCAGGTGGCCGGGGCCGACCATCAGCAGCACGAGGTTGGCGTCCGTCCACACCAGGGCGGCGATCAGGTACCAGAGCGAGACGTAGAGCGGCGTCTCGCGGCGGTTGCGGATCGTCATCAGCATCTGCACCGTCAGCGCGAGCAGGGTCCCGAAGAGGACCACGACGTTGCCCAGCGGGAGCTCGCCGGCCTCCCAGCCGCGGTTCCAGCCGGCCAGCAGCAGCGCCATCGCGATCCCCAGGTTCGCGTTCCAGACGGCGAGCAGCGGCCACGACCACCCCTCGCGCCAGAGGCGCGTGCCGCACAGGCGCGGCACGATCCAGTGGCAGAGGCCGATGAAGAGCGTGGAGAAGGCGCCCCAGATGACGCCGTTGACGTGCACCGGACGCAGCCGCCCGAACGTGAGCCAGGCCGTGTCGTCGAGGAAGCCGGGGTCGGTGAACTTCAGCGCGACCAGCGCGCCGACGGTGGGAAAGATCAGCAGCCAGGCCAGCCCCCACCCGAGCCAGGCGCGGATCAGCGCGGGGTTGACGAACGCGTCGTTGCGCGCGGCGGCGCCGGCGCTCCCGACCGGCGGCGGCGGAATCTCTAGCCGATCCTCATCGCGCGCAGGCGGGCGATGCGTTCCTCGGTGGAGGGATGCGTGGAGAACAGCCGCATGAGCGACGCGCCGCTGAGCGGGTTGACGATGAACAGGTGGGCGGTGGACGGGTTGGCGTCCATCGGCACCGTCCGCGCGGCCACGTCGAGCTTCTCGAGCGCCTTGGCCAGCGGCCACGGCCGGCCGGCCAGCCGGGCGCCGCTGGCGTCGGCCTGGAACTCGCGCGCGCGCGACACCGCCAGCTGCACGAGCAGCGCGGCGATGGGCGCCAGGATCGCCATCATGATCATCGCCACCGGGCTCGGCCCGTCGTCGTCGTTGCTGCGCCCGCCGCCGAAGAACGCCGCCCACTGCGCCATGTGGGCCAGGTAGGTGATGGCGCCGGCCAGCGTGGCGGCGATCGTGCTGATCAGCACGTCGCGGTTGGTGACGTGCGACAGCTCGTGGGCCAGCACGCCCTCCAGCTCCTCGAGATCGAGGATCCGCATGATGCCCTCGGTGACGGCCACCGCGGCGTGGGCGGGGTTGCGCCCGGTGGCGAACGCGTTGGGCTGCTCGCGGGGGATGACGTAGAGCTTGGGCATCGGAATGCCCGCCTTGGTGGCGAGCCGCCGGACCACGCCGTAGAGCTCGGGCGCCTCGGCCTCGCCGACCGGCTGGGCGGAGTACATCGCGAGCACGATCCTGTCCGACCACCAGTAGCTCGCGAAGTTCATAACGAGGGCGAAGAAGAACGCGATGAGCATGCCCTGCCGCCCGCCGAGCGCGCCGCCGAGCAGCACCAGCATGGCGGTCAGGACCGCCAGCAGCATCGCGGTCTTGAAGATGTTGGACATGGATATCGCTCCTCCCGGGGGATTGGTCCAAAAAAAGCGTAACAGAGGGTCCCGGGACGGTCAAACACCTTGACTTGCCGGACCCCCCTCGCTATACTGAGCCGGTTTAGTTAAAAAGCCTTTTAATGACACAGACTTACGGCTCGGCGCCACACGGCGCCGGCGGGCCATCGAGGTGAGCCAGCCGCCATGATCATCCGGGTGTCGGAGCTCGAAGAGCAGGGGCTCCGGATCGACGACGTCGAGGCGCTGCACCGTACGTTCGGCGACCCCTCGTGGCGCCTCGAGTCGGTCGCGCTGGACATCGAGGCCGACGGCGTCGAGGTGTTCGTCACCGGCCGGCTGGTGCTGACGCTGCCGCAGACGTGCGGCCGCTGTCTCGAGTCCTTCCCCTCCCGCGTGGAGGTGCCGGTGGACGTGCGGCTGGTGCCGCGGCCCGCGGGGGCCGACAGCGTCGAGCTCGGCGCCGAGGACCTCGACGTGGATTTCTACGCCAACGACGAGCTGGACGTGGCCCGCCTGGTCGAGAACGAGGCCACGCTGGCGCTGCCGATGAAGCCGCTGTGCCGCGCGGACTGCCGCGGGCTGTGTCCCGCGTGCGGCGCGAACCGCAACGTCGCGCCGTGCACGTGCGACACCCGGCCGCCCGACCCGCGGCTGGCCGCGCTCCGCGATCTCGCCGCGCGGCTGGCCAACTGACACGAGCCTGAGCCGAGGAAAGGGACCGTCATGCCGCTGCCGAAGCGACGTCATTCGAGAGCGCGCGGGCGCAAGCGCCGCACGCACTACAAGCTCGCCGCGCCCACACGCGCGCTGTGCCCCCAGTGCCGGGAAGCCAAGCTGCCTCACCGCATCTGCCCGCACTGCGGGTACTACAAGGGCCGCGAGGTCCTCGCCGTCGAGTCGGCGTAGGGGCGGCGCCGCCCGCGCCCGATGAAGATCGCCGTTGATGCCATGGGCGGCGACCACGGCCCGGCCGTGGTGGTCGAGGGCGCCGTCGCCGCCGTGCGCGAGTTCGGCTCCTCCGTCATCCTCGTCGGCGACCGCCAGGCCATCGACTCCGAGCTGCGCCGCCTGGACGCGCAGGCGCTCGGTGTCGAGGTCCGCCACGCCTCCGAGGTCGTCGGCATGGCCGAGAGCCCCTCGCTGGCCCTGCGCCGCAAGCGCGACTCGTCGCTGCGGGTGGCGGCCGAGCTCGTCCGCGACGGCAAGGCGGCCGCCTTCATCTCCGCCGGCAACACCGGCGCCGCCATGGCGATCGCGATGTTCGTCATCGGCGTGCTGCGCGGCATCGACCGGCCGGCCATCGCCGCCGTGCTGCCCGGCCTGCGCGGGTTCACCGTGCTCGTGGATGCCGGCGCCAACATCGCGCCCAAGGCCTGGCACCTCTTCCAGTTCGCCATCATGGGCCACGTCTACGCGCGCGACATCCTCGCGCTCGAGCGGCCGCGCGTGGGGCTGCTGTCGGTCGGCGAGGAGGAGGGCAAGGGCAACGACCTCACCCGCGAGGCGTACGACCTCCTCAAGGAGTCGAAGCTCAACTTCATCGGCAACATCGAGGGGCGCGACATCTACAACGGGCAGTGCGACGTCATCGTCACCGACGGCTTCACCGGCAACGTGGCGCTGAAGGTCTCGGAGAGCCTGGCCGAGATGGTGGGCGCCATGATCAAGGAGGAGCTGACGCGCGACCTGCGCTCGAAGGTGGGCGCCGCGCTGTCCATCCCGGCCTTCGAGCGGTTCCGCCGCCGGGTGGACTACACGGAGATGGGCGGCGCCCCCTTGCTCGGCATCGACGGCGCCGCCATCATCTGCCACGGCGCCTCGCCGGTGAAGGCGATCAAGAACGCCGTGCGGGTGGCCGCCGAGTGGGCCACCGCCGGCCTCAACGAGCACATCAAGGCCGCGCTCGAGGCGGAGGTCGCCCGCGGTGGGCGAGAGGAGAGCCGCGAATGACCCGGGCCAGGATCATCGGCGTCGGCGCCTACGCGCCCAAACGGGTGCTGACCAACGCCGAGCTCGCGAAGATGGTGGCGACCACCGACGAGTGGATCGTGCAGCGCAGCGGCATCCGCCAGCGGCACATCGCCGACGAGACGGAGGCCACCTCCGATCTCGCGCTGAAGGCCGCGCAGCAGGCGCTCGAGCGCGCCAACCTCGTGCCGGAGGACATCGAGTTCATCGCGGTGGGCACGACGACGCCCGACATGATCTTCCCGTCGGTGGGCAACATCGTCCAGCACAAGCTCGGCTGCCGGCGGGCCGGCTCGGTGGACATGCTGGCCGCCTGCGCCGGCTCCGTCTACAGCCTGGCCATCGGCTCGCAGTTCATCCAGACCGGCAAGTACCGCCGCGTGCTGTGCATCGGCGCCGAGACGCTGTCGAAGATCACCGACTTCACCGACCGCGGCACGTGCGTGCTGCTGGCCGACGCCGCCGGCGCCGCCGTCCTGGAGGCGACCGAGGAGGACCGGGGCATCATCGACGTCGACCTCTACTCGGACGGCCAGTACTGGGAGCTGCTCTACATGCCGGGCGGCGGCTCCCGCCATCCGGCCACCCACGAGACGGTCGACAAGCGGATGCACTACGCGAGGATGAAGGGCAGCGAGGTCTACAAGGTGGCGGTGCGGATGTTCGCCGACTGCGCCGAGCGCATCCTCACCCGCAACGGCTTCACCGCCGCCGACGTGAGTCTGTTCATCCCGCACCAGGCCAATCTCCGGATCATCGAGGCGGCCTGCAAGCGGGTGGACCTGCCGATGGAGCGAGTCTTCGTCAACGTGGATCGGTACGGCAACACCGGTGCCGCCTCCGTCTACGTCGCCCTCGAGGAGGCGCTGGCGGCCGGACGCATCAAGCGCGGCGACCTCGTCCTCCTCGCCGCCTTCGGCGGCGGCTTCGCCTGGGGCGCCGTCCTGATCCGGTGGTAAGAACGGATCCGGCGACCTTCTATGCCATCCCACCCACGAATCGAACCGTGCAAGCGCCACCCGGTCCAACGGATCCGGCATCCTTCCATGCCAGGCCACCCACGCTGCGACCCGGGCGAGCGGCCCCCGCTCCAATAGCATGACTGCATTCACGGCATGATCGCCTTTCTCTTCCCCGGCCAGGGGTCGCAGGCGGTCGGCATGGGCCGCGCGTTCTACGAGACCTCGGTGGCCGCCAAGCGCGTGTTCGAGGAGGCCAACGACGCCCTCGGCACCGATCTGCGGCGCGTGATGTTCGAGGGACCGGAGGAAGATCTCGCTCTCACCGCCACGACCCAGCCCGCGGTGCTGACGGCCAGCGTGGCGGCGGCCGCCGCCTGCGCCGAGCGCGGGCTGACGCCGGCGCTCGCCGCCGGCCACAGCCTGGGCGAGTACTCCGCCCTGGTGGTGGCGGGCGCGCTGGCGCTGGCCGACGCCGTGAGGGTCGTCCGCCGGCGCGGCGAGTTCATGCAGGAGGCGGTGCCGGTCGGCACCGGCGCGATGGCCGCGATCATGGGCGTCGGCCTCGGCGTGGTGGAGCAGGCGTGCGCCGACGCCGGCCAGGGCGAGGTCGTGGACATCGCCAACGTGAACTCCGAGCAGCAGATCGTGATCGCCGGTCACCGGACGGCGGTGGAGCGCGCGGTGGCCCTCGTCCGGGAGCGCGGCGGGCGCAAGAGCGTGCTGCTGCCGGTGAGCGCGCCGTTCCACTGCGCCCTGATGACGCCGGCCGGCGAGCGGCTGGCCCGCGAGCTGGCGGCGGTGCCGGTGCGCGACCCGGCGTTTCCCGTCGTGCGCAACGTGGACGCCGGGGTGACCCGCACGGCCGCCGACGTCGTGCCGTTCCTGCTGCGCCAGGTGGCGAGCCCCGTGCGCTGGACCGACTGTGTGCGGCGCCTGGCCGCCGAGGGCGCCGCCGCGTTCGTCGAGGTGGGGCCGGGCCGCGTGCTGACCGGGCTCGTCCGGCGCATCGTCGAGGACGCGCGCGCGGTCTCCGTCGAGGATCCCGCCGGCCTCGACCGCGCCCTCGCGGCGGTGGCGGCGCCGTGAGCACGCGCCCGCTCGACGGCAAGGTGGCCATCGTCACCGGTGGCAGCCGCGGCATCGGGCGCGCGATCGCCGCGCTGCTCGCCGAGCACGGAGCGGCCGTGGTAGTCTCGGGCCGCGACGCCGACCGGCTGCAGCGCGCGGCCGAGGAGCTGGAGGAGCGGGGCGCCTCCGTGCACGCGCTGGTCGCCGACGCGGTCAAGCGCGAGGACGCCGACCGGCTCGTGGAGGCGGCCAAGCAGCGGTTCGGCCGGCTCGACATCCTCGTCAACAACGCCGGCATCACGCGCGATGGGCTCCTGATCCGCATGAAGGACGAGGACTGGGACCGCGTGATGGAGACGAACCTCAAGGGCGCGTTTCTGATGACCCGGGCCGGCGCCAAGCTGATGGTGCGCCAGAAGAGCGGCGGCCGCATCATCAACATCGCCTCGACCGCCGGCGCGATGGGCAACGCCGGCCAGGCCAACTACTCGGCGGCGAAGGCGGGGCTGATCGGGCTGACCAAGGCGGCCGCCCGCGAGCTTGCCCACTGGGGCATTCTGGTCAATGCGGTCGCGCCGGGGCTGATCGAGACGGACATGGCGGCGGCGCTGCCCGCCGAGGCGCGCGAGGCGCTGCTGGCCCAGGTGCCGCTCAAGCGTATCGGCACCGCCCGCGAGGTGGCCGAGATGGTAGGATTCCTGGCCGGTGACGGGGCCGCTTACGTGACGGGGCAGGTGTTCCACGTCAACGGCGGGCTGTACATCTGAGACCCGGGCTTAGGGTCAATCTTCGTGGCTTGAGGAGACCGGTTCATGGCGAAGTCAGTCGAGGACAAGGTGAAGGAGATCATCGTCGAGCAGCTCGGAGTTGACGAGGAAGACGTCAACCCGAATGCGAAGTTCATCGAGGACCTGGGCGCCGACTCCCTCGACACCGTCGAGCTCGTCATGGCCCTGGAGGAGCACTTCGACATCCAGATCCCCGACGAGGACGCCGAGAAGATCGTGACCGTGGGCGACGCCATCCAGTACATCAAGGACAACTCGTAGGGGCCGCGGCCATGGCCGAGCGGCGCGTCGTCATCACGGGCCTGGGGGCGCTCACCCCGGTGGGCAACACCGCCGAGGAGTTCTGGGCCGCGCTGAAGGCGGGGCGGTCGGGCATCGGCCCGATCACCAAGTTCGACGCGACCGGGTATCCGACGACGATCGCCGGCGAAGTCCGGGGCTTCGACGAGCTGCGCTTCATCGACAAGAAGGAAGCGCGCCGCCTCGATCCGTACCTCAAGTACGCGCTCGCCACCAGCGTCATGGCGGTGGAGGACGCCGCCCTCGATCCGGCCAAGGTGGACAGCACGCGCTTCGGCGTCCTCATCGGCTCCGGCATCGGGGGCATCACCACGCTGATCGAGGGGGAGGACGTGCGGCGCGAGAAGGGGTTCGACCGCGTCTCGCCCTTCGTGATCCCGATGCTCATCGTCAACATGGCGGCGGGGCTCGTCTCCATGCGCTTCGGCGCCAAGGGGCCGAACTCCTCGGTGGTCACCGCCTGCGCCTCCGGCAACCACGCCATCGGCGACGCCTTCCGGATCCTCCAGCGCGGCGACGCCGACGTGATGATCGCCGGCGGGTCCGAGGCCATCATCGTGCCGCTGACCATCGCCGGCTTCTGCTCGATGAAGGCGATGTCCACGCGCAACGCGGAGCCGGACAAGGCCTCGCGGCCGTTCGACGCCGCCCGCGACGGCTTCGTGTGCGGCGAGGGGGCGGGCCTCGTCGTGCTGGAGGCGCTCGAGCACGCGGTCCGCCGCGACGCGCGCATCTACGCCGAGGTGGTCGGCTACGGGATGACCGGCGACGCCCATCACATGACGGCGCCCGATCCCGAGGGCGACGGCGCCACCCGGGCCATGCAGCTGGCGATCAAGGACGCCGCGATCGACGCCTCGGCGATCGGCTACATCAACGCCCACGGCACGTCCACGCCCTACAACGACAAGTTCGAGACGCTGGCGATCAAGCGCGTCTTCGGCGACCACGCCCGCCGGCTGGCCGTCTCGTCCACCAAGTCCATGACCGGCCACCTGCTCGGCGCCGCCGGCGGCATCGAGGCCATCGCCACCTCGCTCGCGCTGCACCACGGGATCCTGCCGCCGACGATCAACTACGAGACCCCCGATCCCGAGTGCGACCTGGACTACATCCCCAACCAGGCGCGCAAGCAGGACGTCGAGTACGCGCTGTCCAACGCGTTCGGGTTCGGCGGGACGAACGCGACGCTCGCCTTCCGCCGCTACCGCACCTAGCCGGCCGCTCGTCGGGGCGGGACGCCCGGCGATGGTACGCTGAGCCCATGCGACTGTGGCCATTCCGGCGGCGCCGGCCGGCCCCCGCGCCGCCCCCCGACGATCTGCTGGTGACCGAGGAGCAGTTGCGGCACGCCGCCGACGGCGTGCTGGCCGTCCGCGAGCGCCAGATCCGCGGCCCCGTCATCGTCTTCCGCGGCGATCTGCAGATGGATCCCACCCGGGCGCTCGACACGCTGCTGGAGCGGTTCGGGCGGTTCGGCTACACGCCGTTCCTGCGCGCCGAGGGCGACGGCGTGGTCGTGCAGGCGTGGCCCCTGGGCGACCTGACCGAGCCGCCGCGGCCGTGGCTGGCGCTGGGGCTGTTCGTCGCCACCCTCGCCTCGACGTTCCTGGCCGGCGCCCTCTTCTTCGTCGGCTCCGAGACCTTCGACGCCTTCCGGGCGCTGCCGTTCCCGGGCTGGCTGGTGAGCGGCGCGCCCTTCGCCCTCACGCTGCTGACGATCCTCGGCGTCCACGAGTTCGGCCACTACTTCACCGCGCGCCGGTACGGCGCCGCCGTGAGCCTGCCGTACTTCATCCCGGCGCCGATGCTCTTCGGCACCTTCGGCGCGATCATCCGGATGCGCTCGCCCGCCCGCGACCGCAACGTGCTCTTCGACATCGCGGCGGCCGGCCCGCTCGCCGGGCTGCTGGTGGCGCTGCCGGCGCTCGTCGTCGGCCTCATGTGGTCGCAGGTCGCGCCGTCACCGGGGGCGGCCGGCTTCGGCGGCTTCGGCTACTCGCTGCTGACGCGCCTGTTCGTGCACCTCCGCTTCGGCGAGCTGCCCGACGGCACCGCCCTGATCACCCACCCGATGGCGGACGCCGCGTGGGTCGGCTGCTTCGTCACCGCGCTCAACCTGATCCCGGTCGGCCAGCTCGACGGCGGCCGCATCGCGTACGCGCTGTCGAGCCGGCGCCATCGCGCCCTCGGCATCGGCGCATGGCTGGCGCTGCTGGCGCTGGGGGTGGTGACCGGCTCCGGAAACTGGTTCCTGTGGGCGGCGCTGCTGTTCTTCGTCGTCGGCTTCGGCCACAGTCCGCCGCTGGACGACCTCACGCCGCTCACGTCGGCGCGGCGGCTCCTCGGCATCGCCTGCCTCGCGCTGGTGGTGGTCCTGCTCCCGCCGATCCCGATCTGAGCCCTCTCGGCCGTCGCGCGGGTGACACGCCCCGCGCGGGTGCGCTACTATCCGCCCCATGTCGGGACGGCTCGACAGGAAAGCGCTGGACAGCCTCGCCCGCAAAGGTGAGATCGACACCGTCCTGACCGTCTTCCCCGACGGCTACGGCCGCCTGATGGGCAAGCGCCTCACCGCGCGCCACTTCCTCGAGCACGCGGTGGAGGACGGCGTGCACGCCTGCATCTACCTCTTCACGGTGGACATGGAGATGGAGCCGCTGCCCGGCTTCACGCTCACCTCGTGGGAGCGCGGCTACGGCGACATGAAGATGGTGCCCGACCTCGCGACGCTGCGCCTGATCCCGTGGCTCCCGAAGACGGCGCTCGTGTTCTGCGACGTCTACGGCGAGGACGGCGAGCCGGTGGAGGAGGCGCCGCGCTGGGTGCTCAAGCGCCAGATCGCGCGGGCGGCCGCGCAGGGCTACCTGGTGAAGACCGCCGCCGAGCTCGAGCTGTACTGCTTCCGCGAGACGTTCGAGGAGGCGCGCGCGAAACGGTACCACAATTTAATGCCGGTCTCGACGTACCTCGAGGACTATCACATCTTGCAGACGACCAAGGAGGAGCCGCTCGTCCGCGCCATCCGCAACGGCATGGAGGCCGCCGGCGTGCCGGTGGAGGCCTCCAAGGGTGAGTGGGGACGCGGCCAGGAGGAGATCAATCTCGTCTACGCGGAGGCGCTCGAGATGGCCGACCGCACCGCCCTCTACAAGCACGGCGCCAAGGAGATCGCTCATCTGCAAGGGTGCTCACTCACCTTCATGGCCAAGTACGACATGGGCGCCGCCGGCTCGTCGTTCCACCTGCACAGCTCGCTCTGGGACCGGGCCGGGCGCAAGCCGCTGTTCGCGCCGGGCGGCCGCGGCCCCGCCCACCGGCAGCCGCTGCCGCCGCTCTTCGGTCCTTGGCTGGCCGGCCAGATGGCGATGGCGCGCGAGCTCGCCTGCTTCTACGCGCCCGGCGTGAACTCCTACAAGCGCTACCAGGCCGGCTCGTTCGCGCCGACGCGCGTGGCCGCCGGCTGGGACAACCGCACGTGCGGCTTCCGGCTGTGCGGGGAGGGCGGCGGCTTCCGGGTCGAGAATCGCATCCCCGGCGCCGACGCGAATCCCTATCTCGCCTTCGCGGCGACGATCGCGGCCGGGCTGCACGGCATCAACGGGCGGCTGAAGGCGCCGCGGCTCTACGAGGGCAACGCCTACGAGGACGCCACGCTGCCGCAAGTGCCGAAGACGCTCCGCGAGGCGGTCGGCGAGCTGGAGCGCAGCAAGATCGCGCGGGCGGCGTTCGGCGATCGCGTCGTGGACCACTATCTGCACGCGGCGCGGCTCGAGCAGCAGGCGTTCGATCAGGCGGTGACCGACTGGGAACTGCTGCGTAACTTCGAGCGGATCTGAGACGATGATGATAAGGGCCCATCTGCTTCGTTGCCTCAGTCGGGCCTCCCTGCGACGTGGCCGGGCCACGTCTCAGTCGGCCCTTCCATCGGCGCCTCGCATCTGCACCCTACTCATCGCCGGGCGAGCGCGCCCGCATTGCGCGACCGCCGGCGGGGGATGGTTGTACACAACCCCGGGGCGGGGTTGGGGTTGGGGCGGGAGGCGTCGCTGCTCTTGGCCGCGGAGGGGGCGCGGATCGGCGCGCCCGACAACGATGGCGGCGCGGCGGCCGGCACGGTCGAGCTGGTCGAGAAGGCGGGCGGGCA
>JBGQFW010000076.1:0-20881 GCA_041497115.1 Methylomirabilia bacterium
CAGGACACCCAGGCCCCGCGCGGTCAGGACACCCAGGCTCCCCGTGGTCAGGACACCCAGGCTCCGCGTGGCCAGGATACGCAGGCTCCGCGCGGTCAGGACACCCAGGCCCCGCGTGGTAAGGAAATGACGCAGGCTCCGCGTGGCCAGGACACCCAGGCCCCGCGCGGTCAGGACACGCAGGCTCCCCGTGGTAAGGAGATGACCCAGGCTCCGCGTGGTCAGGACACCCAGGCCCCGCGCGGTCAGGACACCCAGGCTCCCCGTGGTAAGGAGATGACCCAGGCTCCGCGTGGCCAGGACACCCAGGCCCCGCGCGGTCAGGACACCCAGGCTCCCCGTGGTCAGGACACCCAGGCTCCGCGTGGCCAGGATACGCAGGCTCCGCGTGGTCAGGATGTGCAGGCTCCGCGTGGCCAGGACACCCAGGCCCCGCGGGCGGTCGCTGGCAGCGCGCCCTCCTCGAGCAAGGCGATGGCCCTGATCAAGGAGGCCGAGGCTGCGTGCAAGTCGGGCGACATGGCGACGGCGAAGGCGAAGGCCGAGGCCGCGATCGCCGAGCTGAAGTAAGCACAGACGCTCCGTAGTGGCGAGAGGCTCCAGGGGTCAAGCCCCTGGAGCCTTTCGTGCTTCGGCGCTAGAATCGCTTCGCAATGCGCAACCGACTCGCCCTCCTGGTCACCGCCCTGACGCTCCTCCCGGGCATCGCCCGTGCGCAGCCGCCGACGCTGCAGGAGATGCTCCTGCGCTCCAAGCCGGCGGTGGTCATCGTCGTCGCCGAGGTCGGCGGCCAGGTGACGCTTCGCTGCGGCGGCGCTGAAAAGACGCTCACACCGACACCCTATCGCGAGAGCGGCACCGGCTTCTTCCTGAGCCCGCGTGGGTGGCTCATCACCAACGCCCACGTCGTCTTCGTCGCCAATGAGCCGCCGCGGCGCTGGATGACGGCGCACCTGACCGAGAAGGCGTTCCGCGCCGACTGCCTGCCCGAGCTCCTGTCCAAGCGCGGCCTGGCCCCCGGTGATCGTCCCGAGGTCGAGGATGCGCTCGTCCGCGAGGCGCTCGCGTCCACGCCGGCCGACCGTGTCACGCTGGATCCGACCGTCTCGGTGGTCCTCCAGAACGGCGTGCGGCTGACGGCCAAGATCGCCAAGTACAGCGCGCCCGCCGCGGGCGAAGCGATGTCGGGCCGCGACCTGGCGTTGCTGCGCGTCGAGGCCACCGACATGCCGACGTTGCCGCTGGGAGATTCCACCGCGCTGAAGATCGGCGACAAGCTGTCGGTCATCGGCTTCCCCGGCGTCGTCATGTCTCACGAGCTCCTCGGCCGGTCGGCCAAGGCCCAGGCCTCGGTGACCCACGGCGCCGTGTCGGGCTTCAAGCAGGATCGCGCCAATCAGCCGGTCATCCAGACCGATGCCAGCTCCGAGTCCGGCACCAGCGGCGGGCCTGTGCTTAACACGGACGGTCGGGTCGTGGGCGTGATGACGTCCGTCCAGGGCTTCAATTTCGTCATCCCGTCGGCAGCGGTGCGCGACTTCCTGTCCGGCACGACCGTGGCCCTCGACGAGACCAGCCGCTTCAGCACGGCGTGGAACGCCGCGCTCGCGGACTTCTTCGCCGGGCGTTACTCGCGCGCGGCCCGCCCGCTCGGCGAGGCCAATCGGCTGCTGCCCGAGCTACCCGACCTGCTGCGGATCACGGCCGAGAACACCGAGCGGACGAAGACCCAGCCGCTGCTGCCGTGGGGACAGGTGGGCGGCGGCCTCTTCGCCCTCGGTCTGGCTGGGTACGGCGCGCTGATCGTCGTCCGCCGGAAGCGCAACGAGTTCCGCGTCAGCCCCTCGGAAGTCGCGCGGCTGCTCGAGGGCAATGACCCGCCCGCGATCCTCGACGCCCGGGAGCCGTCCGCCTACGAGCACAGCCCGGTGCGCATCCCGCGCTCGCTGCGCGTGACGCTGACCGACCTGAGCGGGAACGGCAAGACGCCGGACGTGGATCGCGGCCGGCTCGTCGTCGCCTACTGCACCTGACCCGACGAGCTCACCAGCGCCCGTGTGGCGCATCAGCTCAAGGAGCTCGGATACAAGCAGGTGCGCGTGCTGAAGGGAGGGCTGGCGTCGTGGGTGAACGCCGGCCTGCCGCTCGAGTCGAAGGCCTAGCGCTAGGCGTCGGTGCGTGGCCGCCGTCCCGCCGTGAAGTGGAAGTGCACGTGATAGACGACCTGCCCGCCCTCGGGCCCGGTGTTGACGGACAGGCGAAAGCCCCTCTCGGCGTAGCCGCTCGTCTCCGCCAGCCGCCGGGCGGCGACCACGCAGCGGCCCAGGACCTCCGCATCGCCGTCGCTCGTCTCGGCCAGCGAGGCGATGTGGCGCCGGGGCACGATGAGCAGGTGCACCGGCGCCTTCGGGTAGATGTCCTTGAACGCGACCACCACGTCGTCCTCGTAGACGATGTCGGCGGGGCTCTGACGCGCGACGATGCGACAGAACATGCAGTCGATCACCGGGGCCCTCCGAGGCCCCTGCTATAATACGGTTCCCGGCGCGACCTTCTGCGACCGAAAAGGAGCTCAGATGGGCACCTGTCCCAAGTGCAAGCACCGCATCCGCAAGAACGGCAACCACATCAAGCTCGGCTCCGTCTGGTACCACAAGATGTGTCCGCCCAAGACCGGCGCCAAGAGCGCCTGAGGAGCCGCCGTGCCCCCTCGGCTCTGCATCGTCTCCGCGTATCGACCCGACCTGTTCGAGGAAGCCCGGTACGCCCTCAGCCTCGGCCAGAACATCGAAGTCATCCTGGATCGCCGCGTCGGCGAGCGCCGGGCGCCTGGACGCGTCGCCGCCGGTGGTCCGGACCGGCGGTCCCACGACATCGACGAGGAGCTGCGCACGCAGGGCTTCGCGATGATCGGGCAGTAGCGCCCGGCAAATCCCCCGCGCCCGGCCTCGACGTCCTCACGCCACGCCGCCGCCCCCGAGCGCCGCATCGACGTGGGCCAGGAGCTCCTGGACGTCGAACGGCTTGGTCAGATACGCGCGAGCGCCGAGCGCGAGCAGACGCCGGCTCTGCCCCGGCGTGGCGTCGGCGCTCAGGATGATCACCGGCGTGTCGCGCAGCGCGGGGTCTTGCAGTACCTCGCGCAGCACATCCTCACCCGAGATGTCCGGCAGGTGCAGGTCGGCCAGGATCAGCCCGGGGCGATGCTCGCGCGCGAGGCTCAGCCCCATCCGCCCCTGCATGACGGAGATGAGACGGATGCCGGGACGCTCGGCGAGGATCCGCTCGACGAGCCGCAGGTTCGAGGGATTGTCCTCCACGTAGAGGATCGTGCCGCGGACGGCCGCCGCTCCGGCGGCCGCGCCGGGCGCCGCGCCGCGCAGCCCTGCCTGCGCCGCCGGCGAGGCGGTCTCCGGCAGCTCGACCCAGAACGTGCTGCCGCGGCTCTCGGCGCTCTCGAGACCGATGACACCGCCCATCGCCTCGACCAGGCGCCGGGACAGCGTCAGCCCGAGGCCGGTGCCCTCGACCGCGCCGCTCTCGGCGCCGAGACGATCGAACGGGGTGAACAGCCGCGCCTGCAGCGCGACGGGAATGCCGCCGCCCGTGTCGGCGACGCTCAGCCGCAGCCGACCGTCGGCGCCGCCCGCGCACCCGAGGGTCACGTCACCGCCCTCGCGGTTGTACTTGATCGCGTTGGAGACCAGGTTCAGCAGCACCTGCTGCAGCCGCTGGCTGTCGGCGAGGACGTAGCGGTCGCCGAACGGCCCGGGGTCGGCCTCCAGTCGGATCCGCCGCTCGGCGGCCAGCGGCCGCGCCAGGTCGAGGACACGCTGAACCGCCTCGGCGACCTGCACCGGCTCGGGTGAGAGCGCCATCCGGCCCGCCTCGATGCGCGAGATGTCGAGCACCTCGTTGATGAGGGCGAGCAGGTGCCGGCCGCCCCGGAGGATCTGCTCGACGCTCTCGCGGTCCCGCGCCTGCTCCACGCGCATGGCCAGCAGCTGCCCGAAGCCGAGGACGGCGTTCAACGGCGTGCGCAGCTCGTGGCTCATCCGCGAGAGGAACTCGCTCTTGGCCTGATTGGCCGCCGCCGCCTCGGCCTCCGCCCGGCGGCGCTCGGCCACCTCGGTGGCCAGCTCCGCGTTGGCGGCCTGCGCGCGGGCGTGCGCCTCGGCCAGCCCCGCGTAGAGCTTGCCGTACTCCAGGAGCAGCACCAGGAGCACGAAGCTCGAGGCGAGCAGCCCGTAGATGCGGCCGGCGTAGAACCCGAGGTCGAAGCGGCCGGCGTTGAGGACCGCGGCCAGCGCGACGTCGAAGAGCCACGCGCAGATCACGACCATGAGCCAGAGGTCCAGCACCGAGCGCGGCCGGTGCCGTCGCAGACCCAGCAGCGCGAGCAGGCTCAGCCCCCACACGCTCGAGACGACCACGATCATCGCCGGCGTGTAGTGGTCGCCCACCATGATGGCGGGAAGCGCATCCTGCCCGGCGGTGGCGAGGAGCGTGAACCCCACGACGGCGACGAGGGTCGCGGCGAGGGCCGACAGGATGGCCAGGCGCGCGGGCGAGCGCGGCGGCGCCGACGCGCGCGGCGCGTCCTCGAGCAGCGCATAGGCGATGACGGCCAGCGGGAAGCCGCCGTGCCAGAACATGTACAGCCACGCGGTGCTCTGGGGCCCGGCGCCGAGCAGGCCGGTCGGCGCAAACAGCCCTGGGAAGGTCAGCGCGTGCGTGACGGCCATGAGCGCCGTGAACAGGTAGCCGCCCGCCAGCACCACCAGCGCCCGCGACCGCACGATCGTGAACTGCCCGAACAGCAGGACCGCCGTGATCAGGTCGTTGATGACGAGCGCCGCCTCGTAGATCGGAATGAAGGCGGCGACCGGGGCCAGCGGCACCCTCGCGAACGGCGCCGCGGCGACGAACACGCCGAGGGAGGCGAGGACGACCGCGAGGGCGAGGCGCCGCTCGCGGCGTCCCGCCGGCAGGGTGGACAGGAACACCCGCTGCTCGTCGCTCACCGCGCGCGCCATGGCTTGCCGCACAGTAGGCCGTTGTCGCGCGGCGGCGCAATGGGGAGAAATCCCGACACGGGCGGAAGAACGAAGCGGCGCCGGGTTGCCACGAATGGCTGCCCGGCGCCGTCGTCGTTTCAGATGGTGGAGGGTAAGGGATTCGAACCCTCGACCTCGGCGTTGCGAACGCCGCGCTCTCCCAACTGAGCTAACCCCCCGAACGCGAAGCCCTCGTATTCTACATGGCCCGCGCGGTCACGCCAACCGGCGGCGGGCCCCTCAGCTCTTCTTGGCGTCACCGCCGATGAAGTGTTGCAGCAGCGGCCCGAACAGGTCCATCGGCAGCGGGAAGAACGTCGTGGTGTTCCGCTCCGAGGCGATCTCGCGCATCGTCTGCAGATACCGGAGCTGCACGGCCACCGGGAAGCGCATCAGCACCTCGGCCGCCTCGCCCAGCTTGGCGGCGGCCTGGAACTCGCCCTCGGCGTTGATGACCTTGGCCCGCCGCTCGCGCTCGGCCTCCGCCTGCTTGGACATCGCGCGCTGCATGTCCTGGGGCAGGTCGATCTGCTTCACCTCGACGGTGGACACCTTCACGCCCCACGGCTCGGTGTGCTGGTCGATGATCCGCTGCAGCTGCTCGTTCACCTTGTCACGCGCGGCCAGCAGATCGTCGAGCTCCATCTGGCCCAGCACGCTGCGCAGCGTCGTCTGGGACAGCTGCGAGGTCGCGTAGATGTAGTCCTCGACCGAGAGGAACGCCTGGTCGGGGTTGACGACGCGGAAGAAGATCACCGCGTTGACCTTGATCGAGACGTTGTCACGCGTGATGACGTCCTGCGGCGGCACGTCCATCGCCAGCGTGCGCAGGCTGATCCGCTGGCGGATCTTGTCGATGAACGGCACCAGCAGCACGAGCCCCGGCCCGTTGCCCTGCCCGCCCGGGTTCCACACGGCCTTCGTGCGCCGCCCCAGGCGGAAGATGATCACCCGCTCGTACTCCGGCACGATCCGGATGAACGAGCCCAGGAAGAACAGCACCACCAGCGCCACGACGAGCAGCACCAGCCAGTCGGTCATGCGCCGCCTCCCTCCCCTGCCTTCTCGACGGTGAGCGTCAAGCCGTTCACGTCCACGACGCGGACCTTTCCGCCGTCCTCCACCGACGCTCCCCGCGCCACCGCCCGCCAGATCTCGCCCTGCACCAGCACCTGGCCCTCGGGCGCCAGCGCGCCGCGGGCGATGCCGCTGAGGCCGACGAGCGTGGGGGTGCCCACCGCCGCCCGCGAGGCGAGCGCGCGCACGCCCGCCGCGATCACGAACAGGAAGAGGGCGGCCGTGATGCCGACCGTCGGCAGGATCACGCCCCACGACACGCGGAAGTCCAGCTCGGGGGCGTCGAACAGCATGAGGGAGCCGAGCGACATGGCCACGATGCCGCCGACGGCCAGCACGCCGTGGCTCACCACCTTGATCTCGGCGACGAGCAGCACGATGCCGAACAGGATCAGCAGCAGGCCGGCGTAGTTGATCGGCAGGCTCTGGAACGCGAAGAACGCCAGGATCAGCGAGATGCCGCCGACGACGCCGGGCAGGACCACGCCGGGGTTGGAGAGCTCGAAGAAGAGGCCGAGCATGCCGAGCATCATCAAGATGTAGGCGACGTTGGGATCGGTGATGACGTTCAGGAAGCGGTCGCGGAAGCCGATCTCGATCGGGCGCACGACCGCCCCCCGCGTGGCCAGCGTCACCGTCCCGTGCGCCATCTTCACGGTGCGGCCGTCGATCTTGTCGAGCAGGTCGGGCACCGACTCGGCGATGAGGTCCACCACCCGGAGCCGCAGCGCCTCCCGCTCGGTGATGGACACCGACTGGCGCACCGCCTTCTCGGCCCACTCCACGTTGCGCCCGCGCTCGGTGGCGATCGTGCGGGCGAACGCGGCGGCGTCGTTCTCGATCTTCTTCATGCTCTCCTTGTCCACGCCGCCGCCGAGCGCGACCGGATGGGCGGCGCCGATGTTCGTCGCCGGCGCCATG
Source organism: Methylomirabilia bacterium (assembly GCA_041497115.1). Lineage (GTDB taxonomy): Bacteria > Methylomirabilota > Methylomirabilia > Rokubacteriales > CSP1-6 > AR5. The sequence continues at coordinate 7,056 of JBGQFW010000076.1, forward strand.
GCCGCGACGTGGGCCGCCATCGTGATGAAGACGCCGGCCGAGGCCGCCCGGGCGCCGGTGGGCGCCACGTAGACGATCACCGGGAGGTCGGCGTTGAGCAGCCGCTGGCAGATCGCGCGCATCGAGCGCTCGAGGCCGCCCGGTGTGTCGAGCTCGATCACCAGCGCGCCCGCGTGATCGGCCTGGGCGCGGGCGAGCGCGGTCTCCACCAGGCGCAGCGTGACGGGGCTGATGACGCCGTCGAGATGGATGGTGTCCACCGGCTGGGCGGCCGCCGCCGGCGTCGCCGCCGTCAGCGCGGCGGCGAGCAGCAGGACGCCGGCGAGGGCAAGACGCCGCATGGCCTAGAGCTGCGAGCGCAGGGCGCCGACGGCGTTCGAGAGGATCGAGACCTCTTCCGGCGAGCTGTAGACCGAGAAGCTCGCCCGGGCCGTGCCGACCACGCCGCACCAGCGCATGAGCGGCTGGGCGCAGTGATGGCCGGCGCGCACCGCGATCCCGTCCTGATCCAGCAGCGCGGCGACGTCGTGGGGGTGGAGCCCCTGCACGCTGAACGCGACGACCGCGCCCCGGTCCACGGAGGCCGGCGGCCCGTACACCGTCACCCCGGGGATCGCGGCGAGCTGGTCCACGGCCTGGCGGGCGAGCGCCCGCTCGTGCTCGGCCACCTGATCCATGCCGAGCTTCTCGAGGTACTCGACGGCGGCCATGAGCCCGACCGCCTCGGCGATCGGCGGCGTGCCCGGCTCGAAGCGCCACGGCAGGTCGTTCCAGCGGGCGCGGTCGATCCAGACCTCCTTGATCATCTCGCCCCCGCCCCGCGTGGGCTCGAGCGCCTCGAGCTCGGCGCGTCGACCCCAGAGGACGCCGATCCCCGTCGGCCCGAGCATCTTGTGGCTCGAGAACACGTAAAAGTCACACTCCAGCGAGGACATATCGAGCGGCACGTGAGGTGCTGCCTGAGCCCCGTCCACCACCGTCACCGCGCCCACCCGGCGGGCGCGGCGCGCCACCTCGGCGACCGGGACGATCGTGCCCAGCACGTTGGACACGTGGGCGAAGGCCACCACCCGCGTGCGCGGCCCCAGCAGCCGGTCGAGGGCGTCGAGGTCGAGCAGCCCCTGGCCGGTCAATGGGATCGCCCGCACGAGGGCGCCGCGATCGCGGACCGCCATCTGCCAGGGCACGATGTTGGAGTGGTGCTCGAGCTCGGTGATCAGCACCTCGTCGCCCGGCCTCAGCGTCCGCCCCAGCGCCTCCGCGACCAGGTTGATGCCGTCGGTGGTGCCGCGCGTGAACACGACCTCCTCGCGGGCGGCGGCGCCGATGAAGCGCTGCACCCGGTCGCGCGCCGCCTCGTAGAGCTCGGTGGCCTCCTCGCCCAGCGTGTGGATCGAGCGATGGACGTTGGCGTGGCTGCGCGCGTAGTACTGCGTCATCGCCTCCATCACCGCGCGGGGCTTCTGGCTGGAGGCGGCCGAGTCCAGGTAGACGAGGCGATGGCCGTTGACGACCCGCTCGAGGATGGGAAAGTCACCGCGCGTCCGCTCGTCGAGTCTCATGACCCGAGCGCCTGCCGCAGCACGGAGATCGGCAGCGTCACGCAGCGCAGCCTGGTGGGCCGCACGTCGGTCTGGAGCACGCCGAGCACGTCCTCGGCGCCCAGCGCGGCCGCCTCGCGCACCGGCCGTCCCTCGATCAGCTCGGCCAGCACGTCGGCGGAGGCGGTGCAGATCGCACACGAGTCGCCGGCGAAGCGCGCGCCGGCCACCGTGCCGTCAGCCACGCGCACCATGATCCGGACGCGATCGCCGCAGAGCGGGTTGACGTCCTCGGCGGTGGCCGTCGCCCCCGACAGGTCGCCGCGGAAGCGCGGCCGGCGCCAGCGCTCGCGGATCACGTCGCTGTAGAGCGCGACCGGCGCCGGGCTCACTCGAGCTCTCCGCGCGCCGCGTTGGCGCGGTACGGCGGGAAGCGGTAGGCCATCTCGCGCGAGAGCAGGCCGCCGTGGCCCAGCCCCGCCAGCTCGCGGTTGCCGATCGGCTCGCCCGCCAGCAGCCGCGGCAGCACGAGGTCGAAGGTCGTGGCCTGCGAGAACATCCCGCACGTCGGCATGCCGAGCACCGGCGCGCCGTCCCAGCGCGCGAGCCAGAGCAGGCTGCCGGGATGCGCGGGGGCGCCGTGCCGCTCCATCGGCGCGCCGAGCAGCGTGAGCGCGCTGAACACCGGGTCGAGCGGGTCGAGGGCGGAGGCGCCCGCCACGATCAGCACCTCGGCCCCCTCGCGCCGCAGCGCGCGCAGCTCGTCGGCCACCGCGCGGTCGGAGGCGCCGGCGAAGCGCACCGGCAGGAGCCGGCCGCCCAGCCAGTCGATCTTCTGCCGCAGCGCCGACTCGAACCGCGCGCGCTGGCGGGGTTCGAGGCTCTCGCGCGCGACGGCGCCGATGGTCGCGGCGCGGAACCCCGTGACGCCGATCAGCCCGCTCTCGACGCGCCCCAGCCCCTCGATCGTCCGGATCGTCTGCTCGGCGATGGCCAGCGGCGTCACCTTGGCCTTGGCCACCGTCTCCCCCGCCTCCACCGGCTGGCCGGCAAACAGCGTGAAGACCGAGATCCCCTCGTGAGCGTTGACCTCGGTCAGCCGGGCGGTCTCGATGCGCAGCAGCCCGCGCCGCGTCGCCGCCAGCGTCCACTGGCCGCCCGAGTAGCCCTTCACCTCGACGCCGTCGCCGGTGACCGCCGCCGCCAGCCGGGCGCCGGCCTCCTCCTCGTGCAGGTCGCCGGGCTCCAGCGCGAGGAGATGGATCTCCTGCCACGGCGTCGCCAGCAGCGTCGCGATCGTGGCGGCGTCCAGCCGCGCGCCCTTGGGCACCGCGACCTTGCCACCGGCGTCGCGCACGTCGTGGCAGAGCACCCGATCGAGCAGGACGTCCGGCCCCGCCGTCTCCCGTCGCTGCGCGATGGCTTTCATGGGGCGGAGCCGGCGACCTTCTCGAACAGGCCACCCACGCCCTGACCCGTCCCCGCGGCCCCCGCTCCCATGGTCATCGGCCGGAGCGGGTGCTCAGGGGTTGGCCGCTGCTCCCGGTGCGGACGGCCTGGATCTCGGCGAGGATCGCGAGGGCGATCTCGGGGGCGCTGCGGGCGCCGAGGTCGAGGCCGATCGGCACGCGCACGCGCGCCAGGCTCGCCTCGTCCTGGCCGTCCTCGCGCAGCAGCTTGAGGATCGCGGCGCCGCGGCGGGCCGAGCCGAGCATCCCGATGTAGCCGATGTCCGTCGTCAGCGCGTGGCGCAGCACCGGCAGGTCGTACTTGTAGTCGTGGGCGACCAGCACGAGCGCGGTGGACGGGATCAGCGGATAGCCGCGGATCAGCTCGGAGGGAATCCCCACCTTCAGGTCGTCCACGCCGGGAAAGCGCTCGCGGGTGGCGAAGCGCGGCCGCCCGTCGAGCACGGCGGTGCGGTAGCCGAGCGTGGCGGCCAGCGTCGTGAGCGGCATCGCCACGTGGCCGGCGCCGACGACCAGCAGCAGCGCCGGCGGCGTCACCACCTCCACGAAGGCGCGCACGCTCTCGAGGAACAGCGTGCGCGAGCCGCCGGCGGCGATCGCGGTGCGCGCCTCGGCGGCGAACCGCTCGTCGAGGAACTTCTCGCCGAGCGAGCCCTCCACGCTCCCGTCGTCGAGCACCAGCAGCTTACGCCCGACGCCGTCCAGCCGCGTCACGATCGCCCCCCGGCCGCCGCCCTGCGCGTGGGCGCGCAGCCGCTCGTAGAACCGCGCGCCGACGTCGTCGCTGCCGTCGAGCGCCAGCGGCTCCACGAACACCTCGATGGTGCCGCCGCAGGTGAGGCCGATCTCCCACGCCTCCTCGTCGCCCAGGTTCATCTCGAGCAGACGCGGCCGCATCGTGGTCAGCACATCCTCGGCCTGCTCGATGACCTGCGCGTCCACACAGCCGCCGATCGTGACCGAGCCCAGGATGGCGCCGCCCTCGCCCACGACCATCTTGGCGCCCTCCTTGCGGGGCGTGGTGCCGTGGGTGTTGACGAGCGTGGCGACGGCGACCCGGCCGCGGGCGCGACGCAATTCGTCAATGTGATCGAAGATTTCCGCCACAAGCTCCATCATACGCTGCGCCGTCCCAAAACGAAACGCCGCGGAGGTGCTGGCCGAGTGTCTCACCACGCGCGAGCCGGGGAGGTGTTGGAGGGGGCGTCTCGCCCCCTCCAACGTTCACAGATGCAGGCGGTTGGCGAGCGCGCGCAGGGCGGCCAGGTTGTGCGCGGCGGCGAAGTGATCGACCAGCGGCAGGGCCGCCGCCATCCCGCGCGTGAGCGGCTCGTAGGACGGATTGCCGAGCAGGGGGTTGAGCCAGATCACCCGCCCCGCGCGGCGCTTGATGCGCAGCAGCTCGGTGGCCAGCACCTCGGGATCGCCGGTGTCCCAGCCGTCGGAGAGCACGATCACGATCGTGCGCCGGTCGACCAGGTGCGGCCAGTAGCGGTTGAACTCGGCGAGCGACTCGCCGATGCGCGTGCCGCCCGACCAGTCGCCGATATCTTGCAATCGCCGCAGCACCTCGCGGTACGAGCGCGCGCGCAGCAGGTCGGTCACCCGCGTGAGACGCACCGAGAAGGTGAACGTCTCCACCCGCGCGAACACGTGCTGCAGCGCGAACAGGAACTGCAGCAGGAAGCGGCTGTAGAGGTCCATCGAGCCGGAGACGTCGCACAGCAGGACGAGCCGCACCTTGCGCCGCTTGCGCCGGCGGTAGCGCAGGTCGATGATCTCGCCGCGCGTGAGGTTGGCGCGCAGCGTGCGGCGCAGGTCCACCCGCCCGCGCCGGCGCACCGGCCGGCGCCGCCGGCTCACCCGCCGGGCCAGCCGCCGGGCGATCTGCACGGTGACGCGCAGCAGCTCGTCGAGCTGCTCGGCGCTGAACGTGGAGAAGTCGCGGGTGGCGACCGCCTCCAGCTCGGAGGCGGCCGGCACGCCGAGCGGCTCGCCGCCGTCCTCCGCCTCGCCCTCCTCGCCCCATCCCTCCAGCGCGAGCCGCTCGCGCCGGGCGCCCTGGCTCTCGAGCCCCGGCCCGCCCTCCTCGGGCATCGCCGGCCCGGCCAGCGCCTCGGCGACCAGGTCGGCCTCCGAGCGCGCCCGCCAGAACGCCTCGAAGCAGCGGTCGAACGCCGGCGCCTCCTCGGGACGGCCGACCAGGAGCGCGCGCAACCCCAGGTAGACCTCGTGGCGGTCGGCCAGATCGAGGTGGTCGAGCGCGCGCACGGCGTCGAGAGTCTGAAGTTGCGTGACGGGCAGCGAGTGGCGGCGCAGCAGACCGGCGAAGGCGACGACGGCGCGGGTGAGCGCGCGCGGGGGCACTAGCCCGAGACCTGAAGGAACGGCGCCAGGCCGCTCTTCCCCACCTCCGCGTGGAAGCGCTTCATGTCGTCGGCGTCCTTGAGGATGCAGCCGAGCGTCTCGGTCACCAGCGCCTCGTCGAGGTGGTCGGCGTGCAGCCCGGCCAGCGCGGTGGCCCAGTCGAGCGTCTCGGCCACGCCCGGCACCTTGGCCAGGCGCACCCGGCGCAGCGACTCCATGAACCGCGCGATCTCGCGGGCCAGCCGCGCGTTGACGCCGGGCACCTTGCGCTCGACGATCGAGACTTCCTTCTCGAAGCCCGGATAATCGATCCACAGGTAGAGGCAGCGGCGGCGGAGCGCGTCGCTCAGCTCACGCGTCCGGTTCGAAGTCAGGATCACGTGCGGCGGGTGCGTCGCCTTGATCGTCCCGATCTCCGGAATCGTCACCTGCCAATCCGAAAAGACTTCGAGCATGAATGCTTCAAATTCTTCATCCGCCCGATCGACCTCGTCCACCAGCAGCACCGGCGACTGCTCCTGGCTGATCGCCTGCAGCAGCGGCCGCTTGAGCAGGAACGCCTCGGAGAAGATCTCGTGCTCCTCCTCGGCCACCGGCAGGGGCGCGCTCTCGCGCAGCTTGATATGCAGCAGCTGCTTCTGGTAGTTCCACTCGTACAGCGCGGCGGAGGCGTCGAGCCCCTCGTAGCACTGCAGGCGGATCAGGTTGGTCTCGAGCATCCGGGCCATCACCTTCGCGACCTCGGTCTTGCCCACACCGGCGTGCCCCTCGATGAGGAGCGGCTTCTTCAGCATGAGGGCCAGGTGCACGGAGGTCGCCACCGGGGCATCGGTGACGTACTCGGCGGCTTCCATCAGCGACTGGATCTTGCGGATGTCCTCTCGCACGGGAGGCTATTGTACATGAAGCCGCGCGTAGTCCTCGGGCGTGTCCACGTCGGGCGGCATCGGCGCGTCGATCGGCACGCGCGCCACCCGGTCCGGACGCGCCTGCACGACCGACCGGGCGCCGGCGTCGCCCTCGAGCGCGCGCAGCTCGTCGAACACCTCGGCGCCGAACAGCACGGGCGTGCCCTGGGCGCCGCGATAGACCGGCGCCGCGATCGCCCGTCCGGTGTGCTCGCGCGCGGCGAGGAGCGCGGCGATGACGCCCGCGGGCAGCCGGGGCTGATCGCCGAGCGCGACCAGCGCCGCCGCCGTCCACGGCTTGAGGGCCGCCGCGCCGACCGCGATCGACGACCCCTGGCCGGCCTGGGGGCGCGGGTTGACGGCGAAGCGGACGGCCAGCCCCTCGAGCGCGGCGCGGACCCCGTCCTCGTCCTGGCCGGTGACGACGATCGTGTCGGCGACGTGCGGCAGCACCGCCTCCACGCTCCAGCGCACCACCGGCTTGCCGCGCAGCTCGAGGAGCAGCTTCTGCCGGCCCATCCGCCGCGCGAAGCCGGCGGCCAGCACGATGGCCGCGATCACTCGAGGACCTGGTCCGCCCGCAGCAGCAGCGCCGGCGGGATCGTGAGCCCGAGCGCCTTGGCCGCCTTCATGTTGATCACCAGCTCGAACTTCGTCGGCCGCTCGACGGGAAGCTCGGCGGGGCGGGCGCCCTTGAGTATCTTGTCGACGTAGACCGCCGCGCGCCGGATCAGGTCGTCCCGGAGCGGGCCGTAGGAGATGAATCCGCCGCGCTCGACGTTCTCCTTGAGCTGGTACATGACGGGCAGCCGCTGCTGCGCCCCGAAGGCGATGATCCGGTCGATGCGGGCCTGGTGCACGGTGTCGCCGGTGATCAGCAGGGCGCCGGGATGCTTGCGTAGCATCGCCGCCAGCGCCCGCTCCAGCTCCTCGACCCGGCTCACCTCGATCGACTGCAGGGTCATCCCGAGGGCGCGCGCGCCGGCCTGCGCCTCGCGCAGGTGCGATTTCTGGTCCACGTTGGCCGGGTTCCACAGGAAGGCCACCCGGGAGAGGCGCGGGACGACCTCCTTGAGCAGCTCCAGCCGCTTGGCGGCCAGCCCCGGGCCCAGCTGCATCAGGCCGGTGACGTTGCCGCCAGGCTCGGCCAGGCTGGCGACGAGCCCGGTGCTCACCGGATCCCCCGTCGGCGCCATGACGATCGGGATCGCCGTGGTGGCCCGCTTGGCGGCCAGCGCCGCCGGCGTGCCGGCGATCACGAGGACCTGCACTTTCAGCCGCACCAGCTCGGCCGCCAGCTCGGGCCACCGCTCGCTGTGGCCCTCGGCGCGGCGCGTCTCCAGGACGAGGTTCCTGCCCTCCACGTAGCCGAGCTCGAGCAGCCCCTGCCGCAAGGGCTCCCAGGAAACGTCACCGAGGAGGCCGATCCGGGCGGTCGGCGGCTGCGCCGGCACCACCGTCGCAGCCGCCAGCAGGCCGAGGACGACAGCGGCAACGAGCGCGAGGCGGGCGGGGATCACGACGGCACGCTCGCCGCCGAGCCGGACGACGCCCCAGGCGCCCGCCCGACCCGGCGATCGTCGAGACTGCGCGATTAGCCCCGCGCCCGCTTGGCCGCGGCTTCGAGCGCACGGCGGGCGAAGACGCGGCAGAGGTGGGCCTTGTACTCCACGGAGCCCTGCAGGTCCGCCTGCACGTCCACGCCGTCGGCGGCCTTCTGGGCGGCCGCCTCGATGGTGGCGGCGTCGAGCTTCTTCCCGAGCAGCGCGGCCTCGACGGTCTTGGCGCGCACGGCCTTGGTACCGGCGCCGGTCACGCCGACGCCGACCTTCTTGCAGACCCCGGCCTTGTCGAGCGTGACGGCCGCGCACACGCCCACGACGGCGAAGCGGGAGGCGGGGTGCGGGAACTTCATGTAGCAGGCTCCGCTGCCGGCGCCCCACACGGGGATGCGCACCTGCGTGAGCACTTCCTTGCCCTTGAGCGCGGTGGTCATCAGCCCCTTGAACCAGTCGTCCACCTTCACCGTGCGCTTGCCCTTGGCGCCCTCGACCACGATCTCGAAGCCGAGCGCGATCGCGGTCGCCGGCATGTCGGCGGCGGGGTCGGCGTGGGCCAGCGAGCCGCCGATCGTGCCCTTGTTGCGCACGGCCGGATCGCCGATGACGGCGGCCGTCTCGGCGACGACCGGCGCCTTGGTCTTGAGGACCTTGGAGGACTCGACCTCCCAGTGGGTGGTCATCGCGCCGACGACGACCATGCCCTTGTCGTCCTTCATCCCGGTCAGCCCCTTCACGCGGCCGAGATCGATCACGTGCTTGGGCTGGGCCAGGCGCAGCTTCATCATCGGGATGAGGCTGTGGCCGCCCGCCAGCAGCTTGGCGTCGCGCAGCTTGCCGAGCAGCTTGAGCGCGTCCTTGACGCTGGTCGGGGCGTGATACTCGAAGGCGGCTGGGTACATGTCCGGTGGTCTCCTGTTAGCGCTTCGCGCTCTGGATGATGCCCCACACGCGCGCGGCGGTCAGCGGCATCGTCTCGATGTGGTCGATCCCCAGCGGGGCCAGCGCGTCCACCACGGCGTTGACGACGGCCGGGGTGGCGGCGATGGTGCCCGTCTCGCCGGCGCCCTTGACGCCGAGCGGGTTGACCGGCGTGGGCGTCACCGTGCGGTCGGTCTCGTACATCGGCAGCATGTCGGCCTTCGGCAGCGCGTAGTCGAGCATGCTGCCGGTCACGAGCTGCCCCTCGCTGTACACCGCGCCCTCGCACAGGGCCTGGCCGATGCCCTGGGCGATCCCCCCGTGGACCATGCCGTCCACGATCATCGGGTTGAGCACGTTGCCGACGTCGTCCACCGCGAGGTAGCGCAGGATCTTCACCTGCCCGGTGTCGCGCTCCACCTCCACCACGCAGGCGTGGGCGCCGAACGGGAAGCAGAAGTTCGACGGGTCGTAGAACGACGTCTCCTCCAGCCCCGGCTCCAGCCCCTCGGGATAGTTGTGCGGCACGTAGGCGGTGAGCGCGACCTGCGCGAACGGCACCGCCTTGTCCGGGAATCCCCGCACCTGGAACTGGCCGTTGGCGTACTCGATGTCGCTCGGCGAGGCCTCCAGCAGGTGGGCGGCGATCTTCTTGCCCTTCTCCTTGATCTTCTGCAGCGACATCAGCAGCGCGGTGCCGCCGACCGACCCCGAGCGGCTGCCGTAGGTGCCCATGCCGAACGGGACGGACCCGGTGTCGCCGTGGACGATCTCGATCTGCTCCATCGGAATGCCGAGCTCGTCGGCGACGAGCTGGGAAAACGTCGTCTCGTGCCCCTGGCCGTGGGAGTGCGAGCCGGTGAAGACGGTGACCCCGCCGGTCGGATGAACGCGCACCTTGCCCGACTCGTAGAGGCCGGCCTGGGCGCCCAGCGAGCCGACGACCTTGGAGGGCGCGATCGAACACGCCTCGATGTAGGTCGAGAAGCCGATGCCGAGCAGCCGCCCCTGGCGCCGCGCCGTCTCCTGCTCGCTCCGGAACTTGCGGTAGTCGAGCATCGCGAGCAGCCGGTCGAACGCGGCGGCGTAGTTGCCGCTGTCGTAGTTGAGCGCGACCTGCGTCTGGAAGCCGTTGTCGAACTTCGGAATGAAATTCTTCCGGCGGATCTCGGCGGTGTCCATCTTCAGCGCGGCGGCGCCCGCCTCGATCATGCGCTCGAGCAGGTAGGCCGCCTCCGGCCGGCCGGCGCCGCGGTACGCATCGACCGGGGTGGTGTTCGTGAACACGCCGGTGACGTGGGCGTGGATGGCCGGAATCGTGTACACGCCGTTCAGCAGCGTGGCGTAGAGATAGGTCGGCACCGCCGGCGCGAACGTCGAGAGGTAGGCGCCCAGGTTGGCGATCGTCTTCACGCGCAGGCCGATGATCTTGCCCTGGGCGTCGAAGCCCATCTCGGCCTCGGTCACGTGGTCGCGGCCGTGGGCGTCGGTCAGGAACGCCTCGCTCCGGGTGGACGTCCAGCGCACCGGGCGCTTGATCCGGCGGGTCGCCCACGAGCAGATCGTCTCCTCGTTGTAGAGGAAGATCTTGGAGCCGAAGGCGCCGCCCACGTCGGGCGCGATCACGCGCACCTTGTGCTCGGGAATGCCCAGCACGAACGCCGCCATCAGCAGCCGGTGCACGTGCGGGTTCTGCGAGGTCACCCACAGCGTCAGGTCGCCCGTCGCCGGGTCGTAGCTGGCCAGGCACGCGCGCGGCTCCATCGGATTGGCCACCAGCCGCTGATTGACGATGCGCTTGCGCACCACGCGCGCGGCGCCGCGCAGGGCGGCGTCCACCTTGCCGGCATCGCCGATCTGCCACGTGAACGCGGTGTTGCCGGGCGCCACCTCGTGGATCTGCGGCGAGTCCTTGGCCCCGGCCTTGTCGGTCGCGGTGACGGCGGGCAGCACGTCCCAGGTCACGCGCACCTTCTCGGCGGCGTCCTGGGCGGCCGACTGCGTCTCGGCGATGACCACCGCCACCGGGTCGCCCACGTAACGGGCGGCGTCCGAGGCGAGCGGCATGTGCGGCGGCACCTTGAGGTCGGGCAGCAGCCAGCCGCACGGCAGCGAGTTGACGCCGGTCATGTCCTTGCCGGTGAAGATCGCCACCACACCCGGGTGCTTGAGGGCGGCGGCGGTGTCGATCTTCTTGATGCGGGCGTGGCCGTGGGGGCTGCGCACGAAGACGGCGTGGGTCGTGCCGGGCACCTTCAGGTCGTCGACGTAGTTCCCCCGCCCGGTGATGAAGCGCGGGTCCTCGCGACGCTTGATCGACTTGCCGACCAGCCGCTCAATGGTCGCCGTCGCCATGGAATCCCCTCACTTCTTCCCGGCCATCTGCTCGGCCGCCCACTGGATCGCCTTGACGATGTTGTGGTAGCCGGTGCACCGGCACAGGTTGCCTTCGAGCTGGTGGCGGATCTGCTCCTCGGTGGGCCGGGGATAGCGCTCGAGCATCTGGTGGGCGGCCAGGATCATGCCGGGTGTGCAGAACCCGCACTGCAGGCCGTGCTTCTCCCAGAAGCCCTGCTGGATCGGGTGCAGCTCGCCGTTCTTGGCCAGCCCCTCGATCGTGGTGATCTTGGCCCCGTTGCACTGCACCGTGAAGAAGTTGCACGCCTTCACGGCCTGGCCGTTCATGAGGATGGTGCAGGCGCCGCACTGGCTGGTGTCACAGCCGACGTGCGTGCCCGTGAGGCCCACCGTCTCCCGGATGTAGTGGACGAGCAGGAGGCGCGGCTCGACCTCGTGGGAATGGCTTTGCCCGTTGATCGTCATCTTCACTGGGAGTTTCACGACTCGTCCTCCAGAGCATGGCGGTTTGGAAGCACGGCGCAGCCTGGCGCGCAGAGAGCCTAAGGCGCGCGGCTGCTCCTGTCAATACGACTAGGTGTTCAGGTGGCGGCGGGCGTCGGCGCGGGCCTGGTCGAGGACCTCGCGGACGGGGAGGGATTTCTCGCGGGCGATCCGGACGACGTCGGCGAACTCGGGGGTGACGGTCACCACGCGCCCGCCCAGCCGCGAGACCTTGAAGGGCAGCGCGCCGTAGGCGGTCGGGATCGTGACGATCTCACGCTCCAGGCGGGCGCGCGCGACCTCCGTCCAGCGCACGCCGATCGTCGACGACTCCTCGAACAGCACGCGCGAGAGGTCCGCCACCCGATCGGGCGGGCAGAGCGCGGTCAGCACGGTGCCGGGACGGCTCCGCTTCATGATGACGGGGGTGAGGAAGACGTCGAGGGCCCCCGCCTCGAAGAGGCGATCCATGAGCGGCTCGTAGAGCTGCGGCGACATGTCGTCGATCGTCGTCTCGACCTGCGCCACGGTCTCGGTGGCGGCGCCGGCAGTGGTCTCGCCCACGAAGCAGCGCAGGATATTCGGCGTGCCGGGCAGGTCGCGCGTGCCGGCGCCGTAGCCGACGCGCTCGACCGTCATCGCCGGCATCCGGCCGGCGCCGGTGGCCAGCGTCGTCAGGATCGCCGCGCCGGTCGGCGTCACCAGCTCGGCCTGCACGCCGGTGTCCACCACCGGAAAGCCACGCAGCAGCTCCGCGGTCCCCGGCCCCGGGATGGGCATGCGGCCGTGCGGGCCGTCCACGAAGCCACCGCCGAGGGGCAGGGCCGAGACGTGAACGGCCTCGGCGCCGAGCAGGTGGAGCGCGACGACCGCGCCGGTGACGTCCACGATCGCGTCCACGGCGCCCACCTCGTGGAAGTGCACCTCCTCCACGCCGCTGCCGTGCACGCGCGCCTCCGCCTCGGCCAGCCGCCGGAAGATCCGCACGGCGCCGGCGACGAGCGCGGGCGCGAGCCGGCTCGCCTCGAGGATGCTCACGATGTCACTGAGCCGCCGGTGGGCGTGAAGCGCAGTCTGATCGATCTCGACGTCCACCTTGCTCGCGCGAAAGGCGCCGCGGCGCACCTCGCGCACGTGCAGATGCCAGCCCGGGAGCGCCAGCTTCGCCAGCTCCGCGCGCAGCGCCTCCACCGGCGCGCCCGCGTCCACCAGCGCGCCGAGGATCATGTCCCCCGACGCCCCGCTCGGACAGTCGAAGTAGACCGCGCGCGCCATCGGCGGGGCTACCGGATCTTGGTGACGAGGCGGTTGATCTGGCTGGCCTGGTGGGCGGCGCCGTAGCCGTTGTCGATGTTGACGACCGACACGCCGGGCGCGCACGAGTTCAGCATCGTCAGCAGCGCGGCGAGGCCATTGAGCGAGGTGCCGTAGCCGACGCTGGTCGGCACCGCGATGACCGGGCGGTCCACCAGCCCGCCGATCACGCTCGGCAGCGCGCCCTCCATGCCCGCGACGGCGACGATCACGTTGGCCTCGCTCAGCAGCTCGCGATACGCGAGCAGCCGGTGCAGGCCGGCCACGCCGCAGTCGGTGATGCGCTCCACCCGGTTGCCGAGCGCCTCGGCCACGAGCGCGGCCTCCTCGGCCACCGGCAGATCGGCGGTGCCGGCGGCGGCGACGACGATGAGGCCCACGCCCTCCGCGCGCTCCGGCCGCACCACGAGCAGCCGCGCCACCTCGTGATAGGCGCAGGGCAGGCCGGCGGCCTGCACGGCGGCGGCGATGGCGGCGTCGCAGCGCGTGGCCAGCACGTTGGCGTGGTACTCGGCCAGCCGTCGCACGATCGCCACGACCTGCTCGGCCGATTTCCCGGGACAGAACACGGCCTCGGGGCCGCCGGCGCGCAGCGCGCGATGGTGATCCACCTTGGCGAAGCCGAGGTCCTCGAACGGCAGGCCGGCCAGCCGGCTCAGCGCCGCGTCCACGCCGAGCCGCCCCGCGCGCACCTCCTCGAGCAGACGAGCGAGGGCGTCCTTGTCCATTTATAGGAGCGCCAGGACGGCTTGAGCCGAGGGTGGGCTGTTCGAGGAGCGGCGTGGCGCCGACAGTGGCCGGGTCGACCCGCGGCGTGGCCCCGACAGTGGCCGGGTCGACCCGCGGCGTGGCCCCGACAGTGGCCGGGTCGACCCGCGGCGTGGCCCCGACAGTGGCCGGGTCGAC
>JBGQFW010000077.1:0-20646 GCA_041497115.1 Methylomirabilia bacterium
CTTCGTGGAGACGGACGACATGATCGTGGCCCGCGACGGCCGCCCCATCCCCGAGATCTTCCGCGAGGACGGCGAGGAGGCATTCCGCCGGCGCGAGACGGACGCCGTGGAGGCGCTGGCGCTGAAGTCGGGCGAGGTCATTGCCACCGGCGGCGGGCTGCCGTGCCGCGAGGGGCGCATGGAGGCGCTGCGCGCACTGGGCACGGTGGTGTGGCTGCGCGGCGATCTCGACGAGCTGCTCGCCCGCGCACGGCGCAGCGGCCAGCGCCCGATGCTGGACGGCCGCGCGCCGGAGGAGCTGGCCGCGCTCTCTCGGGGCCGCGAGCCCTTCTACGCCCGCGCCCACGTCACGGTGGACACGGTCGGCGTGGGGATCGACCAGGTGGTGGCGCGTATCCTCGCCGCGCTGCGGGAGACGCATGCCGCACGCGTTTAGCCGCCGGCTCGCCGAGGGCCCGCTGCTGTGCGACGGCGCGATGGGCACCGTGCTGTACGCGCGCGGCGTGTCGCTCGACGCCTGCTTCGACGTCCTCAACCTCAACACCCCCGCTGTCGTGCACTCGGTGCACGCCGACTACGTGGCCGCCGGCGCCGACTGCCTGGAGACCAATACCTTCGGCGCCAACCGCTTCAAGCTGGCCGTGCACGGGCTGGAGGCGCGCGCGCGCGAGATCAACCGCGCGGGCGTGCGGGTGGCCCGCGACGTGCGCGAGGCCACCGGCCGCGACGTCTACGTGCTGGGCTCCATCGGGCCGCTCGGCAAGTACCTGCTCCCGCTCGGCACCGTCTCGGCCGACGAGGCGCGCGACGCGTTTCGCGAGCAGGCCGAGGCGTTGCTGGAGGGTGGGGTGGACGGCTTCGTGGCCGAGACCTTCTCCGACCTCCGGGAGATCGCGCTCGCGGTGGAGGCGGTGCGGGCGGTCACCGACCTGCCGCTGGTGGCCCAGATGGCGTTCACCGACGAGGGCGTGACCTTCACCGGCCACTCGCCCGAGGAGGTCGCGCGCCATCTGCGCGCGCTCGGCGTGGACGCGTTCGGCGCCAACTGCTCGGTCGGCTCGTCGGTCCTCTACGACGTGCTCGAGCGCATGGCGCCGGAGGCGGGCGGCGTGCCGCTCTCGATCCAGCCCAACGCCGGCCTGCCGAGCCGGATCGGCGAGCGCCTCATCTATCTCTCCTCGCCCGGCTACATGGCCGAGTACGCGGGACGGATGGTGGAGGCGGGGGCCCGGATCGTGGGCGGCTGCTGCGGCACGACGCCGGCCCACATCGCCGCCATGCGCGAGGTGCTCGACCGCCGGGCGCCGTCGCCGCGGGCGCCGGCCCGAGCGGCGACGGCGCGCCCGGTGGTCGCCGTCGAGACGCCCGGCCTGCTCACGCTGCGGCCGCCCACCACGCTCGCGCGCAAGCTCGACGCCGGCGAGTTCGTCGTCACCGTGGAGCTCGACCCGCCGCGGGGCCACACCGTGGACAAGCTCGTGCAGGGCGCCAAGCTCCTCAAGGAGCGCGGCGTGGAGATCGTGGACATCAACGACGGCTCGCTCGGCCGCGTGCGGATGTCGGTGCTGGCGACCGCGCTGCTGGTGCGCGACGGGACCGGCCTCGACGTCAACATGCACTTCACTTGCCGTGACCGGAACCTCATGGGCATCCAGGCCGATCTGCTCGGCGCCCACGCGCTGGACATCCGTAACATCCTCGCGATGACCGGCGACCCGCCGCGGGCGGGCGACTATGCCAACGCCACCGCGGTGTTCGACGTGGACGGGGTGGGGCTCATCGAGGTGCTGCGGCGCATGAACGAGGGGGTGGACGCCAACGGCAACTCGGTCGGCGAGCCGACCGCGTTCTGCATCGGGGCCGCGCTCAACCCGGCCGCCGCCGACGTCGACCGCGAGATCGAGCGGTTCCACCGCAAGGTGCGGGCGGGCGCCCGCTGGGTGCAGACGCAGCCGGTGTACGACCTCGATCAGCTCGACCGCTTCCTCGCGCGGGCGGGCGGCTCGCCGGTGCCGGTGCTGGTCGGGCTGCTGCCGCTGCACAGCTTCCGCCACGCCGAGTTCCTGCACAACGAGGTGCCCGGCATCACGATTCCCGACGAGGTCCGCGGCCGGCTGCGCGACGCCGGCGACCGCGCGCTGCGGATGGGGATCGAGATGGCGCAAGCGCTCGTCCACGAGGCGCGCCGCCGCTACGCCGGTGTCTACCTGATGCCGTCGTTCGGCCGCTTCGAGGTCGTGGCCGAGGTGCTCGATGTCCTCCACTGAGTCGCTGACCGATCTCGGCGTCGGCGAGGCGGCCGCCCGCATCCGCCGCGGCGAGGTGTCGGCGCTGGCCCTGGTCGAGGCGTGCCTGGCGCGCGTGGACGAGCTCGACCCGGCGCTGCAGGCGTGGGCGCACGTGGACGGCGCCGGCGCGCGGGTCGCCGCCCGCGAGCGCGACGCCGAGGCGCGGGCCGGCCGGTCCCGTGGGCCGCTGCACGGCGTGCCGGTCGGCATCAAGGACATCTTCGACGCGGCCGGGCTGCCGACGACCGCGGGCGCCCGCGCCTTCGCCCACACGCGGCCGGCGCAGGACGCCACCGCGGTGGCGCGGCTGCGCGCCGCTGGCGCGGTGATCCTGGGCAAGACGCACACGACCCAGTTCGCCTTCCGCGACCCCGCGCCCACGCGCAACCCGTGGAACCACGCCCACACACCGGGCGGCTCGTCGTCGGGCTCGGCGGCGGCGGTGGCCGCGCGCATGGTGCCGTGCGCGATCGGCTCGCAGACCGTCGGCTCGATTCTGAGGCCGGCGGCCTTCTGCGGCGTCGTCGGCCTCAAGGGGCCGCACGGCCTCGTGCCGGTGGACGGCGCGGTGCCGCTCGCGTGGTCGTTCGATCACGCCGGGCCGTTCGCGCGCTCGGTCGCCGACGCCGCGCTCGTGCTGTCGGTGATGGCCGATACCGCGCTGACGCCGGTGGCCGTCGAGGCGCCGCGGCTGGCGGTGGGGCGCGAGCTGTTCGAGCGCGCCGAGCCCGAGCTGCGCCGTCACCTCGAGGGTGTGGTCGAGCGGCTGGCGCGCGCGGGCGCCCGCGTGAGCGAGCTCACGCTGCCGCCGGCATTCGCCGAGATCCACGCCGCCGGGCAGGTGATGGTCGAGGTCGAGGCGGCCACCTATCACCAGCCGGCGTTCGCCAAGCATGCCGCCGACTACGGCCGCGGCATCCGCGAGGCGATCGAGATCGGCCTCAAGCGCCCGGCCGTCGAGTACGTCGCCGCCAACCGCACGCGGCTGGCGTTCCGCGCGGCGATGCTCCCGCTGCTGGAGGCGCACGACGCGCTGCTGTCACCGACGGCGCCGGGCCCGGCGCCGGCCGGCCTGGGCTGGACCGGCGATGCCTCGCTCTGCGCGCCGTGGAGCTCGACCGGCGTGCCGTCGATCTCGCTGCCGACCGGCCTCACCGACAACGGCCTGCCGCTGGCGCTGCAGCTCGTGCAGGCGCCGGGCGGCCTCGCCCGCCTCCTCGGCGTCGCCGCCTGGTGCGAGCGGGTGGTGGCGTTCACCGAGCGCCCGGACCGCTGACCGCGATGCTCGACGTCAAGATCGAGGGCGCCACCGTGATGGACGGCACCGGCCGACCGGGCAGCCGGACCGACGTGGGTGTGCGCGACGAGGCCATCGTCGCCGTCGGCGATCTCTCGCGCGAGCCGGCCTCCACCGTGCTGAACGCGACAGGGCGGGTGCTCGCGCCCGGCTTCATCGACATGCACTCGCACTCCGACTGGCGGCTGTGGGGCAACCGGCGGGCCGAGTCCAAGATCCGGCAGGGCGTGACCACCGAGGTCGTCGGCAACTGTGGGTTTTCGCCCGCCCCGGTGTCGCCGGAGTTCCGGGAGGAGCTGCGCGCGTTCGCCCTGTACGTGCCCAAGGGCATGGACTTCGCGTGGGGCTCGGTGGGCGAATATCTGAAAGCCTTCGATCGCGACGGCAGCGCGCTCAACGTCGTGCAGCTCGTCGGCCACGGCACGCTGCGCATCGCCGCCATGGGCTTCGCGCGACGGCCGCCGACGGCGGGCGAGCTGGCGACGATGCAGCGGCTCATGACGGAGGCGATGAACGAGGGCGCGTGGGGGCTGTCCACCGGTCTGATCTACGCCCCCGGCTCCTACTCGACCACCGACGAGATCGTCGCCGTCGCCCGGGCGGCCGCCCGCTACCGCGGCTTCTACGCCAGCCACATCCGCGGCGAGGGCGCCACGCTCCTCGACGCCGTCCGCGAGGCGATCCAGGTCGGGCGCGAGGCGGCCATGCCCGTGCAGATCAGCCACGTCAAGGCCGCCGGCCGGCCGCACTGGGGCCGGGTCGCCGACGCGCTGGCGCTGATCGACGCCGCCCGGGCCGAGGGGCTCGACGTGATGGGTGACGTCTATCCCTACACGGCGTCGAGCACCTCGCTGCGCACGGCGTTGCCCGACTGGGCGCTCGAGGGCGGCGTGGCCGCGCTGCTCAAGCGCCTGCACGACCCCGGCGAGCGGCAGCGGATCCGCGCGGACATGGAGCGCGGCGGCGGCTACAACATCGTCGAGCGCATGGGGTGGGAGAACGTGATGATCGCGTGGTGCCCCAAGCGCGCGGACGCCGAGGGCCGGCGCGTGTCCGAGATCGCCGCCGCCCGCGGGCTCGATCCGATCGACGCGGTCTTCGAGCTGCTGCGGGACGCCGAGGGCGTCGCCTCGATGATCCTCTTCCAGCTCGACGAGCGGGATCTCGTGCGCGCGCTGGGCCATCCCCAGGTGATGATCGGCTCCGACGGCTCGGCGCTGGCGATCACCGGCGAGATGAGCGCCGGCAAGCCGCACCCGCGCAGCTACGGAACCTTCCCGCGCGTGCTCGGCCGCTACGCGCGCGACGAGCGCGTGCTGTCGCTCGCCGAGGCGGTGCACAAGATGACGGGGCTGCCCGCCCGCCGGCTCGGCCTGCGCGATCGCGGCGCGATCCGCGAGGGCGCCAAGGCCGACCTGGTCGTCTTCGATCCCAAGCGCGTCGCCGACCAGGCCACCTACGAGGAGCCCCATCGCTATCCGGCCGGCATCGAGCAGGTGATCGTCAACGGCCGCTTCGTCATCAAGGACGGCGAGCACACCGGCAGCCTCCCGGGTAAGGTCCTCACGCCCCCATGAAGATCGGGCGAGTGTTCCCGGACCTGCTCGCCGCCGTCGGCACCGCGTCGTCCGTGCCGGAGGCGCTGGGGCTGACACTGCGCCGTCTCGTGCGTCTCACCGGCGCCGAGGCGGGGGCGCTCGGCTTCCGGCCGCCGCGCGGCGAGCCGATCGTCGTCACCGCGGGGCGCGCGGCCGCCGGCCGCCGTCTGCGCGCGCTGGTGACGGCGCCGCACGCCGGGAGCCGCTCCTCGCCGGTGCGCGGCGCGCGGGAGGGACGCGGCGACGGGCGGGCGGTGGTGCGCCGGGCGACGCTGGGGTTGCCGCGCCGGCCGGTGGGCGAGCTGGCGCTGCTCGGGCCGCCCCGTGCGCTCGGGCGGCTGGCGCTGCCGGGCGGCTTCGGCCGCGAGCTCGGGACCGCCATCGAGCAGGTCTGGCGGCTGCAGCAGCGCACGCTGCGCATCACCGTGCTCAACGAGATCACGCGGCTGCTCGTCTCGGGCGATTCGCTCGACGACGTCTTCCGCAGCTTCGCCGACGGCCTGGCCCGCCTGGTGGCCTTCGACTCGGTCGCGGTCGCGCTGCTGGACCTCGAGCGGGACGAGTTCCAGGTGGTGGACGTGCTGGCGCGCTCGACCCTGGGGGTGCCGTCGCGCGACGGCCGGCTGCCGCTCGCGGACACGCTGGTGGCGCAGGTGGTGGCCACCGTCGCGCCGGTACGCGCGGACGATCTCGCCGCGCCGGCGGTGCCGGAGGCGAGCCGGCGCCGGCTGACCGAGCGTGGCTACCGCTCGGCGCTGGTGGTGCCGCTCGTGAGCCGCGGCGGCGTGTTCGGCGCGCTGACGCTCGCCTCCCACCGGCCGGCCGCCTTCGACGACGCCGACGTCGAGGTCGCCACCGATCTCGCCCGCCCGCTGGCCTCCGCCATCGAGCAGCGGCGGCTGCTCGACGAGAGCCGGCGGCGGACCGAGGAGCTGGCGGCGCTCTACAGCACGAGCCAGCTCATCACGGCCCGGCTGGACGTCGCCTCCGTCCTCGAGCGGATCAGCCGCGCGGTGACCGCGCTGATCGGCTCGACCGGCTGTGGCATCGGGCTGCTCGACGCCTCGCGCGTGCGGCTCGTGCACGCCGCCGCCCACGGCTTCCGGAGCGACGAATGGCGGGCGCTGGCGCTGCCGGTCGGCGAGGGCATCATCGGCCGGTGCGCGGAGACCGGCGTGGCCATCCGGGTGGACGACGTGCGGACCGACCCGCGCTCGGCGCGCCGCGACGTGGACGAGCGTGAGGGCATCCGCTCGATGCTGTGCGTGCCGCTGCGGGTGGGGGGCGCGCTGCTCGGGGTGATCTCGGCGTTCTCCACGCGGCCGGCCGCCTTCAACGCCCATCACCAGCGGGTGCTGGAGGCCTTCGTCGAGCAGGCGGGGATCTCGGTGCACAACGCCCAGCTCTTCGAGGAGAGCCTCAAGCGCACGCGGGAGACGCGCGCGTTGTTCGAGGCCGGGCGGGCGGTGACGGCCAGCCTCGATCTCGACCGCACCATCCACGTGATCATGGAGCAGGCGCGGGCGGTGCTCGGCGTGGCCTCGTGCGGGATCATGACGCTCGACCAGACCACTCGCGAGCTCCAGGTGCTGGCGAGCCTGGACCTGCCCGCCGGGCTGTCCACGCAGGTCCGCATCGTGGAGGGCGAGGGGATCACCGGCCGCGCCGTGCGCGACCTGCGGCCGCGGCAGAGCGCCGACCTCCTCAACGACCCGCGCGTGCGCTACCGCGACCTGCCGCGCCAGAGCGGCCTGCGCGCGATGCTGGTGGCGCCGCTCCGGGTGGGCAACCGCGCGATCGGCGCCATCCTCGTCTTCCATCGCGAGGTGCACCAGTTCTCGGCGGCCGAGGAGGATCTGCTGCTGGCCCTCGCCGACCAGGCGGCGATCGCCATCGAGCACGCCCGTCTCTACGAGGGGCTGGAGACGATGGTGACCGAGCGCACGCGCGAGCTCGACCGGCAGAAGCGCTTCGTGGAGGTCGTGCTGGAGACGCTGCCGCTGGGGGTGTTCGTCCTCGACCCCGCGCTGCGCATCGTGCGCGCCAACCACGAGGGCGCGCGCACGCTGGGGTGCGACCCGGCCAGCCGGGCGCCGTTCCCCGCGGTGGTCGCGCCCGAGCGCGCCGCCGAGGTGGAGGCGTTCCTGCGCCGGGCCTTCGCCGGCCCGGATGTCGCGCGCGCCGAGGAGGAGATGGTCATCGCCGGCGAGGCCAAGCGGTTCCGCCTCACGGCGGCCCCGCTGCCGGGCGGCGACGACGGCGCCCACCTCGTGCTCCTCGTGGAGGACATCACGCTCGCCAAGCAGCTCGAGCGGCAGATGCTGCTCACCGAGCGCCTCACGACGGCCGGCCGGCTGGCCGCCGGCGTCGCCCACGAGCTGAACAATCCGCTGGCCACGATCGCCGGCTGCGCGGAGGCGCTCCTGGCGCGGCTCAAGGAAGACGCCCTTGCCGGACGGCTCGAGCTGGGCGAGTTCCCGAACTATCTCGGCCTGATCGAGGAGGAGGCGTACCGCTGCAAGGAGATCACCGGCAGCCTGCTGCAGTTCGTGCGGGAGCCGGGCAGCCGGCGGACGCCGACCGACGTCAACGCGCTCGTCGTCAAGACCGTCGAGCTCCTCGCGCACCAGTCGCGCTACGCCGAGGGGCGCTTCGCCACCGAGCTGGCCCCCGACCTGCCGGAGGTGACGGTCAACGAGGGGCAGCTCCGCCAGGTCTTCCTTGGGCTCGGCTCCAACGCGCTCGACGCCATGGAGGGCAAGGGGCGGCTCACGATCCGCACGCGGCGCGCGCGGCGCGCGGTGGAGATCGAGTTCGATGACGAGGGGCCTGGAATTCCCGATGACGTCGCCCAGCGGATCTGGGATCCTTTCTTCACCACCAAGCCGCCCGGGCAGGGGACGGGGCTCGGCCTGGCCATCGCCCAGGGCATCGTGGCCGATCACGGAGGGCGCATCGAGATGCAGACGCACGTGGGGAAAGGCAGCCTCTTCCGCGTGGTGTTGCCGGCATGAAGCGGCCCATCCGCGTGCTCGTCGCCGACGACGAGACCAACCTGCGCGAGCTCATCGTGCGCGAGCTCGGCCGGCGCGGTCTCGAGACGGAGGGCGTTGGCGACGGCGAGTCCGCGCTGGCCCGGCTGCGCGAGGCCCCCTACGACGTGGTGGTGCTGGACATGAAGATGCCGAAGAAGGAGGGCATCGAGGTCCTTCGCGAGCTGCAGGACTTCCCCGAGCATCCGCAGGTGATCATGATGACCGGCTTTCAGGAGGTCGCCACCGCGGTGGAGGCGATGAAGCTCGGCGCCTACGACTACCTGACGAAGCCCACCAAGATCGAGGAGCTGGAGGTCCTGGTGCGCAAGGCCGCCGAGAAGGGCCAGCTCCTGCGCGAGAATACCGCGCTGCGCGCCCACGCCCCCGGCGCGGGGCCGTTCGGCGGCATCGTCACCCGCAGCGTCAAGGTGCAGGACGTGCTGCGCATCGTGGACCGGGTGGCGCCCACCGAGTCCTCGGTGCTCGTCCTCGGCGAGAGCGGCACCGGCAAGGAGCTGGTGGCCCGCGCCATCCACGAGCGCTCGCCGCGGGCCGCGCGGCCGTTCGTGCCGATCCACTGCGGCGCGCTGCCGCGCGATGTCCTCGAGTCCGAGCTGTTCGGCCACGAGAAGGGCGCCTTCACCGGCGCCGTCAACGCCAAGCCGGGCCTCATCGAGCTGGCCGACGGCGGCACCCTCCTGCTCGACGAGATCGGCGACATGGAGCCGGACAGCCAGGTGAAGCTGCTGCGGGTGCTCGAGACCGGCATGTTCTTCCGCGTGGGCGGCACCCGGCCGCGCCGGGTGGACGTCCGCCTGGTGGCCGCCACCAACCGGGATCTCGCCGCCGCCATGAAGAGCGGGCAGTTCCGCGAAGACCTCTTCTACCGCATCAACACCATCACCCTGAGCCTGCCGCCGCTGCGGGACCGCCGCGAGGACATTCCCCTCCTCGCCAAGCACTTCCTCGAGACCACCGCCGCCTACGGCGTCAAGCGCCTCAGCCCGGCGGCGCTGGCCGCCCTGGAGGCGTACGCGTGGCCGGGCAACGTGCGCGAGCTGCTGCACGTGATCGAGCGCGGTGTGATCCTCTCCAAGGGCGACGAGATCACGCCGGCCGACCTGCCACCGGAGGTCGTTGGCGCCCCCGCGGAGGCGCCGGCCGCCGGCGCGTCGGCCGCTCCGCCGGCTCCGACACTGGAGGCGATGGAGCGCGTGCACATCGTGACCACGCTGCGCCAGGTGAGCGGCCATCGCGGCAAGGCCGCCGCGCTGCTCGGCATCGACCCCAAGACGCTCTATCGCAAGATCCTCGGCTACCAGATCACGCCCGCCGAGCTTTCCTGATCCTTTCCCCGGCGCCCTGACGCTGCGCCGGGCGTTTTGCCCGCTCGTGCGGCCGGCCGCCACCCGGCGGGTGTGCGATTCCGCGCGCTTGCGAGGCCGCGGCGCTGGCATCGCCGTTGCTCTCTACGAATCGGTTGCGCGAAGACCGTCATCTCAAACAGTATCGAGGAGATCCAATGAATCGGGTGCTCGTGATCGATCAGGACCGTGCGGCGCGCGAGGGGCTCGGGCTGTCGTGCCTGGGCCGCGACGTCGGCGTCGCGCTGGCCGAGAACCTCTGCGAGGGCGTGCGCGTGCTGCTCTCGCTGCCCGTTTCGCTCATCGTGGTGGACGCCGGCGCGCTGCGGCTCACGCTGCGCGAGCACGCGACGCTGTTCGAGCGGGTGGCGCCGGAGGTGCCGGTGGTGGTGACGGTGGCGCCGGAGGCGTCGCTGGAGAGCCGGGTGGCGTTCGAGCTGGCGGGCTTTCGCGTGCTGACCGGTCCGGTGACCGTCGAGGATCTGCTGGAAAAGAGCCCGGCGCCGGTCGCGGAGGCGTGCGCTTGAGGACGATGCTCATGCGGTGGATGACGGTCACGGTGCTGGCCCTCGGACTCAGCGTGGTCGCGCTCGAGATGTCGGCCGGGATGGCCGCGGAGCGTCACGCCCTCCGCGACGAGGTCATGAATGTCGGGGAGCCGGGGCTGCCGACCCTTGGCGAGGCCGAGTTCGGTGGGCCGTCGGCGCCGCCCCACCTCACCCACTGAGACGGCGGGACACGGCCCGCGACGGATGCTTGCGCATCGGCCAAGCGAGTGTACACTTTATAAGTCCGTCTCGAACGGCCGGACCTCGCTTCCGACGCAACGACTCTTCCGGTTCGCGGGGCGTGACTGACTAGCGGAAGAGATCGGGGGTTTCTATGGCGTCCAAGCTGTATATCGGCGGCCTCTCGTACTCCACCACCAGCGATGGCCTGAAGGAATTCTTCAGCCAGAGCGGCAGCGTCCTCTCGGCCACCGTGATCACCGACCGGTTTTCCGGCCAGTCGCGTGGCTTCGGCTTCGTCGAGATGGAATCGGCGGAGGGGGCGCAGAGCGCGATCTCCCAGCTCAACGGCCGCGAGCTGGACGGTCGGCGCATCACGGTCGAGATCTCGAATCCACAAGCGCCTCGCAGCGGCGGGCCCGGCGGCGGGGGCCGGCCGGGCGGCGGGGGCGGCGGACGTCCCGGGGGTGGTCGTCCCGGCGGAGGTCGTCCCGGCGGCGGGGGCGGCGGACGCGAGAGCGGCTACGCCCACCGTCCCAGCAAGCCGGTGAAGTGGTAGTGGCCTGAGCGTCGGCTGACGAAACCACGGGCCAGCCGAACACTCGGCTGGCCCGTTCTGTTTTCCACTTTCGAGCGCCGTCGGAAGGGGGGCGTTAGCCCCCCTCCGAGAATATGCGCTCGTACCGCCCGTACTCGTGGGCGGCGTCCATGAACCACTTCACCACCTCGGGATCCGACCGCGGCGGGATCTCGCAGGAGGTCGACAGGATGAACGCCGAGCGCCGGCCGGCCGTGTCGACGCACCGCCTCACGTCGGCGTACATCGCCTCCCGGGACGTCTTCTCGAACTTCGTCGCGTCCACGTTGCCGATCGCGACCGCCCGTCCCTTGGCCACGTCCATGAACCGCGCGAGCTGGTCCACGTAGAGCGTGGGGTCGGCTTGCTGGTCGAGGTCGAACGAGATGGTGGTGAAGCCACAGTCGAGCAGGTCCTCGAAGATCGGATAGGTCGTCCCGCAGATGTGGGTGGTGACGCCGACTTTCTTGGTCTTGAAGTACTCGACCAGCTCCTTGTGGTAGGGGGCGATGAACTCGCGGTAGTTGTCGGGCGAGATGAGGCTGATGGATGCCGTCGGCTCCGAGAAGCTCAGCCCGATCCCCGTCTTGACGATGGCGTCGCCCCACAGCTTGGAGAAGTCGGTGGCGACGCGCATGACATCGTGGATGAACTGCGGGTCCTCGAACGTGTCGAGCAGCATCGTCTCGGGGTTGCGCAGCAGCATGGCGATGGTCCACGGCCCCACCGCCACCGCGCCGATCGCCGTCGGCGGCTTGGCCCGCACGAGCGCCTCGCACTGCTCGAGGAACCCCGGCAGCCGCCCAGTCCGGTAGGGGTCGGGCATGGGCAGTCGGGCCAGCGCGCTCTTGTCTTCGTGCAGCACGTGCTGGTCGATGGACGGCACGACCCAGTCGGAGTACTTCACCCGGCAGCCAAACGCCTCCGCTTCCTTTGCCAGATCGTTATAGGCGAGCACGACGTCCGGCTCATATCGCTCGTAGTAGCGCATCATCGCCGGAATGGCCTTCGACGGGCTCGTGCAGTACTCCTCGATGGACAGCCCGTCGAGCGTGCCGGCGAACGACGCCACGATCGGATAGACCGGCACGCGGTCGACGAAGGAGCGCTTGTAGGCCGCCACCACGCGGTCGCGCGGCGTGTAGGCGGCCTTGCCCTTCTCGGTGTCCCACAGCCGGTTGGCCTCCATGTAGCGGGGCGGCAGCTTGGCCTCGTACTCCATGAACTGGGTGATCGGATAGCGGATCCCGCCGTTGTGGGTGCCGCGCAGCCCCTCGACGATCTCCTCCATCTGGCTCCACGGAATGGTGAACGCCATCTCGTGGTCCTGGGTCTGGCCGAAGATGCGGTCGCCCGAGCAGGGGAGGATCACCTGTGGGCGGTCGGTGCGCATGGTCGTGACGATGATCTCCGAGCAATCGATGCGTCCGCCGAACGCCGAGGCGAGCTTGCCCCCCCGCTTCCACAGCGCCGCCTGGGTCAGCCGCATGACCTGGGCCGGGTTGGCGTAGACGCAGACCAGGTGCGGCTCGAACGCGGCGCGGTCGAGCGGCGCCACCAGCAGGGTGCTGTACTCGCCGACGGCGAAGCGGTCGGTGGCCGCTTCCGAGCGCTGTCCCGCCTCCTTGGTCTCCGTGTACATGCCCTCGCAGAGGGTGCCGGAGGCGTGCAGGTGGGTCGGCTTCTCGAAGCCGAGCGCCGCGATGCCGAGCGAGCAGATGTGGTCCTCGCGAGTCAGCGCGATCGTCCAGCCGTACCGCCGGGCCATGTCGATGACCTGGCAGTTCATCGAGAGCTTCTTGAAGTCGCGCGCCGGTCGCCGGGCCCGCTCGGGGATCGGCTCGTCCGGCTTCAGCATCCGGATGGCGACCGGGAAGGTCTGGGGCCGGATGTAGGTCTGAAGCTCGCGGTCGGCCGTCTTGACGTCGATCATTCGCCCTCCAGTGAACTCCGAGTCGGCCCCAGCGTACTACGCGGGGACAAAAGGCCGCAACGCGTTGCACGCCGCCGGGGGTAGAATACCGGCCACTCTGGGTCGCTCTCACGGGGAGGCGGTAGGCATGAACGCTCCGACGGCCAGTCACAGTCTCACGATCCGACTGCAGATCCTGAACAAGCCCGGCATGCTGGGCAAGGTCACCTCCGCCATCGGCAAGGGGGGCGGCGACATCGGCGCCATCGACCTCGTCGAGGTCGGCAAGAGCACCATCACCCGAGATATCACGATCAAGGCGAGCGACGAGCGCCACGGCGCGCAGCTCGTCGAGCGGCTGCGCGCGCTGGAAGGGGTCGAGGTCGTCAACGTCTCCGACCGCACCTTCCTGATGCACCTCGGCGGCAAGATCGAGGTGCGCGGCAAGATGCCGGTGAAGACGTGCGACGACCTCTCGATGGCCTACACGCCGGGCGTGGCCCGCGTCTGCATGGCCATCCACCACGATCCGGAGAAGGCCTACACGCTGACGATCAAGCAGAACACGGTGGCGGTGGTCACCGATGGCTCGGCCGTCCTCGGGCTCGGTGACATCGGCCCCAGCGCCGCCCAGCCGGTGATGGAAGGCAAGGCGCTCATCTTCAAGGAGTTCGCCGGCGTCGACGCCTTTCCGATCTGCCTGGCCACCAAGGACGTCGACGAGATCGTGCTGATCGTGAAGGCCATCGCGCCGGTGTTCGGGGGAATCAATCTCGAAGATATTTCAGCCCCACGGTGCTTCGAGATCGAGGAGCGACTGCAGCGCGACCTCGACATCCCAGTGTTCCACGACGACCAGCACGGGACCGCGGTCGTCGTGCTGGCGGCCATCCTCAACGCGCTCAAGCTCGTGAAGAAGAAGCTGCCCGACGTCCGCATCGTGTTCACCGGCGCCGGCGCCTCCGGCATCGCCACCGCCAAGCTGCTCATGAAAGCCGGCGCCAAGCACATCATCGGCTGCGACCGCGCCGGCGCCATCTACAAGGGGCGCCGGGAGAACATGAACTCGATGAAGGAGTGGTTCGCCCACCACACCAATCCGCGTCGCCTGCGCGGCAGCGCCGGCGACGCCCTCGAGGGGGCCGACATCTTCATCGGGCTGTCGGGGCCGGGCGTGGTCTCGCTCAAGGACATCAAGACGATGAACCGGGACTCGATCGTGTTCGCGATGGCCAATCCCATTCCGGAGATCCTGCCCGAGGAGGCGGGCCCGTACGTGCGGGTCATGGCCACCGGCCGCTCGGACTATCCGAACCAGATCAACAACTCCTGCGGCTTCCCCGGCATCTTCCGCGGCCTGCTCGACGTGCGGGCCCGGCGCGTCAACGACGAGATGAAGCTGGCGGCGGCCCACGCCATCGCCGGTATGGTCGGCAAGTCGGAGCTGAGCGAGGAGTACATCACGCCCTCGATGTTCGACGCGCGGCTGGTCCCCGCCGTCTCGACGGCGGTGGCCGATGCCGCCATCCGGACCGGCGTGGCGCGCAAGCGCCGCGCCCGCTCGGCCTGACACGAACTCGCGGGCGGGGGGACGACAGACCATGGCGCAATCGAGAGCGAAGACGGGGGTTCCGATCGAGGCCCTGCTGCGGGAAAAGCGGAAGTTCCCGCCCGCGAAGGACTTCGTCAAGCGGGCGCTCGTCAACAAGGCGTCCGTCTACGCCGCGGCGACCCGGGACCCCGTGCGGTTCTGGGAAGGGCGGGCCCGGCAGCTGCGCTGGCTGCGGCCGTGGAAGAAGGCGCTCGAGTGGAAGCCGCCCTACGCCAAGTGGTTCATCGGCGGCAAGCTCAACGTCGCCGACAACTGCCTGGACCGCCACGTC
Organism: Methylomirabilia bacterium; assembly: GCA_041497115.1. Lineage (GTDB taxonomy): Bacteria > Methylomirabilota > Methylomirabilia > Rokubacteriales > CSP1-6 > AR5. The sequence goes on from JBGQFW010000077.1 coordinate 14,683, forward strand.
GCCGGACCCCATCGCACCAAGGCCGCGCTGATCTGGGAGGGCGAGCCGGGCGACAGCCGCACGCTGACCTACTGGGACCTGTACCGCGAGGTGCAGCGGTTCGCGGCGGCGCTCAAGCGCCATGGCGTCCGCAAGGGGGACCGGGTCACGATCTACATGCCCATGGTTCCCGAGGTCGCCATCGCCATGCTGGCGTGCGCCCGCATCGGCGCGCCGCACAGCGTGATCTTCGGCGGCTTCTCGCCGGAGTCGGTACGCGACCGCATCCACGACGCCGACTCCAAGATCGTCATCACCGCCGACGGCGGCTGGCGGCGCGGCACCATCGTGCCGCTCAAGAAGAACACCGACGAGGCGCTCCGCGAGTGCCCCGGCGTCAGCACCGTCATCGTGCTCAAGCGCACCGGGCAGCCGATCGACATGCAGGCGCCGCGCGACATCTGGTGGGACGACTTCGTCAAGGGCGTGGAGGCGAAGTGCCCGGCCGAGCCGATGGACTCCGAGGACATGCTCTACCTGCTCTACACCTCGGGCTCCACCGGCAAGCCCAAGGGCATCATCCACACCACCGGCGGCTACCTGACCGGCATCACCGCGACCCACGAGTGGGTGTTCGACGTGCACGACAACGACGTCTTCTGGTGCACCGCCGACGTCGGCTGGGTCACCGGCCACTCCTACGTGGTCTACGGGCCGCTCGCCAACGGCGCCACCACGGTGATGTACGAGGGCACGCCCGACTTCCCCGACAAGGACCGTTTCTGGCGGATCATCGAGAAGCACGGCATCACGATCTGCTACACGGCGCCCACCGCCATTCGGACGTTCATGCGGTGGGGCGAGCAGTACCCCCACCGCTGCGATCTCTCCAGCCTGCGGCTGCTCGGCACCGTCGGCGAGCCGATCAACCCGGAGGCGTGGGTCTGGTACTGGAAGGTCATCGGCGGCGGCCGCTGCCCGGTGGTGGACACTTGGTGGCAGACCGAGACCGGCCACATCCTCATCACGCCGCTGCCCGGCGTGACCACGCTCAAGCCGGGCTCGGCGACCCGCGCGTTTCCCGGTATCGACGCCGAGGTGTTCGACGAGCAGGGCAAGCCGGCGAAGTCCGGCTACCTCGTGCTGCGCAAGCCGTGGCCCGGCATGCTGCGCGGCATCTGGGGCGACCCCGATCGCTTCGTGAAGCAGTACTGGTCCAAGTACGACAACATCTACTTCACCGGCGACGGCGCCAAGCGCGACGAGGACGGCTACTTCTGGCTGCTGGGCCGCGTGGACGACGTGATGAACGTCTCCGGCCACCGCGTCTCGACGATGGAGGTCGAGTCCGCGCTGGTGGATCACAAGCAGGTGGCGGAGGCCGCCGTCATCGGCAGGCCCCACGAGATCAAGGGGCAGGCGATCGCGGCCTTCGTGACCGTGAAGACCGGCGTGGCCACCAGCAAGGAGCTGCAGGACGAGCTCAAGCAGCACGTGACGAAGAAGATCGGCGCGCTGGCGCGGCCGGACGACATCATCTTCTCGGCCGAGCTGCCCAAGACGCGCTCGGGCAAGATCATGCGACGGCTGCTGCGCGACATCGCCGAGGGCCGCGCGCTCGGCGACACGACGACGCTGGCCGACCCGGCCGTGGTCGCGGCGCTCAAGAAACAGTACGAGGAGGAGTAGTCAGCCCGGCTCCACCCAGCCCGGATTGGTCAGATAAGTGTCAGCGTGTCGCCCCGGCGACGCCCCCAAACAGGGCATAATGCCCTGTGTTATCCGCCGTACCCCCACGGAAGTCCTGTTCCGGCCTGTTGTTTTCCAATGAATTAGCCGGATGGGTCGTCCGTCTATGGTCTCGGCACACCTGTTGCACTACGTGTCGCGCCGAGGCAAGGGGAGGGGACCATGGACGGCATCCGGAAGCGGCTGGAGGCAGACCTGAGGTTGGCGGTGAGCCGGCTTCGCCAGGTAGGGGGCACCACGGCCCTGGAGGACCTGCTCGGCCCTCGGGGTGACCACTCGGCGTATGCCGACGAGGTGGACGAGATCCAGGCCAACGAGCAGCGCGAGATCGGGTTCGCGACCCGCGAGCTCCTGGTCGATCGTGTCAATCGCATCGCGGCCGCGCTCGAGCGGCTCGACGAGGGTGAGTACGGGGTGTGCGTCGAGTGCGGCGAGAAGATCGCTCCGGCCCGCCTGCGGGTTATGCCCGAGGTGCTGACCTGCGTGCGCTGCCAGGATCGTCTCGAGCGGGTCGGCCGTCACCTGCAGCCGGTCGAGGTCGAGGTCGGCGCCGAGGACGAGTAACACCCCACGCCGGGACACCACGGGGCCGGGAGTGATCCCGGCCCCGTTTTTGTCCGCTATCCTAGGGGGCGTGTCGCCCCGCACCCCGGTCATCGACCTCTTCCGGCCCGCCGTCCACGCCGCCTGCCGGGCGTACTTCGGCCTCGAGCTGCGCGGGACCCAGCACATCCCCCGCGAGGGCGGCATCGTGATCACCCCCAACCACCAGACCTACGCCGACCCGCCGCTCGTTTCGATCCCGGTGCGGCGGCCGATCTACTACATGGCCTGGGACCGGCTGTTCGACATTCCGCTGTTCGGCGGCCTGATCCGTCTGCTGCGCGCCTTTCCGGTGGACATCGAGGCGCGCGATGCCCGGGCCACCCGCGAGGCCGTGCGGCTGCTGCAGGACGGCGCCGCGCTGATGATCTTTCCGGAGGGCGAGCGCGCGCCGGACGGCCGGGTGCAGCGCTTCAAGCCGGGGGCGTTCCGGCTGGCAGTCTCCCAGGACGTCCCGGTGCTGCCCGTCACGATCGTCGGCGGCAACCGCGCCTGGCCGCCGGGGCGGGTCCTGCCGCGCCCGGCGCGCATCACGATCACCTATCACCCCGCCCTGCGCGGGGACCCCGCGCTGGACCCGCGCGAGGCCGCGCGGGACCTCGCCGAGCGCACGCGCGCGGCCATCCTCAGCGCCGTCCCCGACTGACCGCGCGCCTCAGGCGCCGCGCTCCTCGACCGAGTAGCCCGCGATCTCGAGCCGCTGCGTGAGGCTGTCGATCTGCTTGCGCCCGGAGGTCTCCAGCGTGACCTCGACCTCGGTGGAGCCGATCGCCTGGCGGGAGAACGCGCGGTCGTGCTCGATGTGGACGATGTTCGCGCCCTCCTCCGCGATGAGGGCGGTCAGGCGCGCCAGCGCGCCGGGGCGGTCGTGCAGCGCGACGCTCAGGCGCACGAGGCGCCCGTCCTTGACCAGGCCGCGCTCGATGATGCGGGCCAGCATCGTGACGTCGATGTTGCCGCCGGAGAGGACCAGCACGACCTGGGCCGCGTCGAGCCCGAGCGGGCGGTTGAGCAGCGCCGCCAGCGGCGCCGCGCCCGCGCCCTCCGCGACCGTCTTCTCGATCTCCAGCAGCAGGAGGATGGCGTTGGCCAGCTCCTCCTCGTCCACCGTGACGACGGCGTCGGCGAGGCGGCTGGCGAGATCGAAGGTCAGCCCGCCCACCTGGCGGACCGCGATCCCGTCGGCGATGGTGGCGCCCGGCGGCACCTGCACGCGGTGGCCCGCGGCCAGCGCGCGCTCCATCGCCGGCACCGCCGCGGCCTGGACGCCGATGATCCGGACGTCGGGCCGGCGCGCCTTGATGGCCAGCGCGACGCCGCCGAGGAGGCCGCCGCCCCCGACGGGGACGAGCACCGCATCGAGCCCGGGCAGCTGCTCGAGCAACTCCAGTCCCAGCGTGCCCTGGCCGGCGACCACGCGCGGATCGTCGAACGGATGGACGAAGACCAGCGAGCGGTCGGCCGCCACCGCCAGGGCGCGCTCGCAGGCCTCGTCGTAGTCGGCGCCGTGCAGGATGACGTCGGCGCCGTAGCGCCGCGCCGAGGTGACCTTGATGAGGGGCGCGTAGGTCGGCATCACGATCGTGGCGGGGATCCTCAGCCGGGCGGCGTGGAAGGCGACCGCGAGACCATGGTTGCCGGCGCTGGCGGCGACCACGCCCCGCCGGCGCTCGTCGGCGTCGAGCTGCAGCAGGAGATTCGCCGCCCCCCGCTCCTTGAAGGAGCCGGTCATCTGGAGATTTTCGAGCTTCACGTAGCAGCGCGTGCCGGTGAGCTCCGACAGCGTCTGCGAGTAGGGGCAGGGGGTCTCGTGGATCGCGCCCCGCAGTCGCGCCCGCGCAGCCTCCACGACGGCGACGTCGAGCGGTGGCGCCATGGCCATCACCGTGTCACAATCCGGCCGGATTGCAAGACCGTAGCGCGCTCGACCGCCTCGACGCCCGCATCGTGCGCTGCCGCCGTTGCCCCCGCCTGGTCGCGCATCGCGAGGCCGTCGCCGCCGTGCCGCCGCCGCGCCACGCGGGCCAGCGCTACTGGGCGCGGCCGCTGCCCGGCTTCGGCGATCCCCGCGCGCGGTTGCTGCTGGTGGGATTGGCGCCGGCGGCGCATGGCGGCAACCGCACCGGCCGCATGTTCACCGGCGATCGAAGCGGCGACTGGCTCTTCGACGCCCTCCACCACGCGGGGTTCGCCAACCAGCCGCGCTCCACGCACCGCGACGACGGGCTGCGCCTGCGCGACGCCTACATCACCGCCACGATCCGCTGCGCGCCGCCGGCCAACAAGCCGTTGCCCCGCGAGGTCGCCCGCTGCGAGCCGTTCTTGCTGACCGAGCTGCGGCTGCTCGACCGCGTGCGCGTCGTGGTCGGGCTGGGCCGCATCGGCTGGCAGGCCTACCTGCGCACGCGCCGCCGGCTGGGGCTGCCGCCCGCCGCCCGGACCCCGCGCTTCGGCCACGGCAAGGCGACGACCTTCGAGGACGGCACCACGCTGCTGGCGTGCTACCACCCGAGCCAGCAGAACACGTTCACCGGCAAGCTGACGCGGCCGATGCTGCGCGGCGTGTTCGTCCGCGCCCGCCGGCTGCTGGCGCGCGCATGAGCGAGGCCGACCGCAACCGCCTGGCGGCGTGCCGCGCGTGCGGCAATCGCGTGCCGCGCGCGGCGCGGCGGTGCCCGGCCTGCGGCGCGCGCGAGCCGGCGTCGGCCGAGGCGGCCGGCGCGGCCTCGCCGGAGCGGCCGGCCCGCGCCGTCGCGCCGGCGCCCGGGCGCCGGTCCCCGACGCGCCGCCCCCGACGCCGCCCGCGCCGGGCCGTCATCGTCGCGCTGGCCGGCGTGATCGTGCTCGCGGCGGCGGCGGAAGTCGCCGTCGTCCTGTGGCCGCCGCCGACGGCGCCGCCGCTCGAGCGCCGGCCGGCGTCGCCGGCCGAATCCGGCGCCGGCCCGGACGGGCCGCTGGGCGCGGCCGCCGTCTCGCGCTCGCGCGGGCGCGCCGATTGGCTCTTCTTCTTCAAGCCGGGCGACTGGCTGGGCCGGATGACCAACGACGCGCCGCTCGGCGTCGTCGTCCGCGTGGAACGGGCGCACACCTTCGCCGACGGCTCGGTGGGACCCGCCTACGTCATCCGGTCGACCGACGGCGAGGAGCGCACGATGGACGCCGACGAGCTCGAGCGCTCCGCCCGTATTCAGTAGTGATGGGGGGCCTCGAAAGGGCCCCCCATGCCCCCCGGGCGGCTCGGCACGCCCCGGGCAACCCGGGGCGCGCCTCGGTTTCTCCTCGGTCAGTCTAGGTCAATCTCCGAGGTCGGAGGGCAGGCGGGGGCGCTCGGTGACGGTCAGCGTGACCTCGCGCGACTGGCCCTCGCGCACGAGCGTCACCTTCACACGCTGGCCAGGCTTGAGCGTCTTCACCCTGGCGACGTAGTCCTGGTGCGTGCGCACGGGCGCGCCCTGGATGGCGACGACGATGTCGCCGCCCAGCAGGTACTCCTCACCCTGGACGACGACCGCCAGCGTGCCGCCGCGCACGCCGGCCTGCTCGGCCGGGCTGCCGTCGTAGACGATCTCCACCAGGTAGCCGGGCGTGATCGGCATTCGCACGACGGCGGCGAGCGAGGCCTCGATGGCGCGC
>JBGQFW010000078.1:0-20468 GCA_041497115.1 Methylomirabilia bacterium
CCCGCCGGCGGTCGCCGCGTCCAGCCGCACCGCGCGGCCGCGCGGGTCGTCGAGGCCGGCGGCGCCGCACAGGCGGACGTGCGGTCGCGCGGCGCTCAGCGCGGCGCGACGCTGCGCGGTGGCCTCCACGTCCACCACGCCACCGCGCAGGACCACGCCGTACACCGCCTCGGCGGCGGCGGGCGTGACATAGCCCTCGGCCAGGTCAGCGACGACGGCGGCGGGATCGCGCTCGAGCGCGTCGCCGAAGCCGCCGCCCCCTGAGCTCTCCAACATCAGCACGTCGCCCGTCTCCACCGGGAAGGCGCTCACCTTGCCGGGCAGCGGTGACGGCGCGATCGCGCGCCCGTCGCGGCGGAGCCAGAACCGGTTCGTCGCGCCGGCGCCGCCCCCGCACACGCCGAAGGGCGGCAGCACCGCGCGCTCGGCCAGCACGGAGAGGCGCGTGGCCGGCGCCAGGATGCGCACCGCGCGCGTGAGCCCGAGGCCGCCGCGCCAGCGGCCGGGGCCGCCCGAGTCCTCGCGCAGCGCCGTCGCCTCGACGCGCACCGGGTAGAGCTGCTCGATCGCCTCGATGGGCTGCAGCGTCGTCATGTCGCTCTCGGTCCACGTGCGCACGGTGTTGCTGCCGTCGCCGCCGTCGAAGGCGCCGGTGCCGCCCGCCGGGTACTCGTAGAAGATGAACGTCTCGCCACTACACCGCGGATCGGGGCCGCCGACGTAGCAGTGGTTGCCGCCGCCCTTGAGGTCGCCGGCCACCTTGCCGTCGAGCGCCTGGGCGAGCGCGCCCTGCACGGCGGTCTCCACGCAGTACTTTACCTCCACCATGCCGCCGCACGGCGCCGGCGGGTTCGCGTTGACGATCGTGCCGGGCGGCGCGATGACGGTGAGCGGCCGGAACGCGCCGGAGTTCACGTCGCTGCCGGGGTCGAGGAACGACTTGACGATCGTGAAGGCGCCCGTCGGCGCCATCGCGGGCCCGACGTTGGTCGGCCCCGCCGTCTGCGGCGAGGTGCCGGCCAGGTCCACCGTGATCGTGTCGCCGGTCACCGCCACGCGCGCGCGCACCGTCAGCGGCTCCAGCCGCTCGCGCCCGCTCTCTAGATGGGCCTCGTACACGTACTCGCCGTCGGGCAGCGCGCGGATGGCGCTCCGCATCCGCGCCTCGGCGCGGTCCATCAGCTCGGCGACGGCGTCGCGCACGGTGGCGGCGCCGTACTTCGCCGCCAGCGCCTCCACGCGCTCGGCCGCCTTGCGGCAGGTGCCGATCATCGCCTGGAAATCGCCCCGGCGCTCGCGGGGGCCGCGCATGTTCGCGAAGAGCAGCTCCAGCGCAGCGTCGTTCGGATGTCCCCGATCCACGATTCGAATCGGAGGAATCCGCACACCTTCCTGAAAGATCTCCGTCGCGCCGCCCGACAGGCTGCCCGGGCTCATGCCGCCGACGTCGCCCCAGTGGGCGCGCACGACGGGGAAGACGAACAGCCGGTCGTCGACGAAGAGCGGGTAGATGAGTGCGACGTCGTTGAGGTGGGTGCCCCCGGTGTACGGGTCGTTGTGCAGGAACATGTCGCCGGGATGGATGTCGTCGCCAAACTTCTCGCGCACCGCCTTCATCGACCAGCCGATCGGCACGATGTGCAGCGGGTGGTCCTGCCCCTTGGACATGGCGACGATCTGCGCGTCGCCGTCCATGAGCACGCACGAGAAGTCCTCGCCCTCGTAGAGGATGGACGAGTAGGCGGTGCGCACGAGCGTCACGCGCATCTCGCGCACGGTGGAGACGAGCGTCTCGCGGATGACCTCCAGCGTGATGGGGTCGATCATGCGCGCTCTAGGCGCAGGTTGCCGTGGGCGTCCAGCGCGCCGCGCCACCCCGGCGGGATCACCGTCGTCGCGCCGAACTCCTCGACGATGGCGGGACCGGTGAGCGGGGCGCGCTCGGGCAGCCGCTCGCGCTCCCACACGGGACAGTCGTGGCGCGCGCCGTCGAACCAGACCGGCCGGCGCTCCACCAGCGCCGCCTCCAGCGATGCGCCCACCGCCTCGTGGCGCGCGGCGGCCGGCTTGGGCACCACGCCGTAGGCCGTGAGCCGCGCGTTGACCAGCTCGATCGTCGCGGTCGGGTCGGCGTGACCGTAGACGGCCTGGTGGCGCGCGTGGAACGCGGCCTCGATCGCCGCCAGCGACTCGCCGGCCAGCTCCAGGTTGAGCTCGAAAGCCTGGCTGCGGTAGCGCAGGTCGAGCGAGCGCCGCATCTGCTGGTCGGCCGTTGCGAAGCCGTCGAGCTCGAGCTGGCGGCGCGCGGCGGCCTCCATCTCGGCGAAGAGGTCGGGCAGCCGCGCCCACCGCTCGCCCAGCGGCCCCACCCGCGTGCGCACGTCGTCGTGCTTGACGTCGGAGGCGAGCAGGCCGAGCGCCGAGAAGTTGCCCGGGTGGCGCGGCACCAGCACGCGCGGGATGCCGATCTCGTCGGCGAGCGCGAGGGCGTGCATCGGCCCGGCGCCGCCGAAGGCGAGCAGCGTGAAGTCGCGCGGGTCGTGGCCGCGCTGGATCGAGATCTCGCGGATGGCGGAGGTCATGCGCGCGACCGCGATGCGCACGATCCCCTCGGCCAGCGGTTCGACACCGAGCGTGCGGCCCATGCTCTCGGCGAGGTCGGCGACCGCTCGACGCGCGAGAGTGGCATCGAGCGCGATGCTGCCGCCCAGCCGCTTGGTAATCCCGATGCGGCCGAGCACGACGTTGGCGTCGGTCACGGTCGGCTCGGTCCCGCCCAGGCCGTAAGCGGCGGGCCCCGGCGCCGCGCCCGCGCTCCGCGGCCCGACTTGAAGACTGCCGTCCACGTCGAGCCAGGCGAGCGAGCCGCCGCCGGCGCCCACCGTGTGCATGTCGATCTGCGGCACCTTCACGGGGAACGCGCCCACCATGCCATCGGAGGTCGCCAGCGGGGTGAGGTCGCGCACGAGGCACACGTCGGTGGACGTGCCGCCCATGTCGTAGGTGATCAGGTCTCTCACGCCGGCGGCGCCACCGACGAAGCAGGCCTGGCTGACGCCGCCCGCCGGCCCGGAGAAGATCGTCTTGATCGGCAGCCGGCGCGCCGTCTCGGTGGTCATCATGCCGCCGCTCGAGGCGACGGTGAGGACGCCGTGCGCGTAGCCGGTGGCGCGCAGCCGCTCCTCCAGCCCGCTCAGGTAGCCGTCCATCAGCGGTTGTAGATAGGCGTTGAGCACCGTCGTCGAGAAGCGCTCGAACTCGCGGTACTCGGCGACGACGTCGGCCGAGCAGGAGACCGGCACGCCCGGGCAGCGCCCCTTGGCGGTGTCGGCGATCGTCCGCTCGTGCGCCGGGTTCAGATAGGCGTGGAGCAGGCACACCGCGATCGCCTCGGCGCCGCCGGCCAGCGCGGCGTCCAGCGCGCGCTCGACGCTGGCGGGATCGAGCGCGACCAGCACCGAGCCGTCGGCGGCCAACCGCTCGACCACCTCGAAGCGGTGCTTGCGCTCGACCACCGGCTTGGGGCGCACGAACGTCGGCACGAACAGCGCCGGGATGTTCCGCTTGGTGCGGCCGATCTCGATGAGGTCGCGGAATCCCGCCGTCGTGACGACGGCGACGCGGGCACCCCGGCGCTCGAGCACGGCATTCGTGCCCACCGTCGTGCCGTGGACGAGCCGGCGCACGTCGCGCGCCGCGATGCCGAGCGCCTCCAGCCCTTGCAGGACGGCGGCCGCCTCGTGGTGCGGCCGCGAGGGCACCTTGGTGACGACGACGCGCCCGGTGGCCTCGTCCACGGCGGTCAGGTCGGTGAAGGTTCCGCCCACGTCGATCCCGACGATGAACACGGACGGATGATACATTACCGACATGACCACCGACCCCGGCGCGATCAAGCACCTGTGGACGCACAAGACCCAGGACCACGGCTGGCTGGCCGACGAGGACCTCGTCGTGGACCGCGCCGAGGGCGTCTGGGTGTGGACGGAGAAGGGCACGAAGCTGCTGGACGGCTTCGCCGGCCTCGCCGTCGTCAACGTGGGCCACGGGCGCCGCGAGATCGCCGAGGCGATCGCCGAGCAGACGGTGCGGCTGGCCTACTACCCGACGACGCGCCAGTTCTCCAACCGGCCGGCCGCCGAGCTGGCCGCGAAGCTCGCCGCGCTCGCGCCCGGCGATCTCGACTACACGATGTTCGCGGTCAGCGGCTCGGAGGCCAACGAGCGCGCGATGCAGATGGCCCGCCACTACTGGCTGGCCAGGGGCAAGAGCGAGAAGCACAAGGTGATCTCGTTGGAGGGCGGCTACCACGGCGCCACCATGGGGACGTTCGCGATCTGCGGCCTGCCCCACATGACGGCGGCGTACAGCGCGCTGCAGCCGGCCGGGTTCACGAAGGTGAAGCCGCCCTACCCGTTCCGCGACCGCGGCGCCGGCACCGACGCCGAGCTGGTGGACCTGCGCGCGCGCGAGCTGCGCGCGGCGATCGAGAAGGAGGGCCCCGACACCGTCTCGGCCGTGATCATGGAGCCGGTGATCTCCTCGGGCGGCTTCATCATGCCGCCCATCGGCTGGCTCCGGGCCGTGCGAAAGATCTGCGACGATCTCGAAGTCCTGATGATCGCCGACGAGGTGATCACCGGCTTCGGCCGCACCGGGCGCTGGTTCGCCGTCGAGCATGACGGCGTCGTGCCCGACATCATGTCGGTGGCCAAGGGGATCACCTCGGGCTACATCCCGCTCTCGGCGGCGATCGCCCGCCGCAAGCTGGCCGACGCCTTCCCCGAGGACGCCACGCAGGAGAACGTCCATCCCAACACGTACGCCGCGCACCCGGTGGCGTGCGCCGCCGGGCTGGCCAATCTCCGCATCATGGAGAAGGACAACCTCGTCGCCAACGCCGGGGCGATGGGCGCGCGACTGCTCGAGGGCCTCACGCACGCCGTCGGCAAGAAGAAGATCGTCGGCGAGGTGCGCGGCCGCGGCCTCATGGTGTGCGCGGAGCTCGTCCAGCCCGACGGCTCCGGCCGCCCGCTCGACGGCGCGCAGGTCGCCACGCTCGACCGCAAGGCGTGGGAGCGCGGCGCGATCGTCTACGCGCGCGGCCAGGTGGTGCGGCTGGCGCCGCCGCTCTGCATCACCCCCGAGGAGATCGACCGGCTGGTGGACATCGTGGCCGCCAGCATCGGAGAGCTCGACGCCGAACTGACGCGATAGCCGGAGGCGTTATGCCGCGAACGGTCCTCGAGCCCCGCTTCCAGGTCGAGTACCTGTCGATCCTCGACAGCGACGGCAACCTCGACGCGTCCCTCGAGCCCGACATTTCCCCCGCCGAGCTCAAGCGGCTCTACCGCGCGATGGTGCTGGGCCGCCGCCTCGACGAGCGCATGCTGCGCCTGCAGCGCCAGGGGCGCATCGGCACCTTCGCTCCCGGCAAGGGGCAGGAGGCGTCGCAGATCGGCGCGGCCAGCACGCTGAGCCGGACCGACTGGATGGTGCCGTCGTTCCGCGAGACGGCCGCCATGCTCTGGCGCGGCTGGCCCATCGAGAAGATGCTGGCGTTCTTCGCCGGCTACCTGGAGGGCGGTCAGCCCGACGAGGGGCAGCACGACCTGCCGATCACGATCCCGGTCGCGACCCAGCTGCCGCACGCCGTCGGCCTCGCCTACGCCGCCCAGTATCGCGGCGACGACGCGGTGGTGATGGCGTTCTGCGGCGACGGCGCCACCTCGGAGGGTGACTTCCACGAGGCGCTCAACTTCGCCGGGGTCTGGCACGTGCCGGTGATCTTCGTCGTGCAGAACAACCAGTGGGCGATCTCGGTGCCGCTCAAGAAGCAGACGCACTCGCGCACGATCGCCCAGAAGGCGCTCGCCTACGGCCTGCCCGGCCTGCAGGTGGACGGCAACGACGTCCTCGCCGTCCACGCGGCGTGCGGCGAGGCGGTCGCGCGGGCGCGCGCGGGCGACGGTCCCACGCTGGTCGAGTGCGTCACCTATCGGCTGGGGCTGCACACGACGGCCGACGACCCGACCAAGTACCGCTCGAGCGAGGAGGTCGCCGCCTGGGAGCGCAAGGACCCGCTGACGCGCTTCACCGCCTACATGAAGCGCAAGCGGCTCCTCGACGACGGGCTGGAGGCGGAGGTAGACGCCGAGATCGCCGCCGCCGTCGCGCGGTTCGAGGCGATGCCGCCGCCCGAGCCGCTGATGATGTTCGAGCACGTCTACGCCGAGCTGCCCGCGCACCTCAAGGCCCAGCGCGAGCAGCTCGCCTCCTGGCTGCGCGCCAGCGGCCCCGCCCCCGCCACCACACCCCCGCCCTCGCCGCCGATGCGGGGCCAGCGGACGACCAGGCGCTAGCCCATGCCCAAGCTCAACATGGTCAAGGCGCTGAACCTGGCGCTGCTGCAGGAGATGGAGCGCGACGGCGACGTGCTGGTCATCGGCGAGGACGTCGGCGTGGACGGCGGCGTCTTCCGCGTGACCGAGGACCTGCACCGCACGTTCGGCTCCAAGCGCGTGATCGACAGTCCGCTGGCCGAGGCGGCGATCATCGGCGCCGGGGTGGGCATGGCGCTCTACGGCCTCAAGCCGATCTGCGAGATCCAGTTCTCCGGCTTCGCGTTCCAGTGCTTCCACCAGATCGAGAACCACTGCGCGCGCTACCGCACGCGCTCGCAGGGGCGCTTCCACGTGTCGATGGTCATCCGCATGCCGTACGGCGGCGGCGTGCGGGCGCTGGAGCATCACTCGGAGTCGGAGGAGCAGTTCTACGCTCACATCCCCGGATTGAAGATGGTCATTCCGTCCGGCCCCCGCAACGCCCGCGCCCTACTGGTCAGCGCGATCCGCGATCCCGACCCGGTGATCTTCTTCGAGCACAAGGCCCTCTACCACGCGGCCAAGGAAGAGGTGCCCGACGAGATCGAGACGCTGCCTCTCGGCCGCGCCCAGGTCGTGCGCGAGGGGCGCGACCTCACGCTGATCGCCTACGGCGCGATGGCCCGCGTGGCCCGCGAGGCGGCCGACACGCTGGCCGCCGAGGACCGCGCCCAGTGCGAGGTGATCGACCTGCTCACGCTGGCGCCGCTCGACCGCGAGACGCTCGTGGCCTCGGTGCAGAAGACGGGCCGCGCGGTGATCGTGCACGAGGCGGTGCGCAGCTTCGGCCCCGGCGCCGAGATCGCCGCCTCGCTCATGGACGGCGCCTTCCTGTCCCTGGAGGCGCCGATCGCGCGCGTGACCGCGTGGGACGTGCCGTTCCCAGGGTTCGGGCGCGAGAAGGCGAGCGTCCCCGACCTGGCCCGCGTGCTGGCAGCCGCCCGCGAGACGCTGGCGTACTAGTGACGTGGGGGGCCCCGAGATGGCCCCCCACACCCCCCCTACGCTCGGCACGCCCCGGGATACCCGGGGCGCGCCTCGACACGCACGCTGCCGTCTAGCGCCGCGCGCGACGGAAGGCGGCCCTGGTGTCCCCGAGGATCCGCGCGGCGGTGGTGTACGCCTCGCGGAAGTCCTGCACCGCCTGCTGGAACTTCCCGGCCCTCAGCTCGGCCAGCCCGGCGTCGAACGCCCTCTGCGCCTGGCGCAGGCGCGGATCGTGGGGCGCCGCCGCCTGTGCCGACGTCAGCTCGAGCTGGGCAAGATCACGCGCCGCCATCGCCACGTCCGCGCTCGGCCTGGCGCCGAAGAGATCGGTCACCAGCGCGGTGACCAGGGCCGTCGAGGAGGCGAGCTCGTCGCGCAGCTGCTGGTTCTCGGCCGTCAGCGTGTTCACCTGGCCCTGCAGCGCGGTGTTCTGGGCGGTCAGCGTGCTGACCTGCCCGGTGAGATCGTTCACCTGGCCCTGCAGGGTCGCGATCTGCGAGTCCTTGGTGTTGAGCTGAACCTGGCACTGGTCGGCCCGCCCGTTGGCCGCGCTCAGGTCGCCCTGGCAGGTGGTGAGCGCGCTCTGGGCGGCTGCCAGCTGGGCCTGCAGGTCAGCGGTGTCGCAGCTCATTGCCGGCCCGTTCGTGATGAAGAGGCCGAACGCCGCCGGTCCGGCGGAGACGGCGATGCTGCCACTGACGGTGTTGCTCACCGTGTCGAGGACGTACACCAGGTTCATGTCCTCGCTGGCCGCGTACGCGTGCTCGCCCAGGGGCGAGAGGCCGATGCCGAACAGCCCGAAGCCGACGAAGGGCGAGGCCACCACGGTGTTGGTGGCGGTGTTCACGACCGAGACCGTGCCCGAGCTGGCGTTGGCCACGTAGACCCGCAAGCCGTCCGGGTGGACGACGACGCCCTCCGGGAAGCTGCCGACCGTCACCGTGGCCACGACCGCGTTGGTCGCCGTGGCGATGACCGAGAGGCTCCGGGACAGCGAGTTCGTGACGTACACGCGCGTGCCGGCGGGATCGACGGCGACGCCGAAGGGCTGGCCGCCGACCGCCACCGTCGCGACCACGGCGCCGGCCGCCGTGTCGACGACCGACACGGTGTTCGACCCCGAGTTGGCCACGTACAGCCGGGCGCCGGTCGGATCGAGCGCGAGGCCGACCGGCTTGCTGCCGACGCCGATCGTGCCGACCACCGTGTTCGAAGCGGTCGCGATGACCGACACCGTGCCGGCCAGCTGGTTGGCGACGTAGACACGCGAGCCGTCGGGATGCACGGCCACGCCGAACGGGCCGTCCTGCACGGGCACCGTGGCCACCACGCTGTTGCCCGTGGTGTCGATGACCGAGACCGTGTCGGAGCCGAAGCTGGTCACGTACACATGGGAGCCGTCCGGCTGCACACCGACGCCGAACGGGCTGTCGCCGACCGACACCGTGGCGACGACCGCGTTGGTCGCGAGATCCACCACCGCCACGTTGTCCGTGAACGAGCTGGGCACGTACGCGAACGGTGCCGCCTGAGCCACGGTCGTGATGCCGAGCAGGAGCGCGCCGAGGAGGGTGCCGCGGAGTCCACGCGTGGTCATGGGTGCCAGCCCTTGCGATGGATGGCTCGCAGATCGACGACCGCTCTGGACTGGGTCTGCGAGGCCGTATGCCCGGTGAGCACCGAAACCCAGCCGGACAGGTGACCGTTGCGAATCCGATGCCACGGACAAACGTCGTGGAATCGCGTGGCTGCGCCACGGGCCCGGGGCCGCCGTGCCGCGCGGTCCCGCGACGTGACAGAAAGCGTCAGCGGGCCCGGCCGCAATCGAGCCGCGCGCGTACAATATGGCGGCGGAGGCGCGCGCATGAGCCGACCGTTCGTCCTGCCCGATCTCGGTGAGGGTTTGACCGAGGCGGAGATCCGCCAGGTGCTCGTGCGCGAGGGTGACGTCGTGCGCGAGGACGCGCCGCTGCTCGAGGTGGAGACCGACAAGGCGACGGTGGAGATCCCCTCGCCGATGGCCGGCCGCGTCGAGAAGATCCACGTGCAGCCCGGGCAGACGGTGAAGGTCGGCGAGGTGCTGGTGACCTTCGGCGACGGCGCGGCGGCGGCGACGCCGGCGGTCGCCCCGGCCACGCCGGCGGCGCACGGCGCGCCGGCCCCCGCCACGCCCTCGACGCGACGGCTGGCCCGCGAGCTGGGCGTGGACCTGCGCGCGCTGCGCGGCAGCGGCCCCGGCGGGCGCGTGACCGACGACGACGTCCGCGCCGCCGCGACGGGCGGGCCGGCCGCCGGGGCGCCGTCTACCGGTGCGCCGCCTACCGGTGCGCCGCCGGCCGCCGCGGCGCGCCCGGCCACGCCAGCGCCGCCCGCCGTCGCCAAGCCGCTCGCGCGCGCCGGTGTCGAGCCGCCGCCGCTGCCGCGGTTCGAGCAGTGGGGGCCCGTCGAGCGCCAGCCGCTCTCGCACCTGCGCCGCACGATCGCCGAGCGCATGACGCTGGCGGCGACGCTGATCCCCCACGTCACGCACCTGGACCGCGTCGACATCACCGACCTCGACGCGCTGATCCGCCGCAGCCTCGACGAGGCCAGGGCGCGCGGCGTCACCCTCACGCTGACGAGCTTCCTGCTCAAGGCGGTGGCGCTCGCGCTGCGCGAGCACCCGACCTTCAACGCGAGCCTCGACCCCGACGCCGGCGAGCTGATCCTCAAGCGCTACGTCCACCTCGGCGTGGCGGTGGCGACCGAGCGCGGCCTCATCGTCCCCGTCCTGCGCGACGTGGACAAGAAATCCGTCATGGAGCTGGCCCGCGAGCTGGCCGCCCTGGCCCAGCGCGTGCGCGAGGGCAAGGCCACGCTCGACGACCTGCGCGGCGGCACCTTCACGATCACCAACATCGGGGCGCTGGGCGGCACCGGCGCCCTGCCGATCATCAACTATCCGGAGGTCGCGATCCTCGGCGTCGCCCGCGCGCGCGAGGAGGCGGTCGTGCGCGACGGGAAGATCGTGGCGCGCCTGCTGCTGCCGCTGTCGCTGACCTTCGACCACCGCGTGGCCGACGGCGCCGACGGCGCCCGCTTCGCCGCCGCGATCGTCCAGCGGCTGGAGGCGCCCGAGCGGCTGTTGCTCGAATGGTGATGGGCGACCTCGTGCGCGAGGTGGACGTCGCCGTCGTCGGCGGCGGGCCGGGCGGCTACTCGGCGGCGTTCCGCTGCGCCGAGCTGGGGCTGGAGGCCGTCGTCGTGGATCTCGACCGCCGGCTGGGCGGCGCGTGCCTCTTCGAGGGGTGCATCCCGTCCAAGGCCCTGCTGCACGTGGCGGCGGTGGTCGGGGAGGCGGAGCGCGCGAAGGAGTTCGGCGTGGATTTCGGCGAGCCCCGCGTGTCGCTCGATCCGCTGCGCAAGTGGAAGACCGAGCGCGTCGTGGGCCGGCTGGCGCGCGGGCTGGCCGGCGTGGCAAAGGGCAAGAGCGTGGACGTGATCGGCGGCCGCGCGACCTTCGAGGACTCGCGCAGCCTGCGCGTCACCGGCGACGAGCCGCAGAAGATCACCTTCAAGCACGCGATCGTCGCCACCGGCTCGGCGCCGGCGGCGCTGCCCGGCCTGGACCTGGCGAGCGAGCGGGTGATGGACTCCACCGCCGCGCTGGAGGTGCCGGAGATCCCCGGGCGGCTGCTGGTGATCGGCGGCGGCTACATCGGCCTCGAGCTCGGCCAGGTCTACGCCGCGCTCGGCAGCGAGGTGACGCTGGTCGAGATGCTCGACGGCCTGCTGCCCGGCGCCGACCGCGACCTGGTGCAGCCGCTGGCCCGGCGGTGCGAGCGCATGTTCAAGGCGATCCGGCTTGGCACGCGCGTGAGCGCGCTGCGCGACACGGGCGGCGGGGTCGAGGCGCGCCTGGGCGACGGCGAGGCGCAGCTCTTCGACCGGGTGCTGGTGGCGGTGGGGCGCACACCGCGGACGGCGGGGCTGGGGCTGGAGGCCACGCGCGCGCGCGTGACCGACCGCGGCTTCGTCGAGGTGAACGCGCGCGGGTGCACCGCCGACAGCCACGTGTGGGCCGTCGGCGACGTCACCGGCGAGCCGATGCTGGCCCACCGCGCGATGCGCCAGGGCAGGGTCGCCGCCGAGGCGATCGCCGGGCGGCCGTCGGCGTTCGACAACGTGGTCGTCCCCGCCGTGGTCTTCACCGATCCCGAGGTCGCCTGGTGCGGCCTCACCGAGCGCGCCGCCGAGGCGGCCGGGCGCGCGGTGAAGATCGCGAAGGTCCAGTGGGCGGCCTCCGGTCGGGCCGCGACGCTCGGCCGCAGCGACGGCCTCACCAAGCTCGTGGTCGATCCCGACACCGGCCGCGTGCTGGGCGTGGGCATCGTCGGCCCCGGCGCCGGCGAGCTGATCGCCGAGGGCGCGCTGGCGGTCGAGTGCGCGCTCCTCGCCGAGGACCTCGCGCTCACCATCCACACCCACCCCACGCTCTCGGAGACACTGATGGACGCGGCCGCGAGCCTGCTGCGCTGACGAGGCGACGGGCTAGCCGCAGCGGCCGGGGCCGCCGAAGCGATCGGGCTGATCGCTCCACCCCGTCGCGCCCCGCGCGTTGCGCAGCTGCACCCACCACGCGGTCTGCGGCCTCGCCAGCAGGCGGAACGTCCGGCCGCCGGCGTCGCGCGCCGACTGCACCGCGCGCCCGCGCGCCCAGAGCACGTAGCTCCCCTCGCCGGCCTCGCGCAGGACCGGCAATTCCTCGCCGCGCGCGATCCGCACGCCGGCGAGATCGACCGCCGCCAGCGCGCGCGCCCGGCCGGGCCGCGAGGTCACGACCACGCCGGCGAGCGCCTCCACGCTCTCGCCGCGCGCCACCGCGAACACCTCCGGCGCGTCCGCCGCGCGCGCCTCCCGCGCCACGACCGGCGCGGTCGCCACCCAGCGGCCGCTCGCGCAGCACGCCGACGGGCAGACGCCCGCCTCCTCGCGCGGGAACGTCAGCCCGGTCGGCGGCGCCGGCTGGGCGAGCGCAGGCGCCGGCGTGGTGGAGGACACCACGAACGTCAGCACGAACGCGAGCGAGGGGGACGCGAAGAGCACCGTGTCGCGATCGTACACCACGGCGTGCGATCATGAGGGCGACGGGAGGTGAGCCGGTGATCGTCGGCGTTCCCCGCGAGATCAAGCCGGGCGAGCAGCGCGTGGCGCTCACGCCGGCGGGCGCCCGCGCGCTCGGCGAGGCCGGCCATCGCGTCGTCGTCGAGCGCGGCGCCGGCGGCGGCAGCAGCATCCGCGACGAGGAGTACGCGCGCGAGGGCGCCACGCCCGCCGGCGTGGACGAGGTGTGGGCGCAGGCCGAGATGATCTTGAAAGTGAAGGAGCCGCTGGCCGAGGAGTACGGCCGGCTGCGCGCCGGCCAGATCCTCTTCACCTACCTGCACCTGGCGCCGGCGCCCGACCTCGCGCGCGCGCTGCAGCGCGCCGACGTCGTCGCGATCGCCTACGAGACGGTGCAGCGGCCCGACGGCAGCCTGCCGCTGCTGGCGCCCATGAGCGAGGTGGCCGGTCGCCTCGCCGTGCAGGAGGGGGCGTTCTACCTCGCCAAGGCGCACGGCGGCCGCGGCATCCTCCTCTCCGGCGTGCCGGGGGTGCCGCCGGGCAACGTCGTCGTCCTCGGCGCCGGCACCGTCGGCGTCAACGCCGCCCGCGTCGCGCTGGGGCTGGGCGCCGACGTGTCCATCCTCGACGTCAACCTCGACCGCCTGCGCGCGGTGGACGACCTCTTCCACGGGCGCGTCGTCACGCTCATGTCCAACAGCTTCAACATCGACCAGGTGCTGCGGCGGGCCGACCTCCTGGTCGGCGCCGTCCTCATCGCCGGCGCCCGCGCGCCCGTGCTGGTGACGAAGGAGATGGTCGCCACCATGAAGGAGGGCGCGGTCATCGTGGACGTCGCGGTGGACCAGGGCGGCAGCGTGGAGACGATCCACCCCACGACGCTGCTGGACCCGACCTACGTCGTCTCCGGGGTGGTGCACTACGGCGTCGCCAACATGCCGGCGCTGGTGCCGCGCACCTCGACGTTCGCGCTGACGAACGCCACCCTGCCCTACGCGCTCGAGCTGGCCGGGCGCGGCCTCGCCGCGGCGATCCGCCGCAACCCGGCCCTCGGCCGGGGCGTCAACATCTGGCGCGGGCGCACCGTGCATCCCGCCGTCGCGCAGGCGCTCGGCGAGAAGGCGACGCCGCTGGACGCGCTACTGGGCTGAGGCCGGGTCGCCCGGCGGCAGCACCTCGCGGAACACCGGGCGCGTCTTCCACTCCGGCACCGGCGGCGTGTGCCCCTCGGCCGGCGCGTACGGCGACGTCTCGGTGAGCGGCATGCGGTGGATGTAGCGCGGACAGTTCGGAAAGATCGCCTCGGCCCGCACCCGCACGACGAGCTGCGCGCCGACGAACTCCGCGCGAAGGGGATCGTCCTCGCGCACGGACGCCTGTCCGTTCACGCGCAGCCGCCGGGGGCTCTCGAAGTCGATGAACAGCAGCCCGACCGCCGGGTTGACCAGGATGTTGCCGAGGCTCTTGAACATGCCGTTGCCGTCGTAGCTCGGGAACGCCAGCGTCCCCGGCTCCACGATCCGGACGAACCCCGGCCGCCCGCCCTTGTACGAGCAGTCGGGCCGTCCGGCACCGTCGGCGGTGGCCAGGAAGAACATCGGCCGGCTCTCGATGAACGCGCGATCCGCGTCGGTGAACACGTCGTGCGCGATGACCTCGGCCAGCCGGTCGGCGAGCCGCCGCGTCTCGAACCGGTCTTGCAACCGTCGCGAGCCGTCGTGATACATGTCCCTCCCTCTCACTTCCACTGGGTGAACCACTGCATCAGGGGGCCGAGCCCGCGCGGCGCCAGCAGGCCGGCCACCGCGAGGCCGATGACCGCGCCGCCCAGGTGCCCCTCGTGGCTGATGCCGCCCCGGCGGCCGCGCCTGATGAGGAACACCGCGATGATCGCGTAGCCCAGCATGAAGATCGGCCCCGGGATCGGGATCGGCACGAAGATGAACGAGATCGCGGTGGTGGGATCGAGCACGACCGCCGCCATCACGATCCCGAACACGCTGCCGCTGGCGCCGAGGCAGCGATAGGTCGGGTCCTTCTGGTGCAGCGCGAAGACCACCAGGTCGGCGCCGAGACCGCTCACCACGTAGAGCAGCAGGAACTTCGCGGCGCCCAGCCCCGCCAGCACCGGCACGCCGAACGAGTAGAGGGCGAACATGTTGAACAGCAGGTGCGGGAAGCCGGAGTGCGCGAAGTGGGCGAGGAGCATGCCGAGGCCGTTCTCGCCGCGGGCGACCTGGTTGGGCACGAACAGGAAGGACGCGGCGCGCCGGCCGCCCTCCTCGCGCAGCGCGCGGAAGCCGAGGAGGCTGACGACCACGTTGACGGCGACGAGGGCGAGCAGCGTCACCGCGCCGCCTGCACCGTGGTGAGCCAGGCGCGCAGCCGGGCCTGCCCGTCCTCGTCGTCGGCGGCCTCGTTGATGAGCTCCTCCGTCCGGCTGGCGAGCCGGACCAGGAACTCCGCCTTCACCTCGTCGGCGGCGGCGGCGAGGACGATCTGCGCGCCGTCCCCCGGGAGCGGATGCGCGGTGGTGATCTTGCGCACGAGGTTCGGCAGGAAGGCGGGGCAGACGAGGATCTCGACGCTCAGCACGGCGGCGTGGCCGCGGGTGAGCCGCCACGCCCGGCGCCGCCACCACAGCACGCCGATCGCCACGAGGACGGTCGGGTAGAGGACGGCCCCGACGTAGAGGACGGCGGCGTCGGCGCCGAGGAGGAGCGTCAGCACGGGACCGGCCACGAACAGCAGCCCGAACGCCCACGCCGCGAGGATCCTCGGGGCGCGCAGCACCCCGCGCAGCTCGGCGAGCGCGGCGAGCGTCGCGGCGAGCGTCCGGCCGTCGGCCCACGGCCGGCCCCACGGCGCGACGAACGCGCCGCGGTGGGGCAGCACGAGCGGGGCGAACGCGAGGACGCGGCCGGTGAGGGTGAACGGGTGCGCGCTGAACACCGAGGCCAGCCGGCCACCGCCGGCCTCGACCACCAGCAGCTCACGCGGGGAGAGGAGGCGGGCGGCGTCGAAGACGTACAGGGCGAGTGCGATCAGCCAGATCGCGAAATCGCCGGCCCGCGGCTCGGCGAGCATCGAAGGTCGCCTCAGCCGCGCCGGAAGAACTTTCGGAAGAACGCGGCGATGGCCGACCCCAGCGCCACCACGCCGATCACGACGAACTTGATGATGGCCTTGCCGAACCCGGTCTTGGTGGCGACCGCCGCCGCGCCGCCCAGCACGAGCGCGGCGAGGCCGTACTCGGCGATCCGGTCGCCCGCGCGGAACTCGGAGTAGCGCTCGCCGTCCGCGAACGCGTAGCCGGCGAGCGCGGTCCGGAACTCGCCGATGTCCCCGTCGAGCCGCTCGGGATCGGAGACGAGCGTGGCGTGCACGACGCCGCGGCGGCCGAGCAGCCGGATCGTATAGTTCACGATCGACTGGTTGTCGTCGGTGCGCAGCCGCACCCCCCACTCGAGCTGCTTGCTGGCGAGATCGTAGTGCGGCGGCACGTGCCAGCCGACGGTGTAGATCGGCGGCATGCTCAGCCGCGAGCGCTCCTTGTTGCTCGGCTCGTCGGTCGCCTGCAACGACTTGAGCCGCTCGTCGGCGTCGAGCTTCTCGTCGTCCTTCACGTAACCGCTGCTCTCGAAGGAGAAGATGGCGAACCAGCTCTTGCCGACCAGCGTGTAGTGGTTGTCGCGCGGCGGGTTCTGGTTGAGCTCGAGGAAGCGGCGCGTGTTGGGCGCGTCGAGGAACGCCTGCCCGTCGCCGACCTTCAGGGTGGCCACCGAGCCGATGCGGCCCTCGGTGGGGCCGCGCTGCCACGCGAGCGCTCCCAGCTCGCGCCGGATCTCCTCGGGATCGCTCGGCACCGCGGCGGCGACCGGCACCGGATCGATCAGGAGGCCGACGAGGATCGCGCAGCCGAAGACGCCACGCGCCAGGTGGTCCATCATGGGACGCCCCTCCGCGATCCAGCATAGTCGACGTCCTTCGGCGCGACCAGCGCGAAGACCGGATAGCGCGCGGCGACGGGCGTGAACGCCGCCGGCGGCGAGCCGGCCGGCACGGGGAAGTAGCGCTGCACCGTCCGCCGGAACCGGTCGAGGTAGGCGCGCAGCACCTCGGGCTTCTCGCCGTCGTCCACCGCGCGGACGCGCGCGGTCCAGCGGTGCCGCCCGGTCCTGAACGCGACCACGCCGGCGGCCTCCACGTTGCGCACCCACTGCGTGCGCCCGCGCGGCGCCACCAGGAAGCGCGTGCCGCCGACCTCGATCAGGTTGACCGGCGTCGCGCGCGGGCGGCCGCTCTTGCGTCCGCGCACCTGCAGCAGGTAGTAGTCGCGCGGGCCGAGCCCGAGCCCCACGAGGATGCCGAAGACCCGGTTGAAGAGCCGTTCGAGCCGCCCCGGCTGCAGGTACGCGCGCGGGGGCTCGCTCACGGCGGTGGCGGCGGCCTAGGAGGGCGCCGCGTCCGTCGCCGGGCGCGGCCGCGGGCCGAACGCGCGCTCGACGAACGCGCGGGCCCGCGCGGGATCGACGCCGTTGGCCTCCATGCACGGCGTGGCGTCGGCCAGGATCGCGTCGGGGTCGCCGGAGAGCACCCACTTCTTGTAGGTGTCCTCGAACTCGATGCCGAGGCCGCGCGCGAACACGGACAGGTAGTGCTCGACGGCGAGCGGCGCGGCGGCCTCGAAGCCGCAGAGCAGCCGCTGGCAGCCGTGGTAGATCGTCGCCAGCGTGTCGGCGGAGGCCGCGTGGGCGCGGGCGATCTCGTCACGCACGAGGCCGTTCCACGTCTCGGGCCCCACCTGCTGCTGCACGTTGACCGTGCAGATGCGGCCGAAGCGCGGCTCGGGCTCGATCGGTACGAAGGTCAGCCCGGGCACCGCCTCCAGCAGCGTGCGGCCGGCGGCGCCCTCGCGCCGGCGCGCGTCGCTCTGCACGTGGCTGTGCAGCGCCACGCGCCGCCGCACCTCGCGCGTGAAGGTCAGCCGCGGCAGGTGCTCGACGAGGAACTCGGCGGCCTGGCGGAACGGGAACGGCATCGGCAGGTGCTGGACCTCGTCGTAGAAGTAGATGCACGACGGGCACCACATCACCAGCTCGCGCGGCGTGAACCGCTCGAACATCTGGATCGTGGCCCGGCTCATGCCGCCGGCGGCGGCGGTGTCCCCCTGCTGGTGGTGCTGGATGCCGCAGCAGTAGGTCGGGCCGCCCACCGCCACCCAGTCGAGGTCGAGGAGGTCGAAGATGGCGGCGACGGTCTGCACCATGTGCGAGGTGCGCAGGACGTTGCAGCCGAGGTACAGGACGATGTCGTGATGCTCGCCGCCGGCGGGGGGCGGTGTGAGGCGCCACCGTCGCTCGTCGCGGCGGGTGAGCAGATCGTGCGTCAGCGTGATCTCGCCGAAGTAGCCGCGGTAGTCGTAGCTCACCGCCCGCCCCCCGGCAGGACGGCGCGCGTGGCGGCGAGCGCCTCGCGCGCGACCTCGGTGGGATCGCGCTTCCACGCCTGCTCGTTGGGCGCCTCGTAGGAGGCGAAGCCGGCGTAGCCCCTGGCCGCCAGCAGCGCGAAGAACTCGCGGAACGCGAACGAGCCCTGCCCGGGCGGCAGCCGGTCGAGCGCCTTGCCCGGCTCGAGCCCGCTGCGCGGCGGATCGCTGAACTGCACGTAGGCGATCTCGGCCGGCGTCACGGCCTCCATCTGCCCGCGCGTCGCGCCGCTGCGCCCCAGGTGGTAGGCGTCGAGGAGAAGGCCGCAGTGCGGGTGGGCGGCCCGGCCCACGATCTCGCGCACGCGCTCGAGCGTGTTGAGCTGCTCGCACTGCGAGTTGAACTCGACGGCCAGCCGCACCCCGTGACGGGCCGCGATGTCGCCGACCTCGCGCACGCTGGCGACCGCGCGCGCCGCGTCCCCGCGCCCCTTGTCCACCGGGCTCATGACGGTCGCGCAGCCGAGCGCGGCCGCCCGCCGGCACTGCTCGTCGACGACCGCCAGCAGCCGCGCGCGCTCGACGCCGTCGGCCCACATCCAGCCGAACTCCACGCCCACGCAGGCGACCGCCAGCCCGCTGGCCCGCACGAGGTCGAGCACCGAGTCGGCCGGCCGCCCCGACTCCTCGGCGCGCCGGAAGTCGATCCGGCGCAGCTCGACGCCGTCCCACCCGGTGGCGCGCGCGATCGCAAGCGCCTCGGCCAGCGGCGTGGCGTCGAGCGTCCAGGTGTGCAGGGCCAGCCGCATCAGGCGGCGCCCAGCGTGCGGGCGGCCCGGGTGACGTCGCGCGGCGCCACCCAGAGGATCGCGCCGTAGCGGCCGGCGCCCGCGCACACGGCGTCCACCGCCGTCACGTTGATCTTCGCGTCGGCCAGCCGGCGCATGACCTCGGCGACGGCGCCGGTGCGGTCGTCGCCGGCGATGAGGAACGCGCGCTTGGGCCCCTTGAGCTTCCACTTGGCCTGCTTGGCGACCGCCCGGAACGCGTCGGCGTTCTCGGGGACGAAGTCCATCTGGGCGCCGCGGCCGCTCGGGAATCCCGAGAAGACCAGGAGATTGACGCTGGCCCGGCGCAGCTCGTCGAGCACGGCGGCGCCGACCCCCGGCTTGTGGGGCGTCATCACGTAGAAATAGTCGACGAGGCGCACGGTGTCCATGACGGGGCCTCCCTTCCGGCCACCGACGGCGGCGCGGATACCGAGACGTTACCACGATTGGGGTAGACTCCGTGCGTGACCGACCCTGCGCGAGCGCTCGCCGGGCTGCGCGTCCTCGACCGGACGCACGGGATGGCCGGCCCCTTCTGCGCGATGCTGCTGGCCGACATGGGCGCCGACGTCGTGAAGATCGAGCCGCCCGGCGGCGAGCCGATGCGCGCGACGGCCCCCGAAGCGGCGCCCGGCGTGTCGGCGCCGTTCCTCGCCGTCAACCGCAACAAGCGCGGGCTCGTGCTCGACCTCGAGCGCGCCGAGGGCGTGACGATCCTCAAGAAGCTGGCCGCCACCGCCGACGTCCTCGTCGAGAGCGATCGCCCGGGCGCCGCCGCGCAGCTTGGGGTGGACTACCCGGCGCTCGCCGCGCTCAACCCGCGCCTCGTCTACGCCGCGATCTCGCCCTTCGGCCGGAGCGGGCCCTACGCCGACCGCGACGGCGACGATCTCGTCGCGCAGGGCATGACCGGCATCATGAGCGCCACCGGCAGCGACGGCGGCCCGCCGGTGACGATCGGCGTGCCGGTCACCGATCTCGGCGCCGGCCTCTTCGCGGTGATCGGCATCCTCTGCGCGCTGCGCGCGCGCCACGTCACCGGCCGCGGCCAGCTCGTGGACGCCTCGCGCTTCGACGCCGGCCTGGCGCTCTCGGCATGGGAGGCCACCGAGTACTGGTACACCGGGCAGGTGCCGCGCGGGCTGGGCACCGCGCACCGTCTCAACGCGCCCTACCAGGCGTTCCGCGCCGGCGACGGCCACTTCACCGTCGGCGCCGCCAACGACACGCTGTTTCCGCGCTTCTGCGCGATCCTCGGCCTCGACCACCTCGTGGGCGATCCGCGCTTCGCCACCGTCGGCCACCGCCTGCGCCACCGCGCCGAGCTCGAGCGGCTCATCGAGGCGGTGACGGCCGGTCAGCCGCGCGCGCACTGGCTGGCGAAGTGCGAGGCGGCGGGCGTGCCGGCGGGGCCGATCTACAGCGTGCCGGAGGCGCTCGACGACCCGCACGCCCGCGCGCGCGGCATGGTGCAGCCGCTCACGCACCCGCGGGCCGGCCGCGTCAACGGCCTCGGCAACCCCGTGAAGATGTCCGCGACGCCGCCGGTGATGGCGCGGGCGGCGCCCGCGCCGGGCGAGGACACCGACGCCATCCTGCGCGAGCTCGGCCTCGCCCCCGGCGAGATCGCCGACCTGCGCGCCAGGCAGGTGGTCGTGTGAGCCGCAGCCGCAGGCGAGGCGAACCTGTGAAGGGGGTCGTGTGAGCCGCAGCCGCAGGCGAGGCGAACCTGTGAAG
>JBGQFW010000079.1:0-20167 GCA_041497115.1 Methylomirabilia bacterium
ACCCCCTCGGCTTCCCCCCACACCCCCCTCATCGCGGGTCGATCGAGCCGAGGGCTCGATCGGCTCTGCGGACTACCCTTCGGAGCAGACGCTCGACTTGCAGCGCGAGCTGAACCTCAAGTACGGCGAGAACCCGCACCAGACGGCGGCGTTCTATCGCCTCGTCGGCGCGCCGCCGGTCGGGCTGGCGGCGATGAAGGAGCTGCACGGCCCCGAGCTCGGCTACAACAACGTGCTCGACTTCTCGGCGGCGCTGGCGCTGCTGCTGGAGTTCGACGATCCCGCCGCCGTCGTCATCAAGCACACCAACCCGTGCGGCGTGGCGCGGGGAGGGACGGTCGGCGAGGCGATGGTCCGCGCCAAGGCCTGCGATCCGGTGTCGATCTACGGTGGCATCGTCGGCGTCAATCGCACGCTCGACCGGGCGGTGGTGGACGCGCTGGCGGGCATCTTCGTCGAGATCCTCTTCGCGCCGTCCTACGCTCCCGAGGCGCTCGAGGAGCTGCGGCGCACCAAGAAGAAGTGCCGGGTGTTCGAGGTGCCCTGCGACCGGGCGGGGCTGCCCGCCCGGCTGCCCGAGTACCGCAGCGTGCTCGGCGGCCTGCTGGCCCAGGCCACCGATCTCGCCGACCTCGACCCCGCCGCGCTGCGCACGGTGACGAAGCGCGCGCCGACCGCGGCCGAGATGGACGCGCTGCGCTTCGCCTGGCGCGTCGGCAAGCACGCCAAGTCCAACGCGATCGTGCTGGCCACCGCGCAGCAGGTCGTCGGCGTCGGGGCCGGCCAGATGAACCGCGTGGACTCCGCCCGCATCGCGGTGATGCGGGCGCGCGAGGTGGGGCTGGCCACCGAGGGCGCGGTGTGCGCGTCCGACGCGTTCTTTCCGTTCCGCGACGGCCTCGACGTGGTCGCCCAGGCGGGCGTGACCGCGGTGATCCAGCCGGGCGGCTCGCTACGCGACAACGAGGTGATCGCCGCCGCCGACGAGCAGGGGATCGCCATGGTGTTCACCGGGCTCCGCCACTTCCGCCATTGATATACATGGGTGGCCCCGGGATGGCCCCCCATGCCCCCCCGGCGGCTCCGAGCGCCCCGGGGGACCCGTGGCGCTCGTCGACTCCCCGATGAGCCGTCGTCAGGCCGAGCGCATCTACGGCATGCGGGAGCTGACCCGCATCCTGACGCTCACGCCCCGCCGGGTCGGCCAGCTGCGCCGCCTCGACCTGTTGCACGGCGAGAGCGGCTATACGTTCCGCGATCTCCTCGCGCTGCGCGCGGCCGGCGCGCTGCTGGACGCCGGGGCCTCGGTGCGGCAGATGCGCCTGGCGCTCGACGCGCTCCGCAAGCGCGATCCCGATCTCGAGCAGCCCCTGGCCGAGGTGCGGCTCGTCCTCGACGGCGGCCGGTTGCTGGCCCAGTCCGATCGCGTGAAGTTCGATCCGCGCACGGGCCAGACCGTGCTCGACCTCGACACGCCGAGCCTCGAGCAGGCGGCCGCCGCCACGCTGGTGACCGGGCTCGTGCGGCCGCTGGCGCCGCCCGTCGAGCAGGCGGAGACCTGGTTCGAGCGGGCCAGTGAGTGGGACAGCGATCCCGCGCAGTGGGAGGACGCCATCGCCGCCTATCGCCGGGTGGTCGCGATCGACCCGACCTACGCGGCGGCCTGGAACAACCTGGGGCTGCTGCTGCACCGCATGGGGCAGTACGACGAGGCGCGCGCCGCCTACGAGTCGGCGCTGACCCAGGATCCGTCCTGCTGCGAGGCGGTCTACAACCTCGGCTCGCTGGCGGAGGACCGCGGCGACCTCGACGACGCGGTGGAGCGCTACCGCAGCGCGCTCGAGCTGTCGCCGGACTACGCCGACGCGCACTTCAACCTCGCGGGCGCGCTGGCGCGCGCGGGCCGCGGCGACGAGGCGATCGAGCACTGGCAGCGCTATCTCGAGCTCGACGGCGGCAGCCCGTGGGCGCGCATCGCCCGCGCGCACCTCGAGGTTCTCGACCCCCCGGGAGGCCCGACCCAGTGAAACTCCTGCTCGTGGGAGCGGGCGGCCGCGAGCACGCGCTGGCGTGGAAGATCGCGCAGAGCCCGCTCGTCGAGGATCTGTGGGCCGCGCCCGGCAACCCGGGGATCGCCCGGCACGCGCGCTGCCTCGACCTCGCCGTGGACGACGCCGAGGGGCTGGCGGGATTCGCGCGGGGGCACGACGTCGACCTCGTGGTCGTCGGCCCGGAGACGCCGCTGGTGGCCGGGCTGGCCGACCGGCTGCGCGCGCAGGGGCTCGCCGTGTTCGGCCCCGGCGCCCGCGCGGCGGCCATCGAGGGCTCCAAGGCCTTCGCCAAGGACCTCATGGCTCGCCACGGCGTTCCCACCGCGCGCTTCGCCGCGCTCACCGATCCGGCCGCCGCCCGGCGGTACTGCCGCGAGCTGGGCGTTCCGTGCGTGGTGAAGACCGATGGCCTCGCCGCCGGCAAGGGCGCGATCGTGTGCGCGACGCTGGACGCGGCCGACGCGGCGATCGCCCAGTGCATGGAGCGCCGCGAGTTCGGAGCCGCCGGCGCGAGCGTCGTGATCGAGGAGTTCCTGCACGGGCAGGAGGTCTCGTTCTTCGTGCTCGTGAGCGGGCGCCAGGCAGTCGGGCTGGCCGCCGCCCAGGATCACAAGACGGTCTTCGACGAGGACCGCGGCCCCAACACCGGCGGCATGGGCGCGTTCTCGCCGGTGGCCGTCTTCGAGGGCGCGCTGCAGGCGCGGGTGATGGCGACGATCGTCGAGCCGACGATCGGCGCGCTCGCCGCCGAGGCCGCGCCCTATCAGGGCGTGCTGTTCGTCCAGCTCATGCTCACGAAAGAGGGGCCGAAGGTCGTCGAGTTCAACTGCCGGTTCGGCGACCCCGAGTGCCAGGCGATCATGGCGCGCATGGACGGCGATCTGGTGCCGCTGCTGGCGGCGGTGGCGCGCGGCGAGCGACTGCCGGCCCCGGCGCCCGCGGCGAGCCGGGAGCGCGCGGCGGTCTGCGTGACCCTGGCGTCGGGCGGCTACCCGGGGCCGTACCCGACCGGCCTCGAGATCGCCGGCATCGCCGAGGCCGAGTCGCTGTCCGGCGTGCTGGTCTTCCAGGCCGGCACCGCGCGCCGTCAGGGACGCCTCGTCACCGCCGGCGGCCGCGTGCTCGGCGTCACCGCGGTGGCCGGCGACCTGCCGGCGGCGATCGCGACGGTCTACGAGGCGGTCGCGCGGATCCACTTCGACGGCATGCACTACCGGACCGACATCGGGCGCCGAGCGCTGGGGGAGGCGACACGGACGTGACGAATCCCGTGAGGGTGGGCATCGTGCTGGGCAGCGACTCGGACCTCGACACCATGCTGGAGACCGTGAAGGTGCTCGACGCCCTCGCCATCGGCCACGAGGTGGTCGTCGCCTCCGCCCACCGGACTCCCCGGCGCGCCCAGGAGTGGGCGAGCAACGCGGCCGGCCGCGGCCTGCGCGTGCTCATCGCCGCCGCGGGAGGCGCCGCCGCGCTGCCCGGCGTCGTCGCCGCCTTCTCCTCGCTGCCGGTCATCGGGGTGCCGATCGCGTCCACCTCGCTCAACGGCCTCGACGCGCTGCTGTCCATCGCCCAGATGCCCAGGGGCGTGCCCGTCGCCACCGTCGCCATCGGCGCGTGGGGCGCCGCGAACGCCGCGATCCTGGCCGCCCAGATCCTCGCCGGCGCCGACCTCGCGCTCGCCGAGCGCCTCGCGACCTATCGCCAGCGGCTGGCCGACGAAGTGGACGAGCGCGCGAAGCGCGTGGCCGACAAGCTCGAGCGGCGTCCCCGCGGGTAGACATGGGCAGTATGGGCGGCGCGCGTCGAGGAGCGCCACGGCTGCGCCGGGGCGCTGCCGAGCGGTGGGGGGGTGTGGGGGGCCATCTCGGGGCCCCCCACGTTACTTGACCAAGCTCGTCGCCGTCGATGCCCGGGCGCCGGCGGCAGCGGCGCTCGCCGAGGCGGCGGCCGCGCTGGCGGCGGGCGCGCTCGTCGCCTTTCC
Organism: Methylomirabilia bacterium; assembly: GCA_041497115.1. Lineage (GTDB taxonomy): Bacteria > Methylomirabilota > Methylomirabilia > Rokubacteriales > CSP1-6 > AR5. Next base: position 4,036 of record JBGQFW010000079.1, read on the forward strand.
GACCGAGACATTCTATGGGCTGGGCGCCGCCGCGCTCCGGCCCGCCGCGGTGCGCCGGATCTTCGAGGTGAAGGCCCGCCCCGAGGGCAAGCCGCTCCTCGTGCTCGTGGACTCCATCGCCATGGTCGAGCGCCTCGCCGCCCGCGTGCCCCCGCGGGCGCGCGAATTGATGGCCCGCCACTGGCCCGGCCCGCTCACGCTGGTGGTGGAGGCGGCGGCGGTCGTGCCGCCGGAGGTCACCGCGGGCACCGGCACCGTCGGGGTCCGGCTCTCGGCGCACCCGGTGGCGCGCGGGCTCGTGAGCGCGCTCGGCGAGCCGATCACGGCGCCGAGCGCCAATCCCTCGGGCGCGCCGGCGCCGACGACGGCGGCGGAGGTCGTCGCGTACTTCCGCGCCGGCGTCGCCCTCGTGCTCGACGCGGGCGCCACGCCGGGGGGCGAGGCCTCGACGGTGCTCGACGTCACCACCGATCCGCCGCGCGTCATCCGGGCGGGGCCGGTGAGGGTCTAGGATGCGCGTGACCGGGGTGATCCAGGCCGGCGGCAGGAGCACGCGGATGGGCGGCCGCCCCAAGGCGCTGCTCGAGCTCGGCGGCCGGCGCATCGTCGAGCGCGTGCTGGACGCCGTGCGCCCCGTCGTGGACGATGTGCTCATCGTGACCAACACCCCCGACCTCTACGCGTTTCTCGGCGTGCCGATGGTGCCGGATGCCTATCCGGAGCACGGCTCGCTGGGCGGCATCTTCACCGGGCTGGCGGCGGCCGCTGGCGACGCGGCCTTCACCGTGGCGTGCGACATGCCGTTCCTGCACCCCGCCGTCGCGCGGCTGGTGATCGGGCGGGCGGGGGAGGGCGACGTCGTCATCCCGCGCGTGGGCGAGCAGCTCGAGACGCTGCACGCCGTGTACGGCAAGGCCTGCCTGCCGGCGATCGAGGCGCGCCTGCGGGCCGGCCGGCTCAAGATCGTCGGCTTCTTCGCGGACGTGCGCGTGGTGGAGATCGACGAGGCCGCGGTGGCCCGCCACCGGGCGCCCGACGTCGTCTTCATGAACGTCAACACGCCGGAGGAGCTCGAGCGGGCGCGCGCGCTGGCGGCCGAGCTCGGCTGAGCGGCATGACCCGCCTGCGCCCGGTCGTCGTCGTCCACTACCACGAGATCAGTCTCAAGCGCGGCAACCGTCCGCTCTTCCTCCGACACCTGGCCCGCAATCTCGAGCGCGCCACCGCGGATCTCGGGCCGGCGGTGCTGCGCCAGCGGCCCGGCCGCATCGTCATCGACCTGGACGGGCATCCGCGACCGGAGGCCGTGCGCGACCGGATCCAGCGCGTGTGCGGTGTGGCCAGCGTCGCCCTCGGCTACCGGACGGCGGCCACCCTCGACGCCATGAAGGGCGTCGTGGAGCGCCTGGTGGAGGGGCGGACGTTCGCCTCCTTCCGGATCACCGCCCGGCGCGCGTTCAAGACCTACCCGATGACGAGCGTGGAGCTCAATCGCGCGCTGGGCGCGCTCGTGCTGGAGCGCGTGGCCACCCGCGTGGACCTCGACCATCCGGAGGTCGAGATCGTCGTCGAGGTGCTGCCCGACGAGGCGTTCGTCTCGCTGGACCGGCGGCCGGGGCCGGGCGGCCTGCCGGTCGGCGCGAGCGGCACGGTCGTGGCGCTGCTCTCGGGCGGCATCGACTCGCCGGTGGCGGCCTGGCGGATGATCAAGCGCGGCTGCCGCGCCGTCTTCGTGCACTTCCACAGCGTGCCGTACCTGCCCGATACGTCGCAGCGCAAGGCGCGGGCGCTGGTCGAGCGGCTGACCGAGTGGCAGTACGCCTCGCGGCTGTACCTCGTGCCGTTCGGCGAGATCCAGCGCGAGGTCGTGCTGTCGGTCCCGCCGGCGGCGCGCGTCGTCGTCTACCGCCGGCTGATGGTGCGCATCGCCGAGGTGATCGCGCGGCGCGAGGGTGCGCTGGCCCTGACCACCGGTGAGAGCCTGGGCCAGGTGGCCTCACAGACGCTCGAGAACGTGGCCGCCATCGACGCCGCCGCCGTCATGCCGGTCTTCCGCCCGCTGATCGGGACCGACAAGATCGAGATCATCGAGGAGGCGCGCCGGCTGGGGACGTTCGAGATCTCAATCGAGCCCGACGCCGACTGCTGCACGCTGTTCGTCCCCCGCCACCCGGCCACGCGGATGACCGAGTCCCAGGCGCGCGAGGCCGAGGCGCGGCTGGCGATCGACGCGCTGGTCGAGGCGGGCGTGCAGGGCGCTCTCGCCGAGACGTTCGAGTTCCCGGCCGGCGTGCCCGTGCCGCGGTGACGCCCGCGCTGACGTTTCTCGGCGCCGCCGGGACCGTGACCGGCGCGAAGTTCCTGCTCGAGAGCGAGGCGGCCTGTCTCCTGCTCGAGTGCGGGATGTTCCAGGGGCCGCGTGAGCTACGCGAGCGCAACTGGGCGCCGCCGCCGGTTGCCCCGACCGCCCTCGCCGCGGTGCTGCTCTCGCACGCGCACATCGACCATTCCGGCTACCTGCCGCGGCTGGCGCGCGACGGCTTCGCGGGACCGATCTTCTGCTCGCCCGGCACCGCCGACCTCATCCGGATCATGCTGCCCGACGCGGCCCGTCTGCAGGAGGAGGAGGCGGAGTTCCGCAACAAGACGCGCGCGACCCGGTTCCAGCCCGCCCAGCCGCTCTTCACCGAGGCCGACGCCCAGCGGGCCCTCGGCCTCGTGCGCCCGATCCCGTTCGACCGGCCGTTCGAGCCCGCCCGCGGCGTGACGGCGCGCTTCCATCTCGCCGGCCACATCCTGGGCGCCTCGATCGTGGACGTCGCGGTGGGCGGGCGGCGGCTCGTCTACTCGGGCGACCTGGGCCGCTACGACGTGCCGGTCATGCGCGACCCGGCGCCGGTGGACGGCGCCGACACCCTGCTGGTGGAGTCGACGTACGGCAACCGCACCCATCCGGCCGACGACGGCACGCCGATGATCGTGCGGGCGGTGGAGGGCGCGGTGCGGCGGGGCGGGGTGCTGCTCGTGCCCGCGTTCGCGGTCGGCCGCACACAGGACTTGCTGTTCCTGCTGCGCGAGCTGGAGGCGGCCGGCCGCGTGCCGAAGCTCCCCGTGTACCTCGACAGCCCGATGGCCATCGAGGCGACGGTGATCTACGCGCGCCACCCCGAGGAGCACGACACCGCCACGGCGCGGGTGGCCGCCGCCGGAGGCCGGCCGTTCGTCCCGTCGCGCTTCCACCTCTCACGCACCCCCGCGGACTCCAAGCGGCTCAACGGGCTCGAGGGACCGGCGGTGATCATCGCCGGCAGCGGCATGGCGACCGGCGGGCGCATCCTCCATCACCTGCGCCGGCGGCTGCCCGACGCCCGCACCACCGTGCTCTTCGTCGGCTACCAGGCGGCCGGCACGCGCGGCCGCACGCTGCGCGAGGGCGCGGACCACGTGCGCATCTTCGGCGAGGACGTGCCGGTGCGCGCCACGATCCTCGCCACCGACGCGCTGAGCGCCCACGCGGACCAGGGCGAGCTGCTGCGCTGGCTCGGCGGCTTCCGCCGCCCACCCGCCATGACCTGGTGCGTGCACGGCGAGCCCCCCGCCGCCGCCGCCCTCCGCGACGCCATCAAGACCCGCCTAGCGTGGCCCTGCGAGGTCGCCCCCGACGGCGCTCAGACCAGCGTCTGACAAGACTCGCGACGTCGCGGGATACCGCCACGCCGGACCGCGGGGCGCCTCCGGCTCCGCCGGGGCGCCCCGCGCCACCAAGGGGGGCTTGGGGGGCCCTTCGAGGCCCCCCATCATCTGGTGCCGCTTGACGGCAAAGGCCACAATCGGTATGGTCGGGGCTATGGCCCGGCGGCTCGCCGACGTCGACTCCGAGATCGCCAAGGCCCTCCACGGGGAGGCCCAGCGCCAGCATCGCAACCTGGAGCTGATCGCCTCCGAGAACTTCGTCTCCGAAGCGGTGCTGGAGGCGACGGGCTCCGTTCTCACCAACAAGTACGCCGAGGGATATCCGGGGCGCCGCTACTACGGCGGCTGCGAGGTGGTGGACGTCGTCGAGGAGCTCGCCATCGCGCGGGCCAAGGAGCTGTTCGGCTGTGAGCACGCCAACGTGCAGCCGCACTCCGGCGCGCAGGCCAACATGGCCGTCTACTTCACGCTGCTCAAGCCGGGCGACGTCGTGCTCGGCCCCAACCTCGCGCACGGCGGCCACCTGACCGCCGGCAGCCCGGTGAACTACTCGGGCAAGTTCTACTCGATCGTCGCCTACGGGGTGCGGCGGGACACCGAGCGCATCGACCTGGACCAGGTGCGCGACCTGGCGCGCCAGCATCGGCCCAAGCTGATCATCGCCGGCGGCTCGGCGTTTCCGCGCGCGATCGACTTCGCCCCCTTCGGCGAGATCGCCCGCGAGGTCGGCGCCACGCTGATGGCGGACATCGCGCATCCCGCCGGGCTGGTCGTCGCCGGCCTGCATCCCTCGCCGATCGGCATCGCGGACTTCGTGACGACGACGACCCACAAGACGCTGCGCGGTCCCCGGGGCGGCATGGTGATGTGCCGGGCCGCCCACGCGGCCGGGCTCGACAAGACGGTCATGCCGGGCGTGCAGGGCGGCCCGCTGATGCACGTGATCGCCGCCAAGGCCGTCGCGTTCAAGGAGGCGCTGGCGCCGGAGTTCCGCGCGTACCAGCAGCAGATCGTGCGCAACGCCCGGGCGCTCGCCGAGGCGCTGCTGGCCCGCGGCCTCCGCCTGGTGACCGGCGGCACCGATACCCATCTGCTGCTGGTGGATCTCTCCTCCCGCAACATCACCGGCAAGGACGCCCAGGAGGCCCTCGACCGGGCGTGGATCACCGTGAACAAGAACACGGTCCCGTTCGAGACGAAGAGCCCGATGGTGACGAGCGGGATCCGGCTCGGCACGCCGGCGCTGACCACGCGGGGGATGAAGGAGCCCGAGATGGCGCTGATCGCCGACCTGATCGACCGGGTGCTGTCCAACCTCGGCGCCTCGGCCGTGGAGGCCAAGGTGCGCGGCGAGGTACAGGAGCTGACCGGCCGCTTCCCGCTCTACCCGGACCGGATCCGGTGAGCGCCGGTCGCGGAGGAGGTGGGCGCCGATGAAGTGCCCGTTCTGCGGCCACACGGAAGACCGGGTCGTCGACTCACGGGTGGGGCGTGACGGCGAATTCATTCGCCGCCGGCGCGAGTGTCTGAAGTGCCACCGCCGCTACACGACCTACGAGTACATCGAGGACGTGCTGCCGCACGTCGTCAAGCGGGACGGGCGCCGCGAGCCCTTCGACCGCCAGAAGCTGCGCGGCTCGATCCTCAAGGCGTGCGAGAAGCGGTCGATCGCCATCCAAGCGGTGGACAACATGGTGACCGACATCGAGGCCAAGCTCCACGAGCGCGCCGAGAAGGAGATCTCCAGCCACGAGCTGGGTGACCTCGTGATGGAGCACCTGCAGCGGCTGGATCAGGTCGCCTACGTCCGCTTCGCCTCCGTGTACCGGCAGTTCAAGGACATCGCGCAGTTCATGGACGAGGTGAAGGGGCTGCTCAAGGACGACAAGCCCAAGCCGGTGCCGGCCGCCAAGCCGCGGCCTCAGGCCGGGCGCGTCGCCAGGTAGCCGCCGCGGGCGCCCGGCGCCGCAGATGGCTCGGCCCTGTCGCGTTGGGAAGGCCGACAGGGCCGAGCGCCCGAGGGGCGCGGACTACTTCTTCTTCTTCTTCGCCTTCTTCTTGGCCACTGGCTCACCCCCCTTCGCCATCGCCGGTCTCACGACCGAATGCTAGAGGGCCGTCCGGAGGCTGTCAAGACGAAAATCCAACATATGGGGGCTCGACACCCGTACGACCCCGAGATGTGGGGCTCGCGGCCGGGGCCACCGGCGTGGACGTTCGTTGACTTGCCGTCGCGCGCAGGTTAGCGTGTCCTCACTTCCAACTCACCGCCTTTGCAGCGTCGCTCGCGGGGCGGGAACCCGGCCGAGGAGACCATGCCGATGAAACGCGCGCTGAAGAAGCTGGTGTTCATCGAGCCCAAGTCCACGCACCTGCACATCTACAGCCGTGTGTGCATTCCTCGACTCGGCTCGGTGCTCCTCGGCACGATCATGCGGTCCAAGGGGTACGACGTCCGCGTCTACATCGAGGACATCCAGGCGATCGACATGACGGAAGTACTGTCGGCCGACCTGGTGGCGGTCTCGGCCATCACGTCCACCGCGCCGCAGTCCTACAAGCTGGCCGACACGGTGCGCGCCGCCGGCGCCGTCGTCGTCATGGGCGGCACCCACACCTCCTTCATGCCCGACGAGGGCATGCAGCACGCCGATTTCGTCGTCCGCGGCGAGGGCGAGTTCGCCTTCCAGGAGCTCGTGGACGCGATCCAGCGGGGGGACGGCTTCGACAAGATCCAGAACCTGACCCATCGCGCCGCCGACGGCACGCTGGTGCACAACCCGGAGCGGCCGAAGATCCCGAACCTCGACGTCAACCCGATCCCCGACTACCACCTCATCAGCGGCTGGAAGCCGGGCGGGGTGGTCTCCATCGCGACGTCGCGGGGCTGCCCGTTCTCGTGCACGTTCTGCTCGGTGCCGGGCATGTACGGGCACGCCTTCCGCACGCACTCCATCGAGCGCGTGCTCGAGGAGCTGCAGATCCACAAGGGCAACATGTACACGTTCTTCGCCGACGACATCTTCACCGCCAACAAGAAGCGGGTGAAGGAGCTGCTGCGGGGCATGATCGATCGCGGGCTGACGCCGCAGTGGGGCGCCCAGGTGCGGACCGAGACGGTGGACGACCCCGAGCTGCTCCAGCTGATGCACGACTCCAACTGCTTCAACGTGTACGTGGGATTCGAGTCCATCAACCCGCGCACCCTGAAGCTGTTCCAGAAGAAGCAGGACCTGGCCAAGATCGAGCGCTCGATCGAGCGGTTCCACGAGCACAAGATCGGCATCCACGGGATGTTCGTGGTCGGCTCCGACGAGGACGACGTCGAGACGATCGACGCCACCGCCGAGTTCGCCCTCAAGCACGGCATCGACTCGGTCCAGTTCATGATCCTCACGCCGATCCCCGGCTCGCCCGACTGGGACACGCTCTACGCCAAGGGCGACAAGTACGTGATCAACCGCAACTGGACCCTCTACGACGGCCACCACGCCGTCCACCAGCCGCGGCGGATGAGCCCCTACGAGCTGCAGGTGGCGGCCATGAAGGCGATGGCCAAGTTCTATTCGTGGCGGGGCATCGCCAAGAAGCTCCTCCGGGGCGATGTCTACTACGCGACGATCCGCTACTGGGGCAAGAAGATGCTGCGCGAGTGGTGGAAGGACGAGGAGAACCGCGCCTACGTGGCCTGGCTCCGCACCCAGCTCTACGGCGAGGCCCGCGCGCTCGGTCACCACTCGATCAAGACCGTCGGCCTGCCGGCCGCCCTGCTCCAGGAGAAGATCGGCCTGCTGCTGCAGCGCTTCCTCGGCGAGCTCGGGGTGACGGTGGTGCCGCTGGCCGAAGCGGCGGTGGGGGAGGCCAGCGCCCGCGCCCGCCACACGATCGACTGCCTCATCACGCCGATCGTCAAGCGCGCCGAGCAGGGCCGGGAGGAGTTCTACACGCAGCTGGCGACGGTCACCGACGCGCTGCGCGCGCAGTGGGACAAGCTGCCGAAGGTGGCGTTCCCGCTGATGGCCGACCAGGGCCCCGTCTTCGAGCCCTTCGCCAAGATCGGCCTGCTCGTCACGCAGAACCTCGACCGCATCCGCGACGCCTACAAGTCCGCCGGCGTCGCCGAAGGATTGTGGGAGACCGCCTAGCCCCCCGCCGAGGCTATGACCAGTCGATTCGCCAGATGGGGCCCATGAAGTAGAGGGGGCCCTCGAATCGTAAGACGGCGGGGGCGTCACCGCCGGCGATCCAGCACTTCACGTCGGGAATGTCGGCGATCAGCAGCGAGGCGAACAGGCCGAGCTGCGGGCGCACCAGGAAGCGGGTCGCGATGACGGCGGCGTCGTTGACCCGCATCGGGTCCTCGGCCGCCGGCTTGAGCAGCATCTTCACCAGCCGCGGCTTCGGCGTGAACGCGACGATCTGCACCATCACCGGCTCGCCCGCCGGGATGTTCTTCATGACCGTCGAGAGCAGGCCGTTGTAGACGTCACCCGGCATCTCGAAGGCGCCCTTGAGCGTCTCCTCGTCGCTGTCCTCGTCGGCCTTGTAACGGACCTCGTAGCGCCCGCTGGCGCGGTCGACCGCGGCGTCGATCGTCTCGGGGAACGACGGCCCCTGCTGGACGATGTGATAGCGCAGGAGCGTGAACACGTCGCGCTGGGAGAAGACCATGCGCTCGTCGTAGAGCGAGCCGTCCGTGAAGCGGAAGATCAGCCGGCTCTCGACCACATCGCCCCGCGCGAACTGCACCAGCTCGCCCTGGGCAAGCTTCTCGCCGCTCTGCGAGCGGAGCACCGGGAAGCCGCGGGTCACGCCCTCGGTGTAACGCACTGCGATGGGTTCGGCAGCCGCCGGCCAAGTTCCGGCGAGTGCAAGCACCAGCCCGAAGATGGCTCCGACCGTCGCTCTCATATGTGATCGCTCCTTTCGTGCAAGACCGTTGTTCGCGTCGTTGGTGAGCGTAGGTGACCCGGGGCTCGGCCGAAATTCGGGAACCCCTTGAATTGCGCGAGGGGAATTCCCGCTAGCGGCCGGGCCCCGGGAACGCCAGCCGCATCCACGGGCGCTCCTTTTCGGCATTGGACACCAATGGGGGTTTAGCAAGAGGCGTGCCCGGAGGGTCAGGCGGGGTGACCGGGGCCGAAATCGGGCGCGGAATCGAGGTGAACGAACGTCAGAAACAGGTTCTGTGAAGCTCAGTTAGAGTGCGTGAGGCTCCTGAACGGATGAGGGGCGCCGATGGCCGCTGTGGCGGACGAACTCCTCGTTGAGAGGCACGCCTTTTCGACACAACGGACACTCGCCAGGGTCGTACGTCGGGAAGTCACGGCTGACCAGGCTGAAGACCGGCTTGCCGTCGACCTCGACCGAGGTGCGGCGCCAGAGGCAGCCGACTCCCACCACCTGGGCGCCCAGCTGCTCGACCAGCTCGATGAGGAGGTTCAGCGTGGTGCCGCTCGAGACCAGGTCCTCGATCAGCAGCACGCGCGTGTTGGGACGGATCAGCCGCTGGAACTCGGCGGGCAGCGTCACCCGGCGCTTGCCCCGCGAGAGCCCCTTGGTCCCGTAGACCACGACCGGCCGCGAGGGATGCGCGCGCGCCACGCAGTGCGACAGGATGAGCGCGCCGGGGCCGGTCGAGAGCACGACGTCGACGGGCCACTGCGCGAAGTGCTTGGCGATGACGCCGCCCAGCCCCTCGGTGAAGGAGGGCTCGGTGGTGACGAGCGTCTTCTCGATGTACTCGCTCGTGTGCTGACCCGAGGGCAGCAGGACGTGGTCGTTGGAGTGATAGGCGCCGGTGCGCTTGAGAATCTCGAGGTGGATCTTCTCGCGGACCTCGGCCTCGACCGCGACGGGATCTTTCTTCTGCGCAGCGCCGCTCATCCGGGCCTCCTGCGTGCCATTATCGCACGGGCGAGCATGCTAGACTCCCGCCATATGCGCGTCCTGGCAGTCGAAACTTCCACGCTGGCGGGCGGCGTCGCTCTCCTCGACGGCGACCGGCTCGTGGCGGAATACCTGCTCGACGTCAGCGTCACGCACTCCGAGCGCGTGATGGCCGCGGTGGATCGGGTGCTGGCCGACGCGCGCTGGACGCCGCATGACCTGGCGGGCCTCGCGGTGGCGATCGGCCCCGGCTCGTTCACCGGCTTGCGGATCGCCGTCAGCACGGTGAAGGGGCTGGCGCTCGCCCTCGGCCTGCCGATCGCCGCAGTGCCGACGCTCGACGCGATGGCGGCCGCGCTGCCGTGGGCGGCGCTGCCCGTCTGTCCCGTGCTCGATGCGCGCAAGGGCGAGGTGTACGCGTCGTGCTTCCGCTGGGACGGCGCCGCCATGCGACGCGAGTGGGACTACCTGGCGCTGGCGCCCGACGCGCTGGCCGCGCGGCTGCGCGAGCCGACGCTCGTCGTCGGCGACGGCGCCGCCGCCGTCCGCTCGCCCCACGCGCGCGCGCTGCCGCCGCCGCGGCGCCTGCCGTCACCCGCCTGCGTCGGCGCGCTCGGTCTCGAGCGGCTGCGGCGCGGGGAGACGGTCGCCGCCGCCGCGCTGGCGCCACTCTACCTGCGCCCGTCCCAAGCGGAGCTCAAGCGCCGTGGCGTCGCTGTCTCTTGACCGCATGCGCGCCGAGGACCTCGACGAGGTCCTCGGCATCGAGCGCGCCTCGTTCTCGATGCCGTGGTCGCGCGGCGCGTTCCTCTACGAGATGGAGCAGAACCGCGTCGCCCGCTGCTGGGTCACGCGCGACGAGACGCTGCGGGTGGCCGGCTACCTCTGCCTGTGGGAGGTGGCCGACGAGGTGCACATCACCAACGTCGCCGTCCGGCCCGACGCGCGCCGGCAGGGGATCGCCCGGTCGCTGCTGCGCGCGGTGCTCGACGACGCGCGCGCCCGAGGCTTCAAGATCGTCGTGCTCGAGGTCCGGCCCAGCAACCGTCACGCGGTCTCGCTCTACGAGTCGTTCGGCTTCCGGGTGGTGGGTCGCCGGCGCGGCTACTACTACGACACCGGCGAGGACGCCCTGGTGATGGAGGTGGCGCTGCGGGCCGAGCCGGTGCCGCCCGGGAACCAGGCGGCCCGGTGACGCGTTGAGGGCCTGATGCGCGTGGCCGCGGGGGCCGCACTCGTCATCTGTCTGTGGGCGGCGTGGGCCTCGCCGGCGGCCGCCCAGGCGGTGGCGCCCTCGGCGGCCGAGATCGCCCGCGGTCGCTACATGTTCGGCGCCACCGGAGGGTGCGGCTGCCACACGGCGCCCAAGGGGCAGGCCGACGCGGGCGGCCGGCGCTACGACGGCCCGTTCGGCACCGTGTACTCGTCGAACATCACGCCGGACCGGCAGACGGGCATCGGCGCGTGGACGGACGAGCAGATCATCACCGCCATCCGTCTGGGCCGCCGGCCCAACGGCGAGCGGCTGTTGCCGGTGCATCCCTATCCGGTGTTCAACGGGATGGCCGAGGAGGACGTGCGCGCGATCGTGGCGTTCCTGCGCACGACGAAGCCGGTGAGCCAGGCGAACCAGCCCAAGCGGCTGGTGCCGCTGTTCGAGTCCATCATGCTGCCGGCATGGCTGGTGGCGTTCGCGCCGCGGGAGACGCCGCCGGCGAAGGCGCCGACCACCGGCCTTCCCCGGGGCGAGTATCTCGTCCGCGCCGTCGGCCACTGCGGCGAGTGCCACACGCCGCGCACGATGACGATGGCGCCCGACACCGGCCGCTTCCTCGCGGGCACGCCGAAGGGTCCGGAGGACCAGGCGATGCCCAACATCACGCCGGACCCGGAGACGGGGATCGGCAAGTGGTCGGTCGAGGAGATCGCGGACTATCTGGGCAGCGGCAACAAGCCCGACGGCGACGTGGCAGGGGGGCTGATGGCCGAGGTCATCGAGGGCACGCTGGCCGGCTACCAGGACCTCACCAAGGCCGACCGCGTGGCCATCGCACAGTTCCTCAAGAGCATTCCGCCGGTCCGCAACAAGATCGGCAAGTAGCGCACCCGCGGGGCGCCCGACGCCCCGCCCACCGAGGAGGATGGCGACCATGAGGACTCGAGCGATGCTGCGCGGGACCGTCGTCGTGCTGGGGCTGGCGACCCTCACGCTGGCGGGCTGCAAGACCGCCGAGGCGCCGAAGCTGAGCGCGGCCGAGGCGATCGAGGCGAGGAAGAAGCTCATGAAGGCGCAGGGCGCCGCCTGGAAGAACGTCCAGGACAAGGTGAAGGCCGGGCAGATCGCGGCGCTCGTCCCCGACGCCGAGAAGCTCGTCAGCACCGCCCAGCAGATCCCCGCGCTGTTCCCGGAGGGGTCGTACGACGCGGCCCACTCGGCGGCCAAGCCGGAGATCTGGCAGAAGAAGCCGGAGTTCGAGGCCGCCGCCAAGAACCTCGAGACGCTGTCGCTGAAGCTCCGCGACGCGGCCAAGTCCAACGACACCGCGCAGACGCAGGCCATCGTCAAGGACTTCGGTCGGCAGGCGTGCGGCACCTGTCACCAGCCGTTCCGCGTACCGCCCAAGCAGTGAGCGACCGAGAGCCGTTGCGCCGAGAGGAGACGCCGATGCGAGGACGCCTGATTCCGGCCGGGCTCGTCCTGGCCGTGGCGGTGGCGCTGCCGGTCGCCGCCGCCGCCGAGACGATCAGCTTCAAGCTGCTGCCGCGCTACTCCTACGCCACGTTCAAGACCGACGCGCCGCTGGAGACCGTGGTCGGCCACACCGCCGACACCGGTCTGCAGGGCGAGCTGAGCGTGGACCCCGCGAAGCCGCCGGCGGCCCGGGGCGTGGTGAAGGTGGACATGAACACCGTCCGCACCGGCGTCGACAAGCGCGACGCCGACATGCGCGGCAAGACGTATCTGGATACCGAGACCGAGGTGAATCGGTGGGTCACGTTCGAGATCAAGAGTGTGGACATCGCGGGCCCGCTCGAGCCCGGCAAGGCCGCGCCGGCGAAGATCCGCGGCCTCCTCACCGTGAAGCAGAAGCCGATCGAGCGCATCGCCGAGGGCACCGTGACCTACGTCAAGCTGTCGCCCGAGCAGGTCGAGCAGCAGAAGCGCTTCGGGTTCACCTCCGACAACATCAAGGTGCGCACCAAGCTGGCGACGACGTTCACCGACCACGGCATGCAGGTGCCCCAGCTGCTGATCCTCAAGCTTTCGAACGACATCGCGATCGAGACCGATCTGACGTTCGTGAAGCAGTAGGCGAGACTCTGCAGGCGACCGGGGGCTCGACGCCCCCGGTCATGAGCCGCGGCTGCGCGCGCAGTGAGGTCGAGTGCCCTTGCTTGTTTATGTTAGGGGGGGCCTGCTGGCCCCCCCCTAACGACCCCCCACTCGCGTGAGGTGATACGCGCGCGAGTCCAACGTCGCGCGACGTTGCGGGGTGGAGCCCGCGACGTTGCGCGCGCGGGTGCTACAATCCGCTGGCTCGAAAATCTGATGACACCCGAGGCGATTTCGCGGCGCACCGATCCGGGCACGCTCGTCGAGCGCATGCTGGGCGGCGACCGGCTGGCGCTGGCGCGGTTGATCACGCATGTCGAGAACCGCACGCCGGCGGTGCCGGCGATCATGAAGGCGGTGCACGTGCGCGCGCGCGACGGCTACGTGGTCGGCGTCACCGGACCGCCCGGCGCGGGCAAGTCCACGGTGGTGGACCGCCTCACCGCGCACCTGCGGGCGGAGGGCGCTACCGTGGGCATCGTGGCGGTGGACCCCTCCAGCCCCTTCACCGGCGGCGCCGTCCTCGGCGATCGCATCCGCATGCAGGCCCACGCGCTCGACGCCGGCGTCTTCATCCGCTCGATGGCCACGCGCGGCGCCGTCGGCGGCCTCGCGCGCGCCACCGGCGAGGTCATCACGCTGCTGCGCGCCTTCGGCCACGCCTGGGTGCTGGTCGAGACCGTCGGCGTCGGCCAGACCGAGCTCGACATCATGAAGCTGGCCGACACGACGGTGGTGGTGCTGGTGCCGGAGTCGGGCGACGCGATCCAGACGATGAAGGCCGGGCTGATGGAGGCCGCCGACGTCTTCCTCGTGAACAAGGCCGACCGGCCCGGCGCCCCCGCGCTCATGGCCGAGCTGAAGTTCGCCGCGCACCTGCATCACGCGAGCGCGACGTCCCCCAAGGACATCGACTGGGAGATCCCGGTGCTGTCCGCCCAGGCCCAGGCCGACGCCGGCATCGCCGAGCTGCTCGCCGAGGTCCGCCGCCATCGCGCCGCGCTCGAGGCGGGCGGCGCGCTGGCGGTGCGGCGGCGGCAGCGGCTGCGCGGCGAGGTGGAGACACTGCTCGTCGAGGCGTTCCGCGACCGGCTGGCGCGCGGCCTCGCCGCGGGCGCGCTGCGGGCGAAGCTCGACGAGGTCGTGACGGGCGATCTCGATCCCTACTCGGCGGTGGACGCGATGTTGCCCATGGTATCGTTGGACGGCGCATGACCGGCTCGGTGCCTTTCCGCGACACCTTCTGGAACGTTCCCGGCTGGGCGCAGGTGTTCCTCTACGCCGGCGCGGTCGTGGCCATGGCGATCTTTGCGTGGGGGGTGTGGCGGCGCATCGCGCTCTGGCGCGCCGGTCTTCCCGAGGATCGCTTCGACCGCATCCCGCACCGCATCACGCTGGTGGCCACCCACGCGCTTGGCCAGGCGCGGACGCTCTCGCAGGCGTATCCGGGCGTCATGCACGCGATCATGTTCTGGGGCTTTCTCGCGCTGTTCACCGGCACCGCGCTCGCCACCATCGACTTCGACATCACGCTGCCGCTGTTCGGCTACAAGCTGCTCAAGGGCCACTTCTACCTCTTCTACGAGACCGTGCTGGACTTCTTCGGCCTCTTCTTCGTCATCGGCCTCGGCATGGCCGTGTGGCGGCGGTTCGTGCTCCGCCCGCACCGCGTGGACCCCACCGCGCGCTTCGCCAACGTCCTCGCGCTGCTGTTCGTCATCAACGTCAGCGGCTTCGTGATCGAGGCCTGCCGCCTGGCCGCCGTGCAGCCGCCGTGGGCGCGCTGGTCGCCCGTCGGGTACGCGCTCGGGCAGGGGATGCTGGCGGCCGGCATGGGCGAGGGCGCGCTGCGGGCGACGCACCTGGCGGTCTGGCTGTTCCATGCGGTGATCGCCCTGGTCTTCATCGCGGTGATTCCGTACTCGTACTTCATGCACCTGATCACGACGCCGCTCAACATCTTCTTCGCCAAGCTCACCCCGCGCGGCGAGATCCGGAAGATCGAGAACATCGAGGAGGCGGAGACCCTCGGCGTGTCCCGGCTCGAGGAGTTCTCGTGGAAGCGCCGGCTGGACTTCGACGCGTGCGTGGAGTGCGGCCGCTGCCAGGCGGCCTGCCCCGCCTACATGGCGGGCACCGCGCTCAACCCCAAGCAGATCATCGTCAAGCTCAAGCGCCACATGCACGGCGAGCTGGCGGGACCGATCCACGGCGAGCTGATCCGCGCGGAGGAGCTGTGGGCGTGCACGACCTGCATGGCCTGCGTGCAGGAGTGCCCGGCCTTCATCGACATCGTGGACACGATCATCGACCTGCGCCGCTTCCTCGCCCTCTCGGAGGGCACGCTGCCCTCGACGGCGCCGCAGTCGCTGCAGAACATCCAGCGGGCCGGCAACCCGTGGGGATTGCCGGCCGCCGAGCGGCTGGCGTGGGCGCACGGCCTCGACGTGCCGGTGCTGGAGGCGGGCAAGGAGGTCGAGTACCTCTACTGGGTCGGCTGCTCGGCGTCCTACGACAAGCGCAACCAGGCGATCGCCCGCTCGGTGGTGAAGATCTTGAAGAAGGCGGGGGTGTCGTTCGCGGTGATGCAGGAGGAGCGCTGCCACGGCGAGGTGGCCCGGCGCCTCGGCGAGGAATACCTCTACCAGACCCTGCAGGCGGAGACGGTGGCGGCGATCAACCAGTACCGGTTCCGCAAGGTGATCACGCACTGCCCGCACTGCTTCAACACCATCCGCAACGAGTTCCCGCAGTTCGGCGGGACCTACGAGGTCCTCCACCACTCGCAGGTGATCGACGAGCTGATCCAGCAGGGGCGCATCACGCCCACCAGGCCGGTCGCCGCCACGGTGGCCTTCCACGACTCCTGCTACCTCGGCCGCTACAACGGCATCATGGAGGCGCCGCGGCGCGTCGCCCGCGCGGTGCCGGGGCTGCGCGTCGTCGATCCGCCGAACGCGCGCGCGCGCGGGCTCTGCTGCGGCGGCGGGGGCGGCCACATGTGGATGGAGGTCCAGTCCAAGAAGCGCGTGAATATCATCCGCACCGAGGAGCTGCTGGAGACCGGCGCCAGCATCGTGGCCACCGCCTGCCCGTTCTGCCTGGCCATGGTGGATCTCGGCCGCAAGGTGAAGGAGGCGGAGGAGCGGCTGGCGGTCAAGGACGTCAGCGAGCTGGTCGCCGAGAGCCTGGAGTAGTGAGGGAGCTGCTGCGCGC
>JBGQFW010000080.1:0-19043 GCA_041497115.1 Methylomirabilia bacterium
CACATCATCATCAGCGACGGGACGCGCGAGGCCGCCGGCAACGCGATCGAGGTGCGGCGGCTCGGCGAGGTGACGGTGAAGGGCAAGACCCGCCCGGTGGTGATCTACGAGCTGCTGGGGCTCAGGACGACTCCGGGCGGCGAGGGCTCAGCCTAGTCGCACGGCGGCGACGCACACAGCAGGTTCTTGTTGAGCACGTCCTGGCCGCAGCCGGTGCAGGCGCCGCCCGACGTCCCGCCGATGCCGCCCGTGCCCGTCCCCGTCGTGTCACCGGTGCCGCCGGTCCCCTGGTTGACGAGGTTCTTCGTCTGGTCGCCCGACGGGATGACCACGTTGATGATCGTGAGCTCGTTGGAGCCCGCCGTGGACCGGTTCTGGGCGGTGGTCAGCGCCGCCTGGACCGCGGGCGGCAGCGTGCTGATCGGCATCGGCGCGCCGACCGCCTTGCCGCCGACCGCCCGGATGAAGTTGCCGCCCGGCACGATGACCGACGAGCCGGTCGGGGTGATGAACGACACGCGGGCCGCGGAGATGGCCTGGCCCGGCGAGGGGAACACGAAGGCCAGCGTCTCCCCCGTCGCCGGGTTGTGGGCCATGATCACGATCGTGCCTCGGACGGCGGCGACGCCGTTCGGGGTGGAGATGTTGAAGTTCGACTGGCGCGTCCGGGCCAGCGTCACCGCGGCCTGCGAGACCTGCGCCTTGATCTTGCCGGCCACGAGGTGGAAGCTCGCGTCGCGATCGCGGGTGGCCTGGTCGTAGTCGAGCCTCGTCACCGCGAAGCGGGTGTTCTCCGCGATCAAGATCGTGCTGCCGTCGGGCAGGTTCAGGTCCGCCGAGCCGCCGGCCAGCGCGCGGACCTGGTCACCCTCGACCAGCCGGCCGCCGACGGTCGCCGCGACCCAGTTGCTCTGCCCCTTCCTCATGACATCGACCGGCGGGTTGGCGCGCACGATCTCCGCGCTGGTCGCCTGCATCTGGGCCTCGGCAGAGCCCCAGACGGCCAGCACGAGCAACCCGACCAGCCCGACGACTACCGAGCGGGGCCTCAACGTCTTCATGGTCTCGACCTCGTCGTGATTGGGTGTCGACTTCAACAGCTAAACTGCGAACAAAATAGCACAAACGCTCGGGCGGAGGATAGCGGGAAGAACGGCGCTCAGTGGTGGCAGGCGATGCAGTCGAGCGGGGCCCGCATACCACGGGTCGCGTTCTGGGTGCGGTGACACTCGATGCACCAGCCCATGGTGAGCATCGGCTGGGTGGGCTTCAGCCCGACCAGCCGGGCCAGATCGTTGATCAGGCGCGTGCCCGTCCGGGCGCCCACCACCCGCATGCGCTCGACGGGCCCGTGACAGCCCTGGCAGGCCAGCCCGGCCTGCACGTGCGCCTTGTGGGGGAAGTAGGTGAACTCGGGAAGCTTGAACACGCGCACCCACGGGATGGACGCGCCGCGACCCGCGTGCTCGTGGATCTTGCCGATCTCCGGGTTGTCCTGCACCCCGATGATCTTGTGGCAGCCCACGCAGCGCTCGACCGAGGGCAGCCCCGCGTACTCCGACCGCCGGGCGTCGGCGTGACAGTACTGGCACTCGATCTGGAACGAGCCGGCGTGGATCAGGTGGCTGAAGAAGATCGGCTGGCGCGGCGCGCCCGGCACCGCCACCAGCGTGCGCGCCGCCTCCCGGCGGAACGGCGGATCGGCCAGCGTGCGCACGTAGGCGGCGATGTCCTGCGCCTGCGCCTCGCCGAGATAGGGGGCGAACGGCGGCATGCCGGGCGACAGCCCCTCGGCGGGGCCGCCGTGCAGGATGATGTTCACCAGGAAGGCGTCGGGCAGCCCGTTCATGAGCCGGCCGTCGGCGAGGTTGGACGGCTTGGTGGCGAAGCCGGCCGCCGATGGGCCGTCGCCCCGCCCGGCGTCGCCGTGGCAGACGACGCAATGGGTGACGTAAAGCTGCCGGCCGGAGAGGATCTCGCGCGGTTGAGAAGGTGGTGGCGCGGCGCCGGCGCGGGACCAGAGCGCGGAAGCGAGAGCGATCAGGACGACCAGACCGGCGGCAGTGCCACCGGCCCACATGCGCCGGCTCAAACGGTCAGGCGTCTCCGGTGTCTATTCCTTGCACAGCTGCGCGCGGCGCTGCAGATAACCGTGACGGACAGCGCTGTACATATCGATCACGCTCTCCTCGAACCCCTGGAAGAGGTCGTAGTTCAGCGCGCGATCGTTCAGCAAGTCGCCGGCCTTCATCCCGAGCCGGTCCCAGAAAAATGGAAGCACGTAGCTGAGCGGGTCCATGGCGCCGTCCACGGCCTTGCCGATCCCGTCGCGAACGGTCAGCGGCTCGAGGAACGGCATGACGAGGTAGGGCCCCGGTCCGCTGCCCCACACACACAGCGTCTGGCCGAAGTCCTCGCGGCTCTTCAGGATCCCCCAGAAGTCCTTGGCGGGATCGAAGAGGCCGCCGATGCCGGCGGTGCTGTTGATGAGGAACCGTCCCACCTCCCGCCCGGCGCCGTTCCACTTGCCCTGCAGCAGGCTGTTCACGAATCGCGGGACGAAGTTGATGTTGTCGAAGCCGTTGCTGATGAGGACCTGCCACGGCTCCGGCATCACGAACCGGTACGCCCGCGCCGCCGGCTTCAACAGGTACCTGTCCAGGTTGCGATTGAACGCGAACGTCTTCTCGTTGAAGGACTCCCAGGGATCGTAGTCCTCGTCGAGGGCGTCGGAGCTGTCGGTGACGCGCTGGGCGAGCGCGGAGCCGGCCTCCTCGTCGGCGGCGCGGCGCTCGACCGCGGCGGGCTCGCTCTCGGCGACGCGGGTCGGCTCGGCGGCGGCGGTGCTCGGCGCGGCGACGGCCGGGGCGGGCTCGACGGCGGGCACGGGCGTCACCGGCGTCTCCACCGCGGCGGGCACGGGCTCCTGCGCCGTCTGGAGACTCGGGCTGACGGCGCCGTCGGACTTGAGGAGACCGGAGAACGTGCCGCAACCCGCGAGCAGGAAGGCCAGCGTGGTCGACAGCAGCAGCGCCGAGGTGATGCCGCCGAAGCCCCTCTCAGAGCGACGCAATGGTCGAGCCCTCCCGCGAGTCGTTGGCGCCAAGGCGCGCGCCACCGGCACAATATAGCGGAATTCCCCGGCGCGTTCGACCCGAAAATCCGACCCGCCCGGACGGGGGGCTGTTGTTTGCCGTGACGAGGGGGCGTATGGTGGACAGGCTGCCGGGCAATCCGGCGGTCGAGGGGGACGATGAGTCGAGGCCGCGCCCGGGAGTTCTGGTGCGAGGTCGTGTCCGAGGGCGTGCTGATCCGGCTGAAGCGCAACGGCGGCTTCGGTCACGCACCGGGTTATTTCGTGCAGTGCAACCAGACGGATTGCCAGTACGTCGAGGAGAACAAGCCCCCCTGTCCGCTCCACGTCGGCCTCTTCGCCGACGAGATCCGCGCCGCCGAGGAGGCGCGCGCCCGCCGCAACGAAGAATGACCCCCGGCCGCGCGCGGCGCGCGGCTAGCGGGGCCCGAGGACGACCGTCGTGAGGGTGCCCAGGTACATCCGCGCCACGCGCTGCACGTCGGCGGCCGTCACCGCCTCGACCTGGCGGCGGTAGCGCTCCGGATAGTCGCCGCCGACCCCCTCCACCTCGTAGAAGGCCAGGTACCAGGCCAGCCGCTCGTTGGTGCGCCGGTCCATCGCGTAGCGGCCCAGCAGGTAGCCCTTGGCGCGCGCCAGCTCGGCCGCCGGCACCGGCTCGTCGCGGATCTTCGTCACCTCGGCCAGCAGCGCCTGCTCGGCCTTCGCCGCGTTCGGCGGCATGGTGCCCAGGTAGAGCACCAGCGCGCCGGGCTCGCGCACCGGGTCGTAGTAGGCGGCGGCCGTGTAGGCGAGCGCCTGCTTGTCGCGCAGCTCGGCGAAGAGCCGGCCGGCCATGCCGCCGCCGAGGATCGTGGAGAGCACCTTCACGGCGGCGTGATCGGGATGGTTCAGCGCGGGCGCGAGGCCGCCGACGAGGATCTGCGTCTGCTGTGCGGGCGCCTCGATCACGAGGCGCCGGCCGGTCGCGGGGGGCGGCGGCGCCGGCGCCGGCTCGGGCCGCGCCGCCGACGCCGGCAGGCCGCCGAACAGGCGGCGCGCCTCGGCCAGGACCTCGGAGGCCGACACCTGCCCGCTGACCGCCAGGATCATCCGCTCCGGCCGGTAGTACGCGCGGTACCAGGCCACGATCGCCGCGTGATCGATCCGCTTCAGCGCGTCCACGGTCCCGAGGTTCGGCAGCCCGTAGGGGTGGCGGCTGCCGTAGAGGGCGGCGTAGAACTCGTCGAAGGCGCGGGCGGGGGCGTTGTCCCGGCGGCGCTGCAGGCGCGACAGCAGCCAGTCGCGCTCGCGATCCACCTCGGCGGGGGCCAGCACCGGCGTCAGCGCGAGCTCGGCGGTGATGTCGAGCAGCTCGCGCCAGAAGCGCGCCAGCGCCGTGCCCTGGATGCCCGAGTAGTCCACGTCGCCCGACGCGCTGATCTTGCCCCCGAGCCCGGCCACGAGATCGGCGAGCTCGCCCCCCGCGTGCTTCGACGTCCCCTTCACCATCACCGCGTGGGTGAAATTGGAGATGCCGGCGTCGGCCGCCGTCTCCCACCGCGAGCCCATGCGCACGAGCAGGGCGACGGCGACGACCGGCGCCACCGGGTTCTCGCGCACGAGCACCGTGAAGCCGTTGTCGAGCCGCGTCAGGCGCGCGGCGGCCGCCGGCGGCTGCGCGCTCCCCGGCCACGGCGCGGCCAGCGCCGTCACGATCACGAGCGCGGCGACGAGGCGCCGGCCCGCGCTCACCTGGCCGCCTTGGGCACGAAGCGCACCCGCGCGATGTCGCCGTCACCGAGGTACGTGCGGGCGGCCGCCTGGATCTGGGCCGCCGTCACCTGGCGCAGGCGCCCGAGGTAGGCGAGCTCGTTGTCGAGGGTCCACGTCGTCTCCGCCTGGCCGTAAGACTTGGCCAGCCCCTCCGCCGTCTCGATGTCGAAGGCGTACGAGGACTCGGCGGTGACGATGGCGCGCCGGCGCTCGTCCTCGGTGACGCCCTCCGCCCGCACCCGCCGGATCACCGCCATGATGGCCGCCTCGGCGGCATCGAGGTTCTTGGGGTCCAGGCGCGCGGTGATCGAGACCGTGCCCGACTGCTCGCGCGTGACGTAGCTGGCGTCGATCGACTGCACGAGCCCCTTTTCCTCGCGCACCGTCTGGTTCAGCCGCGAGCTGGGGCCGTCGCCCAGGATGTACGTGAGCAGGTCCACCGCCGAGATGTCCTCGGAGGCAACCCGGGTGGCCGGCGCCTGCCAGGCCAGCCCGAGGTACGCCTGCTGCTCGGGCCGCGGGACCTCGTCGCGGCGTCCGCCGGCCAGCGTGGGCACCGGGCGGTCCACCCGGGGAGGGGCGGGCGGGCCGGTCAACCGGCCGAACGTGGCCTGGGCGAGCGGCCGTACCTGGGCCGGCGTCACCGGCCCCACCACGACGAGCACCATGTCCTGGGGCACGTAGCGCTTCTTGTAGTAGGCGTTGAGGCGGTCGTGGTCGAGCGCCTGGATGAACTCGCGGGTGCCGAGGATCGGCCGCCCGTAGGGATGCCCCCGATACGCCACCTCCGAGAGCCGCCGCGCGAGGAACTTCTCGGGATCGTCCTGCACGAGGCTCATCTCCTCGAAGACGACCTTCTTCTCGGACTCCAGCTCGGCCGGCACAAACGCGGCGTTGACCGCGATGTCGGCCAGCAGCTCCATCGCCGGCCGGATGTGGGCGGCCGGCACCACCACGTCGAAGTGGGTGAAGTCGTAAGACGTGAAGGCGTTGCTGCCGCCGCCGAGCCCCTCGATGAGCTGATCGATGGAGCCGGGCAGCCGGGTCGGCGTCCCCTTGAAGAGCATGTGCTCGAGGTAGTGGCTGAGCCCGAGCTCGTCGGGCGCCTCGTCGCGGCCGCCCACGCGCATCCAGAGCTGCAGCGCGACGACGTCGGCCGCGCGGTGCTCCTGCGTGATCAGCACGACGCCGTTGCCGAGCACCTCGCGGGTCGGCGCCGCCGCGCGCGCGGGCCCCGGCGCCGTCGCCACCGTCGCGCAGCCGCTCAGCGTTGCGCCGAGCGCCAGCACGAGCCAGGCCAGCCGGAGCCGCCGTGTCATCCGCGTGAGCCTATCACGATCTCTCGCGAGTCCGTGGCCGAGCGCCGCCTGGCGAACCGACGCACGGCGTCCCACAGGCGGATGCCGAGGAGCAGCGTCAGCACGGCGGCGTAGATCCACGGCTGGATCAGGACTTTCTTGGCCAGCCAGATGTAGTGGAGCGCCCCGAGCGCGGCCGCCACGTAGACGAGGCGGTGGAGGCGGCGCCAGCGGGCGCCGCCCAGGCGCTTGATCATCCCGCTCGTGGAGGTCGCCGCCAGCGGGACCAGCAGCGTCAGCGCGGTGACGCCCACCGTGATCCACGGCCGCTTGACGATGTCGTCGCCCATCGTGCGCCAGTCGAAGAAGTGGTCGAGGACGATCCACACCGCGAAGTGCAGGCACACGTAGAAGAACGCGAGCAGGCCGAGCAGCCGGCGCAGCGTGATCGGCCAGCTCCAGCCGGCCAGCACGCGCACCGGCGTCAGCGCCAGCGCGGCGAGCAGCAGGCGCAGGGCCGTCTGGCCCAGCTCGCGGGTGACGTACTCGATCGGGTTGACGGTGAGATCGTCGATGGCGAAGCGGTAGAAGAGGTTGGCGAGGGGTGCCAGCGCCACCGCCCACACGACGACCTTCAGCGCGACCCGGCCGCGGGCCGTCACGGCTCAGTAGTTCTTCTTGAGATCCATCCCCGTGTACAGCGAGGCGACCTGGTCGGCGTAGCCGTTGAACATCTGGGTCGGGCGGCGGCGGAACTCGCCGATGCGCCGCTCGGTCGCCTGGCTCCACCGCGGATGGTCCACGTTGGGGTTGACGTTCGAGTAGAAGCCGTACTCCTGGGGCGCCGCCTTGTTCCACGCCGTGCGCGGCTCGACGTCGGTCAGGCGGATGCGCACGATGGACTTGGCGCTCTTGAAGCCGTACTTCCACGGGGTGACGATGCGCACCGGCGCGCCGTTCTGGTTGGGCAGCACCCGGCCGTACATCCCCACCGTGAGCAGCGCCAGCGGGTGCATCGCCTCGTCGAGGCGAAGCCCCTCGGTGTAGGGCCAATCGAGCGAGCCCAGGCCGAAGAAGCCCGGCTTCTGCGCGGGGAACTGCTCGGGGTCCTTGAGCGTCGTGAACTCGACGTATTTGGCGCCCGGGCGCGGGTCCACCAGCTTGAGGAGCGCGGCGAGCGGGTAGCCGATCCACGGGATCACCATGGACCACGCCTCCACGCAGCGCAGGCCGTAGACGCGCTCCTCGAGCGGCGCGACCTTGAGGATCTCCTCGATGTCGAACGTCCGCGGCCGGTTGCAGAGGCCGTCCACCTGCACGTGCCAGGGGCGCGGCCGGAGCGTGCCGCCGAGCCGCGCGGGGTCCTCCTTGTTGACGCCGAACTCGTAGAAGTTGTTGTAGGTCGAGGCGGCGTCGAACTTCGTCGGCGCGTCGGGCGACCGGTAGGCCGGGTTCGGCTTCGCCGCCAGCGGGGCAGCGGCGGGCGGCGGCGCGGCGGCGGCGGTCGCGGCACCACCGGCGACGGCGGCCAGCGCGACGGCCCCCGTCATGAGCTCGCGGCGGCTCAGATAGAGCATCTCGGGTGTGACCTCGGAATGACGCAGGCGCATGATGCCTCCCCCGGTGTCTACGATACGACGAATCGGTACCCCTGGCCGTGGACCGTCTCGATGAAGCGCGGGCGGTCGGGGTCGGCCTCGAGCTTGCGGCGCAGGCGCAGGACGTGGGTGTCCACCGTGCGGGTGGTGGGAAAGCGCTCGTAGCCCCACACCTCGTCGAGCAGCCGGTCGCGCGTGACGATCTCACCCTGGTGGCCGGCCAGATAGACGAGCAGGTCGAACTCCTTGCGCGTCATCCGCACCGCCCGGCCGTTGCGGGTGACGCGCCGCCCGCGCAGGTGCACGCGCACGTCCCCGAAGGCGAGCGCCTCGAACTTCTGCCGCGGCCCCGGCCGGCGCAGCACCGCGCGCACGCGCGCCAGCAGCTCGCGCAGCGCGAAGGGCTTGCTGACGTAGTCGTCGGCGCCCAGCTCGAGCCCGCGCACGCGATCGGCCTCCTCGCCGCGGGCGGTCAGCATGATGACCGGCACGTCCACGCCGCGCCGGCGCAGCTCGCGGCACACGTCCCACCCCGAGAGCGCGGGCATCATGACGTCGAGCAGGACCAGGTCGGGGGCCTCGCCGAGCGCCCGGGCCAGCCCCTCCTCGCCGCTGGTCGCCGCCAGCGTCTCGTACCCCTCGAAGCGCAGGTTGTCCTCCAGGCCGCGCACGATGGCGGGCTCGTCGTCCACGATCAGGATGCGCGGCATTTAGTCATGGGGGGCCTCGAACGGGCCCCCCATGTCCCCCCGGGCGGCTCGGGGCGCCAAGGCGGAGCCGTGGCGCCCCTCGACATTCGCTCCCAGCGGCAGCCAGAGCGTGAAGCGGCTGCCCGCGCCCGGCGCGCTCGTCACCGTCACGCGGCCGCCGTGGGCCTCGGCGACGTGGCGCACCAGCGTCAGCCCCACGCCGCTACCGCGCCGCCCCTGCGTGTCGCTGCGCCCCACGCGGTAGAACTTCTCGAAGATGCGCGCGTGCTCCGCCGCCGGGATGCCGATGCCGCGGTCGGCCACACTGAGCGCCAGGCCGGCGCCGTCCAGACGCGCGTCGATCGTGACGGCGCGCTCGGCGCCCGAGTACTTGATGGCGTTGTCCACGAGGTTGGCCAGCGCCTGACCGACCGCGTCGGGGTCCAGCGCGACCTCCGGCAGGTCGGGCGCCACGCTCACCTCGACCTTGAACCCCTGCTGCTCGAGCGGCCACGCGAACGCCTCCAGCGTCTCGCGCACGAGCGGCTCGACGGCGGTGGGCGCCGGCTCGCAGCGCCAGCGCCCGCCCTCGATCCGCGAGAAGTCGAGGACGTTGTCGATCAGCCGCGACAGCCGCTCGCTCTCGCGGGCGATGACCCGGTAGTACTCCTGGCGCCGCCCCTCGTCGGGCACCCGGCCGAGCTCGAGCGTCTCGCCGAACATCCGGATCACCGACAGCGGGGTCTTGAGGTCGTGGGAGACGTTCGCCACGAAGTCCGACCGGAGCGCGGCCATCTCCGTCTCGCGGCGCATGAGCCGCCAGACGAGGACGACGCCCGCCGCGATCACCACCAGCAGGACGACGAACGCGCCCATGAACATCGCCACCTGGCGGCGCACCGCGGCGCGCGGCGCCGAGCCGGGCGGCGCGTACACCGCGATCTGCCACTCCGGCAGCGTCTCCCCGACCCCGACCGCCACCAGCCGCTCGGCCCCGTCGAGCGGGCGCCGGCTGTACACGGCCCGCCCCTCGGCGTCGAGGACGGCAACGACGGTGGGCGACTCGAGGCCGGCCAGGGAGGCCTCCAGCACGTCGCGCCGGAGGGCGTCGAGATCGCGCGCCCACGCCACCGCCACGCGCGCGCCGCCGGCCGGCAGCACCGCCACGCCGACGCGCCCGCCCGCCGTGACCACCCGCCGGCCGACGCGCTCCCACGCTGCCGGCGACAGCGCGGCCGGCACGGCCCGGAACAGCTCCGCGTCGGCGGGATCGCGCCAGGCGCGCGGCGCCAGCCGGCGGCCGTCGCGCGCGAAGACCGCGAGCCGGCGGATCAGCGGGGTGTCGGCCAGCGCCCCGTCGAGGGCGGCGTCGGAGACGTCGCCGGCGGCCAGCCGCAGCTGCACGCGGTCGAGGACGGCGTCCTCGGCGTGGCGCAGCGTCATGTCCACCTTGGCGGCGGCCATCGAGGCCACGTCACGGGCCTGCTCGCGAAAGAGCAGCTCGGCCGAGGCTTCCCACTGGCGCAGCGAGATCCAGCCGAGCACGGCGACGATGGCGGCGGGCGCGACGATCGCCGCGAGCGCCAGCGCCGCCAGGCGGGCGGTGGGCGAGCGCACGCCGGACGTCAACCGCCCTCGGCCAGCAGCCGCCGGATCATCGCCTCGGTCTCCGCGTAGTCGCCCTCGCCGACGTGGCGGTAGCGGACGGCCCCCCGCTTGTCCACGAGGGCCAGGCTCGGCCACGCCCGCACGCTCCAGCGGTTCCAGATGGCGAGGTCGTTGTCCTGCACGACGGGATAGCGCACGCCCAGCCGCCCGGTCGCCTCGACGACCTTGTCATAGGGCTTCTCCCAGAGGAACTCCGGGCTGTGCACACCGACGACCGTCAGACCCGCCTTCTCGTAACGCGTGTGCCAGTCCCGCAACTGCGGGATCACGTTCTGGCAGTTGATTCAGCCGTAGGTCCAGAAGTCGACGAGCACGACGCGCCCGCGCAGCCCGGCCAGCGTGAGCGGCGGGCTGTTGATCCACGGACCGCCGGTGATGTCGGGGGCGGGCGCGCCGGCGCGCGGGGGCTGGCCCGGCGAGGTCGCCACCGCGCCCACGGCGAGCGCCAATCCGACGAGCGCCCCGACGATCCAGCCCCGGCTCACGGCTATTGCTTCTTCTCCATCGCGTCGCCCTTCATGTCGCCCTTCTTCATCATCTCGTCCTTCTTCATGTCATCCTTCTTCATGTCGCCCTTCATCATGCCGTCCTTCTTCATATCGTCCTTCATCATGCCGTCCTTGGCCATCCCGTCCTTCTTCATCTCGTCCTTCTTCATGTCGTCCTTCATCCCGCCCTGCGCCCAGGCGCCGCCCGCCGCCAGCCCCACCCCCAGCACCGCCGCTGCCACCGCCCGCCCGAACCGTCCGCTGATCGTCCCCATGGCTCTCTCCTCCTCGACCGAGTGTGCGTGACCCGACGATCCCAGTGTGGCGGCCCGGCGAGGCACGCGCGTCACAGCCGTGTGAAATCTTCGCGAGCCGCCCCGGCGGGGGCCGGCGGGGGTAGAGTGAGAGCCCCATGGGTCGCGTCATCCTGAACGAGCCGGCGCTCCCCGATGCCGTCGAGCCGGGGGCGGCCGCCGAGCGCCTGCAGACGGCGATGCTCGCCGCGCTCGGCGCCGCGACCGACGCGCGGGGCCGGGTGGCCTATGGCCGGCTCGCCGCGTCCGACGCGTTCGCCGCCGCGGAGACGGCGGCCCGCGCGCTGGGGGGCGCGCGGCTGGACGCGCTCGACGCGCGCGCCGCGCGGCTGGCGTTCTGGATCAACGTCTACAACGCGCTCGTGCTGCACGCCATCGTGCGGCTCGGCGTGCGCGTGAGCGTGCGGCGCGTCTGGAACTTCTTCGGCCGTGCCAGCTATCGGGTGGGCGGGCTCGTGCTCTCGCTCGACGACGTCGAGCACGGCGTCCTGCGCGACAACCGCCGGCGCAAGCTGCCGCCCCTGCGCCCGTTCGGCGCCGGCGACCCGCGGCGCGCGCTGGCGGTGTCGCCCCCCGACCCGCGCTACCACTTCGCGGTGACGTGCGGGGCCTCCTCCTGCCCGCCCGTCGCCGTGTACCGCGCGGCGACGCTCGACGCCCAGCTCGACCTCGCCACGCGCGGCTTTGTCAATCAGGAGACCGTGCTGGCCGACGGCCGGCTGACCTGCTCGCGCATCTTCAAGTGGTACCGCGGAGACTTCGAGGCGGCCGGGGGGCTCGCGGCGTTCCTGCTGCGCCACCTCGACGAGGGCCCCGCGCGGGCCGCCCTGCTGGCGGGCGCCGCGCCCTGCGCCGCGTTCCGACCCTATCGATGGACGCTCCAGCACCAGCCGGCCGACTGAGCGCGACGGCGCCGGCCACGGTGCCGTTCCGCCACCTCACCGCGCTGTGGGTGCAGGTCACCGGCACGCAGTGCAACCTGAGCTGCGTGCACTGCATCAACGCCAGCGGGCCGGCCGACCCGTGGCTGGCGCCGCTCGACGGCGCGACCACGCGGCGGTGGATCGTCGAGGCCGCCGGCCTCGGCGTCAAGGAGATCTACTTCACCGGCGGCGAGCCCTTCCTGCATCCCGAGATCGTGCCCCTGCTCGCCTTCGCGCTCGAGCGCGCGCCGACGACCGTGCTGACCAACGGCACCCTGATCGGCGAGGCGATGGCCGACCGGCTCGCCGCGCTGGCCGCCGGCGCCCGCTACTCACTCGAGATCCGCGTGAGCCTCGACGATCCCGACCCGGACCGCAACGATGCCATCCGCGGCCCCGGCGCGTTCCGGCGCGCGCTGAGCGCGATCCGGCGGCTCGACGAACGCGGGCTGCTGCCCATCCTCACCGCCACCGAGACGGAGGCGGCCGCGCCGGGCGAGGACCGCTACGCGCGGCTGCGCGCGCTGCTGCTCCAGGCGGGCGTGGGCAAGCCGCGGGTGAAGATGCTGCCGCTCTTTCCGGTCGGCCGCATGGCGGGGCGCGGCGGCGGCACGGTGAGCCGCGAGATGTTGGCGGCCGTCGATCCCGCGCGACTGCAGTGCTCCGAGTCGCGCGCGGTGGCGACCGGCGGCGTCTACGTGTGCCCGATCCTCTCCGGCTTGCCCGAGGCGCGCATGGCCGGCGCCACGCTGGCCGACACGCTCGTGCCCAACCGGCTCGACCACCCGGCGTGCCTGGTCTGCTGGCAGACCGGCTCGAGCTGCCGCAACGCATGACGACGCTGACCGAGCCGCGCGCGCTCCGCCGCGTCGCCGTCTTCGGCGGCGTGTACGCCAACGCCCACGCGCTCGCCGCCACGCTCGCCGACGCGCGGCGGCGCGACGTGGACGCCGTCTTCTGCCTGGGCGACCTCGGCGGCTTCGGCCCCCATCCGGACCGCGTATTTCCCCTCTTGCGTGAGGGGGGCGCGCGCGTCATCCAGGGCAACTACGACCAGGCGGTCGCCTTCGGTCACGCCGACTGCGGCTGCGGCTACACCGACCCGCGCGACAACCACTTCGCGCGGCTCAGCTACGCCTACACGCGCGCCCACACGTCGAGCGAGCACCGGCGCTGGATGGCCGCGCTGCCCGCCCACCGCCGCCTGGCGCTCGGCGACTTCGCGGCGCTCCTCTGTCACGGCTCGCCGCGCGCCGTCAGCGAGTTCCTCTGGGAGTCGACGACCCCGGACGGCCTCGTCGCGCGCCTGCTCGACGACGCCGGCGCTCAGGTGATCCTGTGCACGCACAGCGGGATCAAGTGGCATCGCCGCCTCGCCGACGGCCGCCACCTGGTCAACGTCGGGGTCATCGGCCGTCCCGAGAACGACGGCACCGCGCGCGTCTGGTACACGCTGCTCACCGCCGAGCCGGGACGCGACCTTCAGGTCGAGTTCGTGCCGGTCGCCTACGATCACGAGACGCTCGCCCGCGAGATGGAGGCCGAGGCGCTGCCGCCGGAGTTCGTCGAGACGGTGCGCACGGGCTGGTGGACGACGTGCCTCGAGGTGCTGCCGGGGCGCGAGCGCGCGCGCGGTCGCTTCTGATGGCGCCCTGGCTGTCGATCGTCATTCCCGTCCGCAACGACGCCGCCGCGCTGGCGCGCACGCTCGAGCATCTGGCGCGGCTGCCCGGGGTCGAGGGCGCCGAGGTGCTGGTCGCGGCCGCCGGCGACGTCGAGGGCACCACCGCGGCGGCGGCCGGTTCCGCCCGCCTGCTGTGGCCGGACGGCTCGACGCGTGCCCGGCTCATGAACGCCGGCGCGGCGGCCGCCGCCGGCGACACGATCCTGTTCCTGCACGCCGACTCGTTCCCGCCCGCCGACGCGCTCGCGCTCATCGCGCGGGCGCTGGGCGACCCGCGCGCGGCCGGGGGCGCCTTCGAGCACCTGTTCGCCGAGCCGGTCTGGAGCCTGCGCGCGATCACGTGGATCAATCGCGTGCGCTACCGGCTCACGCGCAACTACTACGGCGACCAGGGCGTCTTCGTGCGCGCCGCCGTGTTCCGCGCCCTGGGCGGCTACCGCGACCTCGCGCTCATGGAAGACCTGGACTTCACGCAGCGCCTCAAGCGCCGCGGCGAGAGCGTGCTGATCACGACGCCCCTCGTCACCTCCGGCCGCCGCTTCCTCGCGCGCGGCCCCTGGCGCACCTTCTTCTTCATCGTCTGGCTGCTCGCCCGGTGGACGCTCCGCCTGGACACCCAGCGCTACGCCGACCGCTGGCGCGGCCCCGCCGACCACCCCCCCGGTACTGCCTGGGAAAACGGCAAGATCAACGGACCCGGCAACGTCGAATCCAGCAACGTCCTCGATCAGGCCACCCACGCCCCTACCCGTGCAGACGGCCCTCGCTACAACAGCTCCGCCAACGTCCTCGATCAGGCCACCCACGCCCCTACCCGTGCAAGCGGCCCCCGCTACAAATGACCCTCCTGACGGGAGCCACCGGGTTCATCGGCCGGGCCGTCGCGATGCGGCTGCGCGCCGCCGGCCGTCCGCTGGCGGTGCTGGCCCGCGGCCGCGACGGTGTCGACGCCCACACGCGCGTCGCGAGCGCGCTCGGCGACGCCGCCCGGGGCGTCGCGGTGGTCGAGGGCGAGCTGAGCGCCGCCGGCGCGTCCCTGGCCCCGGCGGCGCTCCGGTGGCTGCGCGAGCGCGTGGAGACGGTCATCCACTGCGCGGGCGACACGTCGTTCGCGCCCGGCGCGCTCGGGCCCTACGTGGGCGCCCACGTCGATGGACCGGCGGCGTTGCTGCGGGCGCTCGCCGGCGGACGGCTCGCGCGCTGGGCGCACGTCTCCACCGCGTTCGTGTGCGGCGCGCGCTCCGGCGTCGTCTACGAGCGTGAGGCCGACGTCGGCCAGGCGTTCCACAACACCTACGAGCGGGCCAAGCTCGCCGCCGAGTCGGCCGTGCGCACGACGGGCGCGGCCGCCGGCGTGGACGTGCGCGTCCTGCGCCCGTCGATCGTCGTCGGCGCTGCGCCGGCGACGGCGGGCGGCAACCCGTCCAACCTCTTCTTCGCGTTCATCCGCCTGGCGGCGGCGCTGGCCCAGTGGCCGCAGGCCGCCGGGGCTCGACTCCGCGTGTCCGGCGCGCCGCGCGCGCCCTTCAACCTGGTGCCGCTCGAGTACGTCGTCGACGCGACGATCGCGCTGGCCGAGCATCCGGACGCCGCCGGCGCGACGTTCCACCTGGTGGTGCGCGACGCGCCGCGCCAGAGCGTGATGGGCGCGATGCTCGCCGAGCGGCTGGGGCTGGCCGGGCTGACGCTGCTAGACGCCGCGACGGAGCCGCTCAGCGATCCCTCGCCGCTGGAGCGCCAGGTGGCGCGCATGATCGAGCCGTACCGGGACTACTTCCTGCAGGATGTGCGCTTCGACGACCGCACCGCCGCCGCGGTCCTGGGGCGCGCCGCCATCGCGCCGCCCACGCTGGAGGCCGCCGATGTGGCCCGGCTCGTGGATCTCGCCCTCCTCGCCGAAGCGCCGGCCGCTACCGGACGATGAGGGCGATCGACGCGGCCAGCAGAACGCCCATGACGATGTTGAAGATTCTGAGGAGGCGGGGGCTGTGCAGGACGTGCTGCACGCCGGCCCCGAACGCCAGCCACAGGAAGCAGCTTGGCAGCGCGGCGACGAAGAACAACCCCCCGAGGCAGGCGGCCTGCCAGGCAGGGCTGCCCGTCCCGGCGCTGAGGAAGGTACCGCCGGCGCTCGCGCTCACGAGCCAGGATTTCGGGTTGACCCACTGAAAGGCCGCCGCGCCCAGGTACCCGACCGGCTTGTCGTCCGGTGTCGCGTCGACGCGGCTCGAGGAGGTCGCGACTTTCCACGCCAGCCACAGCAGGAACGCGGCGCCGCCCCAGTGGAGCGTCGCCAGCGCCAGGGGCCGCTCGAGGACGAGACTCCCCAGACCGAGCGGCACCACGAACATCATGAGCGCCATGCCGGTCGTGACGCCCAACAGGCAGGGGAGCCCCCGCAGGACGCCCGCCTGCGCGCCGGCCGCGGTGAGCATGATGTTGCTCGGTCCCGGCGTGACGGCGGCCACGACGGCGAAGAGAAGAAACGCCACGACCCGCTCGGTCGTCGTACGCTACCCTCCACGGATCGGGAGCCCTCTCGGGGCTCCCGTCGAAGATGCGAGCGATGCGACCCAAGCACACCAGATCCGGCGGCGAGGGTCTTGAACGATCGTGCCAGCCGACGGTCGCGAGCTGGATCGCCAGCACGGGGCCGGTCGGCGGCGTCGAGCTCTTCAGCGCGTGGCTCGCCGGCGAGGCCTACGACAGCCATCGTCACGATACGTACGCCATCGGCGTGACCGATTCCGGCGTGCAGGTGTTCGACTACCGGGGCGCGACCTGGGCCAGCACGCCCGGGCGTGTGGTCGTGCTCTATCCGGACGAGGTGCACGACGGGCGCGCGGGCACCCCCGAGGGGTTCGGCTATCGCATCGTGTACGTGGACCCGTCGCGGCTGGCCGAGGCGGTACGGGTCGTCCGCGGACGCCCCCATCCCCTGCCGTTCGTGAGTGAGCCGGTCTCGACGAGCGCCCGGCTGTCCCGCGCCATCCGCGAGGCCTTCGTGGCGCCCCTGGAGTCGCTGGCCGTCGATGGACTCATCGTGGACCTGGCGGAAGGGCTGATGGCCGGAGCGCGGAGTGGCGCCCGGCCGGCCGTCTCCCGGCGCGTCGACGTCCGGGCCGTCGAGCGGGCTCGACAGTTCCTGGACGCCGAGCGCACCCGCGTCGTGCATTCGACCGAGCTGGAGGCCGTCACGGGATTGACACGCTACGACCTGTCCCGCCAGTTCAGGATCGCGTTCGGGACCAGCCCCTACCGGTACCTGCTCATGCGCCGGCTCGACTTCGCGCGCGAGCGGATCGGCCGGCAACGCCCGCTGGCCGAGATCGCCTGCGACGCGGGATTCGCCGACCAGGCGCACTTCACCCGGGCCTTCAAGTCGGCGTTCGGACTGACACCCGCCCGCTACCGGGCCTACACCACCTCGTCGGTGCGGGCGGTCGTCTCGCCGAAGCGGCCCATCACGAACTTCGGCAGCCCCGCGTAGACCTCGGCGACGCGCCGGTTGATCTCGACATTGGCCAGGGCGAACAGGCTGCGGCCCGCGCGGTCGCCCTCCACCAGGAAGGGACCGAGCCGCTCGACCTCGAGCACCCACAGCGCCTGCGCGATGCCGAGCTCCTCCAGCCAGTGCACCTCGCGCACGCCCTTGATGGCCTGGCCGTAGGCCGCGCCCATGCCGTAGCCGACGGTGGTGAGGTAGATCGCGCCGTGCGGCACGAACCACTCCCGGTAGGCCAGCTCGGTGAGACCGGCCTTGCCGACGATCACCCGGGCGCCCGAGCGCTCGAACCAGCGCGTCATCGACTTGCCGAAGCGGAAGCTCGCGGTGGCCGTCACCGCTTCCACCGTGTACGTGCCGTCGGGCCGCACGCGGGCCGCCGGCGAGCAGTGGAAGTTGACGTTGGTCAGCGCGCGCACGGAGTCCGGCACGCCGCGCCCCTCGTCGACCACCTTGCGGTACACGCCCTCGCGCGCCGTGTACAGGAACCCATCGAGGTAGACGACGTCGCCGAGCTCGAGCGCCGCGATGGCCTCATCGCTGACCGGCGTGGTCAGCCTGACCTCGCGCATCGTCGCGGGGTTCGCGGGACCGCCTTGAAACGTGGGTGGCCTGTTCGAGGACCGACCCGGCTCCGTCATTCCACGCCTTCCCGACGGTAATAGTCGGTGAACCACTGGGGGTCGGCGCGGAACGCCACGCGGCCGTCGGGATGGATGCGCGCGGTGGCCCGCCGCGAGGAGAGGCAGAACTGGTGGATGCCGACCGGCATGCCCCCGGTGTGCGAGAACGCGATCTCGATGTGAGTGCCGACCACCATCGAGGTGCCGGCGAAGCCCATGGCGCCGATGCCGATGTAGTTGCCGAGCGCGGTGAGCTCGTCCTCCAGCTGCGCGAGCGCGGGGTCGGGATTGCGGCTGCCGACCACGCGCAGGCAGGCGGCCTCCTTGCCCAGCCGCACGCAGGTGTCCTTGGACCCGCCGATCCCGACGCCCACGATGGCCGGCTGGCAGGCGAGCCCGCGCTTGCCGTGCTCGATCAGCGTGTCGATGAAGAACCGCTTGAGGCCGCCGATGCCGTCGGCGGGAAACAGCATGCGGTAGTCGCTGCCGAACAGGCCGCCCTTGTGCACCGTCGTCACGTCGAGCCAGTCGGCATCGGGCTCGAACGCCCACGTCACCTCCGGCGCGTGGACGCCGACGTTGTTGTTGTGATCGACCCGCGTCAGCGGATGCACCCGGTTCGGCCGCAGCGGCACCGCCGCCGTGGCGTCCGCGGTGGCCCGCCGGAGCGCCCGCTCCACCGCCACGCACCCGCCCTCGACGACCGCCTCGTTTCCCATCCGCACGTAGTATCGCGGCAACCCCGTGTCCGCGCACATCGGCCGCCGCTCCGCCGTCGCGATCTCCCAGTTCCTCAGCATCTCGTCCAGCACGAACCGCGCGATCCTGTTCGCCTCCCGATCGCGCGCCTTGATCACCCCGTCCCGATAGTCCGCCGGAATGTCGATCGCCGCCCGCGCCATCAGCTCCCGCGCGACATCCTCCACGAGCTTCGCCGGAATGACCCTCGCCATGCGAGCACGGTAGCACCCCAGAAGAGAGGACGAAAGCCGAGCCCCCCGTACCCGCGACCGAGCCCGAGGCCCGCCCGGCGGCAAGCCGCGCCGCAGGCGCGCGAGCCGCCGCCACCACGCGGCCAAGCGCGACGCCCGCTTCCGAGCTCATCACGCATCGCGGCCGACCGAGCCGTGGCCGCCGACGGAGCGGGTGGGGTGAGGCCGGGGGCGGCTCCGCCGACCCGTTTCACTGCGACCAGGACAGCGCGCCCCGTGGAGTATGGAGGACGCGAACGGTATCGCTGCGCCCCGGCCTGGGGGTCGCCGCAGCCGCCCCCGGCCTCGCCCCACCCGCGGCGCCAGCAACGCTACGGTCGTCGGAAGGCGAGCGCGATGAACTCCGAGAAGCGCTCCTCGAGCTCGGCCGCGATCGCCGCGCCGACCTCGCGCGCCGTGCCCTCGCGCTCGC